>NZ_JBSWYH010000008.1:0-193591 GCF_056161025.1 Roseibium sp. AWQ4_254
TCGGGGAGGCCTCAATGCCGTAGATTTCCTCTATGTGCCCCTGGATTTCCCGTGTCGTCATGCCCCGCGCGTACATGCTGATGATCTTGGTATCGAACTCGGGGAAGCGGCGCTGGTACTTGGCGATGAGCACCGGATCGAAGCTGCCGTTGCGGTCGCGGGGGATGTCCAGAACGACCTTGCCGCTGTCGGTGGTCACCGTCTTCTGGCTGCTGCCATTGCGCCGGTTCGGTGGCTTGTTCTGCCCCTCGGGCGGCGGATCGGCCCGCTCCTCGGTCAGATGCGCGTCCAGTTCCGTGCTCAGGGCGCGTTCCCCCAGCGCCTTGGTCAGCTCGGCAAGAACGCCGTCCTTGCCAAAAAGGTCACCGGGCGACCGCCCCTCCATCAGCTGGTCCAAAAGGTCTTTGTCGATGCTCATACGTGGGTCTCCTCATCTCAGAGCTACCACGCCAGGGCACAGAATTCCGGACAGTCTCTGACGGGTTTTTCCTTCGTCGAGTCAAAGGCCTCGCAGCTCAGCAGAAAGCGGGACGCGTGGTCGGTGACCGTCAAGGGGTAACAGTAGTTCCGGTTTCCCAGCTTGAACTCGCCCTTGAAATCCGTTGCCCAGAGATCGTTGGGGGCAAGTCCAGCAGAAAGCGGCGTTCCTTCGGCCTTGTTGGCGCGCCGCCTCTTGCGGGCTCTGCTGACAAGGCCGTGCCGGTCAAGAACCGCATGCACCGTGCTCTGCGCCGGAATGCGCACATCGCCGGCAAGCTTCCTGACCAACACCTCCCGGATCTTGCGTGCGCCCCAGTGCGGCTTGTCCTTCCGTGTCGCGACAATCAGGCGCTCAACCTGATCAGGTAGCTGGTTGGCGGAACGCACCGGACGGCGGGACCGGTCGCAAAGCGCTTCCATCCCATCGCGCTGATATCGGTTCCAGATCTTGTAACCGGTCTTGCGGGAAATGCCGAACTCCCGGCAAACCGAACTCATGCCTTCGCCATCCAACAGGCAGGCGACGAAACGAAGACGTTCCTCCACTTTGGACACCTCTTGCCACGGCATCGACACCTCCCGAAAAACGGAAAGTGTTACCCATGTCTCCGGAACGGACTGGCAAATATGTCTCAGGTCGGGCACCTCCAACTTATGATCAATTAAGCCGGACACTTTCTTCGTTGCATCGACGAGAAGACCGACAGCTCCGAAGACCTCTACATCTGTGCCTGTGTCAGTCGGTTTAACAACGGTGCCGTCACATTGTTTCTTTGGCAATAAATTCTGTGTCGCTGCGCGAAACTCCGCGACGTGACGTGATGCCGTGAACAGTCTCCTTTGTGGCAAAATACCAAGTCAAAGGCGCGGTACAAATCCGGGACAGGCCCACCTCCGGGCAGCACAATCCGCCAAATCGTGGCACCTCCAACACTGCTCAGGGAACCTGATTTGACGGTTTCAGGACATCATCGCGCGCAGCCGACGCGGAGACGACAAACTTTGCCGCGCATTCGAAAATTAGGAACCGTAAGTCGCGACAGCTTTGGTCTAACGCATCGTCTACCAGACAAAAACAAAACACTCTGGATGCGAGCCATGGGGAACACGATTTGGACGTTTTGACTTTCATAAGCCAAAACCTTGATGTGATTGCTGAAAGAACCTTTCAGCATCTTTCGATCGTTGCCGTGGCGATCGGTTTGGCGATCCTCACAGGGGTACCGATTGGCATTTTGATCACGCTCAATCAACGGGCGGCGGATATGGTGCTCTATATCGCCTCGATCATCATGACGATTCCGTCTATCGCATTATTTGGCTTGATGATCCCTATCCTGTCAGTCATCGGACAGGGTGTGGGCTATCTGCCAGCGGTAATTGCGGTGTTGCTCTATTCCCAGCTGCCAATCATCCGCAACACCTACACCGCCATTTCCAATGTCGACCCCGCGCTGCGCGAAGCGGCACGCGGTTTGGGCATGACGCCGGTTCAACGGCTCGCGCGGGTGGAAATCCCGCTGGCAGTCCCCGTGGTGATGGCGGGTGTACGTATCGCGGTGGTGATGAATATCGGGATTACCGCAATTGCCGCCTATATCGGCGCGGGCGGGCTGGGGGTGTTCATTTCGCGCGGGATTTCCCAATCCGATCCCAGGCAGTTGGTCACCGGCGCGCTCATGGTCTCACTGCTGGCAATCGCGGCGGATTATGCGCTGATGTGGGTGCAAAACCGTCTCACACCACCGTCTGGCTCTACCGCCAGGGTCTGACAAGTTCGAAGATATTATCGTGATAAAGCTTGAAAAACTCTCAAAGGTTTTTGACATCCCGGGCGGACCCAGCGTGATCGCGGCCGATCAGGTTTCGATGAATGTCCCAGAGGGCGAGATTTGCGTCCTGCTGGGCCCGTCGGGCTGCGGCAAGACCACAACGCTCAAGATGATCAACGGATTGATACCCAAAACCTCGGGCAAGATCTGGGTGGCGGGCCGCGATACCGACAGCCTCAACCCGATCGAATTGCGACGGAACATTGGCTATGTGATCCAGCAAATCGGTCTGTTTCCCAATATGACGATCGAAGAAAACATCTGCGTGGTTCCTGATCTGCTGGGGTGGAACAAAACCACGTCGCGCCGCCGCGCGGGAGAGCTTTTGGAGATGGTCAATCTGGACCCCGCAATTTTTCTAAAACGCTATCCCAAAGAGCTTTCCGGCGGTCAACAGCAACGGGTGGGTGTAATCCGCGCCCTTGCTGCGGACCCGCCTGTGTTGCTGATGGACGAACCCTTTGGCGCGATTGATCCGATCAACCGGACGGTCATTCAGGACGAGTTCCTGAAGATGCAAAAGGAAATCCGCAAGACCATTGCCTTTGTCAGCCATGACATTGATGAGGCCATCAAGATGGGCGACAAGATCGCGATTTTCCGGGATGGGAAGCTGGAACAGTATGACAGCCCGGATGACCTTTTGGCCCGCCCTGCCAATGATTTCATCGCCAGCTTTGTTGGCTCGGACCGAACCCTGAAACGGCTGAGCCTGCTGAGTGTCGGAGAGGTCATGTATGGCGAGCAGGTGCGTGTCATGGCCAATGACAATCTGGCCAAGGCGCGCCACCTTATGGAAGAGGCCGGTCACAAGAATATCGTCATGGTTGGCCCAAAGGGGCGCGCGCGCGGCTTTCTGCATCTGAACGATATCAAAGATCTCAATGGTCAGGTCGAAGAGCATCACCAGGCTTTGCCCACTACAGTCAACGTCAAGGACGAGTTGCGCACTGCGGTGTCCAAGATGTTCCGCTATGATACAACCTGGCTGGCCTGTGTGGATGATGAAGGGTTCTTTCAGGGCTCGATCACGCAGCGTGCGATTTCACATGCCTTGGGAGCGACATATCGCGACTCGGCAATGCCTCCGGACGCGGCGGAGGTACTATGAGCGCGCGAGGCACGCTCCTTCCCGACCAGATCAGAACAGCTATTGCCTTTGGCCTGGGCTGCGTGCTGACCTTTGGCATCATGATCGGAGAGCGCGGTTTTTTCGGCGATCTGTGGCGGAACTATAGCGATGATATCATCTACCTGACCGGCCAGCATATTTACCTTGTTCTGGTCTCATCCGCCTTGGCGATTTTGGTGGGGGTTCCCGTAGGAATTTTGCTGAGCCGGGACTGGATGAAAACCTATGCAGAGACCCTGCTGCAAGTTTTCAATATCGGTACGACCATCCCCACCCTGGCGCTGCTGGCGCTTTCGATCACCTTTTTGGGCATCGGCACGATTCCGGCGATCTTTGGCCTGTGGGTGGCAACACTCCTGCCGATTGTCCGCAATGTCTTTCAGGGGCTGCGCGAAGTCCCCGCCCCGCTCAAAGAGGCCGCCACCGGCATGGGCATGACACCTTTGCATATTCTGTGGTCGGTTGAACTGCCAAATGCGCTGTTTGTGATGTTCGCTGGCATCCGCACCGCAGTGGCGATCAATGTCGGCACGGTTCCTCTGGCTTTTCTCATCGGTGGTGGTGGGTTGGGGGAACTGATCTTTACCGGCATTGATCTGAACGAGATGGAAATGCTCCTTGCTGGTGCCATTCCCGTCGCCCTTTTGGCGATGCTCGCCGACTGGGCGCTTGCCAGAGCGCAGTTCTGGCTTATTCCGCGAGGGGTGAACCCTTTGCGGCCCTAACAAACATAAACCTAACAGAGGACCAAACATGTTCAAATCAGTCTTATGCGCAGCCACTGCCTTGATTGCCGTTCTGGCAGGCCCTGCACAAGCCGACACCACGGTGAAAGTGGGCGGCAAAAACTTTACCGAGCAGCTGCTGATGGCGGAAATTACGCATCAGTTTCTTGACGCAAAGGGCTTTGACACGGAAAAGCTGGATGGCATGGGAACCAGCGTTCTGCGCGCTGCGCAAGAGAACGGTCAGGTGGATATTTACTGGGAATATACCGGCACGTCGCTGGTCACCTTTAATAAGGTAACCGATAAGCTGAGTGCGGACGAAACCTATGCCAAGGTCAAAGAACTGGATGCGGCCAAAGGGATCACATGGCTGAACGCGTCGGCAGCGAACAACACCTATGCCCTGGCGGTGCGCGCCGCTGATGACAAGGGGCTGACCACCCTGTCTGATCTTGCCGCTGCGTTTAACGAAGGCACCTCGCTAAAGCTTGGTGTGAATGCGGAGTTTCCCAAGCGGCCAGATGGTCTGCCAGGCTTGGAAAAGGCTTATGGATTTGAAACCAGCCGCCGCAATCTGGCCCCGATGCAATCCGGTTTGATCTATCCCGCACTGAAGGATGGTCAGGTGGATGCGGGTTTGGTCTTTGCCACCGATGGCCGAATCGCCGCTTTTGATTTCAAGGTGCTGAACGATGACAAGGGGTTTTTCCCGAACTACGCACTGACACCGACTATTCGCACCGAGGTGCTGGACGCGCATCCCGAATTGGGCGATTTGCTGAATGCAATCTCCGCGAAACTGTCCGACAAAACCATGCAAGACTTGAATAGCCGGGTGGATGTTGACAAGAAAAGCATCGAAGAGGTTGCAACTGAGTTCCTTAACGAAAGCGGTTTGCTAGGCTAAACCCTCCCCCCCGGGGCACAGCCGCTCCCCGGGGGGCAGTTTGCAACATTAGGAGACGGAGATGATCCACCGCGATGTCTTGCGATGCGCCAGTGCACAGATCGAACATGTGCCTGAAAGCCCCGATGTGCTGTTTCACAAACATCTGGCCTTTATCGAAGAAGCATCGGATGCTCGGATGGATTTGCTGGTTTTTCCCGAAACCTCGCTTACGGGATATCCTGCAGATGGCAACGCCGTGCAGAAATCCGGCATTTGGGCGGATGACCGGCTCCTGCAAACCCTGGCGCAGAAATGCAAAGATATTTGCACCGTTGTCGGATTTGTCGAAAAGGGCAAGGCGGGTCATTTTTACAATTCCTTGGCCTGGCTCTTTCAAGGAGAAATCAAAAAGGTCTATCGCAAGATTAACCTGCCCACCTATGGCCGGTTGGATGAGGGCAAATACTTTACCGCAGGCAAACGTACAATGACGCTGGATCTGGACCGGCACTGGACCTGCGGCGGCATGATTTGTGCCGACAGTTGGGACCCCGGCCAGCTCTACCTCTCCGCTATGCGCGAAACCACAGTTTTGGCACTGCCCATCGCCTCGACGATCGAGGGCACTGGCGGCGGATTTTCCAATGAAAAGGGCTGGGGCATTGTGTGCAGCTATGCGGCGATGACCTATGGTCTGCCGATCATAATGACCAACTGGACCGGGGCGCATCAGGACATGAGGTTCTGGGGCGGGTCGTCGATCTTTGGCCCCGATGGGTCCAAACTGGCGCAGGCCGATTCTGGCGAGGCCCTGATTCAGGCGGAGGTCAACTATGCGGATGTGGTTCGGGAACGCCAGACCATGCCGACGGTCCGCACACTGATGCCGCAATTGATGCTTCGCGAGTTGCCGGGGCTTATGGAATAGCCCCGGGCGCGGCGCTCTCTTTGTCTTGGAAGGTTCAGCTCCAGGGATAGGGGCTGTTCGAAACCGGGTGCAGCTTGCCCGTTTCATAGCGGTCGAAGCGGAATGGCTCCAGCAGAGCCGAGGTGCCACCTGTCATTTCTTGGGCCACCAGTTCACCCACACCAATCATTTTGTAACCGTGATTGCTGTCTGCAATGATGTAGCAGTTTTCGCGAAACACGTCGAACACAGGGAAACTGTCCGGCGTAAAACACCCGACGCCGCCCGATGGCTCTTTGTGGTACTTGGGCATTGTGCCGGAAAACCGTTCATTGCAATGCGCAAGGGCCGAGACCCACATATGCGCAAATTCCGGAGAAGAGACAAATTCAGGCGAGGAAGGGCCATAAGGATCAATCTCAACCTCATCGGCAGGCTTGTCGACCTTGTAGGGCATCGCTCCGCCCTGAATGCCACCAAAGTTGAAGTCCGGCTTGTAGTAGATACCCCACATCTCTTCGGTGATGAGAGAACCGTCCACGTCCGAATATAGCGGCGCGTCCGTGTCTACATGAATCACCGGCGGCAACTTGCCGTCGTTGGTTTTGAAGCTTTCCGGATCGACCCGCAGAACCCCTTCTTCGAGCTGCCAGAATTTCCACATGGGAATGTCTGAATGCATTTGGCCAGAGGCACTCTTGACCGAAATACGCGCGGGCAGCTCGGCCATGGTCCAGAAATCCCGGACCCAAGGACCCGCGGCGACCACCAGATAGTCGCAGGCAATAAGGCCCTTATCCGTTTCAACTCCAGCGATCGCAGAGGAGGACCCGTTCGCCCCCTTGAGCCCCGTCACTGTAACCCCGGTCAGGATGCGCACGCCCTCTTCCTCGGCCATCTTTGCCAGCGCATAGATCGCAGCCGCGTTGTGCGCATAACCACCACGTTTTTCATGCAGGACCGATGTGATGTTCTGTGCCCGCCAGTCCGAGAAGATCTCTTTCATATAGGCATCGCAATCGGCTGTACCTTCGATAAAGCTGGACTCATAGCCAATCGCCTGCTGCTCGCGGTAAATTTGCGCCACATCCTCATGCATGCTTTCGGCCGAAATTTGCATATAGCCGACCGGGTTATATTGGAATGCTTCGGCATTCGCCTCCCAATGGGACACGGAATGCGCCATCAGTTCACGCATCGCCGGTTGGAAATAATTGTTGCGCACCACACCGCAGGCAATACCAGAGGCACCCGCCGCAATCCCTGTCTTGTCCACCACCAGAATATCTGCGCCGGTGCCCTTGCCTGTGGCCTTCAGCCGCTTGGCAAGATGGAGCGCAGTGGACAGGCCGTGAATACCTGCGCCGATGACAAGGTAGGGGGTGCTTTGAGGGAAGGACATGAGGACTCCAGCTAGAGTTTTTAAGTGGGCTACAGATACGTTTCCATAAACCTTAGGGGGCATGCGCCACCGCCCCTCAGGATTTCCGCCAAATATTTTCAATATAACGGCAGGCTGGAATGAGAAGCCGCCCGAAAAACAGCAGGCCCGGAGATATTTCAGAGAAGTTTGGCGCTATTTCTAAAGAAACGGTCCAGCAGCCGGGCGATCTTGATAGGCACATCAAAATCTGGAGAGCCCATATGCCACGCCCAATAGACACCACCTTCCTACGTGCGGAATTGGAAAGATGTCGGGACGGATATTCTCTTCCGAGTGCGTTTTACAATGACCCCGACATTTTCGCAGCGGATATCGAAGCTGTGTTTTACAAAGAGTGGCTGTTTGCAGGGCCGGAATGTGAAATTCCCAATGCCGGTGACTATATCACGCTCACCGTTCACGATGCGCCGGTGATTGTCTTGAGGGACGAAGAGGGCGTGATCCGCGCCTATCACAACGCATGTCGCCACCGCGGCTCGCGGCTGTGTCCCAAGGAGCGGGGGCATACGAACCGGTTGGTGTGCCCTTATCACCAATGGACCTATGACCTGAACGGTGCACTGATTAGCACACGATTTATGGGCGAGAATTTTGATCCTGCAAAATTCCCTCTCAAACCGGTGCATGTCACCTCTGTGGAGGGGTTGCTCTATATCAGCCTGGCCGAGACACCGCCGGACATTGAGCGGTTTCGCGCCGGGATCACACCCTATATCCAACCGCATGATCCCCGACGCACCAAGATTGTGCGTGAATCGGTCATCGTCGAAGAAGCCAATTGGAAATTGGTGATCGAGAACAATCGCGAGTGCTATCACTGTGCGGGCAACCACCCTGAATTGCTGGTCTCTCTGGTCGAAATGGCCCTGCCGGACGACGCCCGGTTCGGGGACGAGTTTGACCTGATGGAACAGAAAGCCCGCGATTGGGACGCGCTTGGTCTGCCTCATGCCCCTGCCGATGGCGGGGCAGAGTTCCGCTGCATCCGCCTACCCTTCCGCAAAGGCGCGCGCTCTATGACCATGGATGGAGAGCTGGCCTGCAAAAAGCTGCTGGGGGATCTGACAGAACCGGATCTCGGATCTGTTCGTGCCTTTCGGGTGCCGAATAACTGGCATCATGTCTTGTCGGAAATGACCATCCATTTCCGTATATTGCCTCTGGGTCCTGACAAAACCGAGATACGCACGACTTGGTGTGTACATGAAGATGCGGTCGAGGGCTGGGATTATGATCCAGAGCATCTGTCTCATGTCTGGATCGAGACGAACGCGCAGGATAAGCGTCTGGCAGAAGAAAACCAGCGGGGCACCCGTTCTCCTGGTTATGAACCCGGCCCTTATTCGGAGGTTTCCGAATTTATGATTTTGAATTTCCTGAACTGGTATCGTGGCACATTGGACACGTGGTTAGACCAGTCACAACAGGCTCTGTTGGCGGCGGAGTAACCTTTCGTGACATTGTACCAGCACGATCAGCATCTGCCTTTTCCCAAACCTTCGGTGCCTGTTTGTCCAATTGGGGATGTGATGCTTGTTTTGCGGCGTCGCAAGCAAGAAACAGCAGATATTGTAACCTTTGAATTTGAGATGGAAAACGGTCCGCTACGTCACCACCCCGGTCAGGCGCTGGCCTTGCGTCTGCCGATGCCCGATGGTGAAGTGACGCGAACATTCACGATTTGCTCGGCCGGGACCGATCTGAAACGTGTCAGCATAACCGTCAAGGCCGTTCAGACCGGCCACGCGACCCGGTGGATGCATCAGTCATTGACAGAAGGAGACCGGTTGACGGCACGTGGTCCCTTTGGACGGTTTGGCTTGATCACACATCCCGGCGCTCCACTTGTGCTGATCGGTGGGGGCAGTGGATTTACGCCGATGATGTCGATGTTGCGCTGGCTTGCGGAGCGGCGAGAAACGGTGGATGTGATCGCGCTTCAGGTCGCCCGGACGGCGGAGGACTTGCTGTTCACGCAGGAACTTGCCGATATATCTTTACAGTTGCCCAATCTGAAGCTGTATGACTGTGTCACACAGGCGGATGCCCTCCAGGGCTGGCGCGGCTATCGCGGACGACCAGACCGCGCCATGCTGCGCGCCATGATCCCGGATCTGGCGCGGCGTACGGCCTTTTGCTGTGGACCCGAGGGATTCATGACTCAGATTGGCCAAATCTATCGGTCCGAAGGGGGGGATCCAAAGCGCTTTCTGACCGAGAGTTTCGGCGCGGCGTCTGCGCCCGCTCCGATCAGGTCTGCGCCAAAGACGGAGGAAAGCGGCCAAGCGAGCAGCTTCACCGCCCATCTGCGCGGCAAAGAGGTGCCGGTGGCGCACGCTCTGAATCTGTCCCAGTCCTTGGGCATGCAGGGCCTGCGCGTCCCGACAGGCTGCGGTGCCGGTCAATGTGGCACCTGCAAGCTCAAACTGCTCTCCGGCGAGGTGGAGATGACCCAGAACGGCGGGTTGTCGGAGCGTGAGGTTGCGCAGGGTTTTATTCTGGCATGCTGTTCCAAACCAAAATCGGATGTCACCCTCAAGTTTCCTGGATAAACGCGGCATCATCGCCTGCCTGATACATAGTGTAATTCCGGCGGCCACTCTCTTACGCCTCTAAAGCGGGGTCTTGGCACACGCCCCAAGAGGCATGGAAGAAGAGTGACCGCCCAAATTACGCTATGTATTACCCTCTCAGGAGCGGGATGTTATAAAGGGCAAACTCTCTTGCCAAACAGCCTCAATTGCCCAGCGGAGCCTGCAATCGCCCCTAAACAAACGCACTCCAACCCCAGGATCAAACCGGCCCGGTTTGAATTTGTAGCGCTGGATGATTTTTCCATGCTCTCTGTGGTTGCCGCCATTGAACCTTTGCGGGTCGCCAACCGAATGGCGGGCCAGACCGCCTATGACTGGCGCGTCGTCGCCGAAGCAGGCGCAGCCATCCGTGCCTCCAACGGGCTCGTGTTGGAAAATGGGGCGCAGCTGGGGTCCGGGGGAGTGCCGGATTATTGCTTTGTCTGTGCAGGTTTGGGATTGGAAGCGGCCAATCAAACCCGGCTTTCCGCCTTTCTCAGCCGCAGGTTCGCGGCGGGCGTGACGATGGGCGCGATCTCTATGGGAACAATCTTTCTGGCGCGCGCAGGACTACTGACCGGGAAACGCGCAACCATCCACTGGGAGGGCAAACCAGCCTTTCACGAGGAGTTTCCCGATATCGAACTGTCTGATGCGATCTATGAAATCGACGGACAAATCATGACCTGCGCGGGAGGCATGTCTTCTTTTGATCTGATGATGGAGATCATCGCCCGCGAACATGAAACCTGGCTGGTCCATTCGGTTGCCAACCAGCTACAACTGGACCGAATACGCAACAATCTGGTCATGCAGTCCCATGGATCGGCGCTGCTGGATGAAACCGCGCCGCAGCAAATCCGCAAAGCGGTGACGCTCATCGCAGAGAATATGGAGCACCCCATTCCGCCAGACGATCTGGCCAGCGCAGTGGGGGCCAGCCGCAGAAAGCTTGAACGGTTGTTCCAGAAACATCTGGGCATGACGCCGGCACGCTATTGCAAAACCCGCCGGCTCGAGCAGGCGCGGGATTTGCTTCAGCACAGCAATCTGTCGCTGATTGACGTTGCCATTGCGACAGGGTTCAGATCTGGATCGTATTTCTCTTATTCTTTTTCCGAATTTTTCGGCATATCTCCCTCCACAGTCCGCAAAACGGCGGAAGGTGGGAGCTGAAAGATCTCTTGAGCATCCGGTCTTTAACCTGAATTGGTCTTTGACACGAATGTCCTGAGGCTACCGCAGGTATGGCAGCCCATTCGTGTCTCAGGTTTTAAGGCCGGGCGCTCTGGAGCATCGTGCGCTAACCCATCTTTTCGGACGAATAGGAACCAGGGCTTGCCGGAAAGACGGTGGTCTTGTTCCCATTCAGAAAGACCCGATGATTGGCGTGGGCATGAATGGCGCGAGCCAGCACCTGACTTTCCACATCGCGGCCCAAAGACACATAGTCCGCCGCGCTTTGCGCATGGGTAATGCGCACTGTGTCCTGCTCGATAATCGGACCTTCATCCAGATCTGCCGTGACATAATGCGAGGTCGCGCCGATCAGTTTGACCCCGCGCTCAAACGCTTGCTTATAGGGATTGGCCCCCTTGAACGATGGCAGGAAAGAGTGGTGAATATTGATAATCCGCCCCGACATGCGCTGGCACATATCGTCTGACAAGATCTGCATATAGCGCGCCAGAACCACCAGTTCGGCGCCAGTTTCCTCGACCACCTGCATGATCTCGGCCTCGGCCCGCGGTTTGTTCTGAGGGGTCACCTTGATACAGTGAAACGGAATATCCGCGTTCACCACCAGCTTTTGATATTCCATATGGTTCGAGATGACCGCAACAACCTCGATCGGCAAAGCGCCGATGCGGGTGCGATAGAGCAAGTCGTTCAGGCAATGGCCAAAGCGGCTGACCATAATGACGACCTTCATCTTTTCGTCTTCATCGTGAACGGCGAAATCCATCGAAAAATTCTGGGCGATGTCGCTGAAATTGGCTCGAAGCGTCTCGCGGTCGATGCCCGTTTCGGACTGGAAGCTGATGCGCATAAAGAACTGCTGCGTCTCGGTATCGTCGAATTGTGAGCTGTCTGTGATATTACACCCATGCTCGGCCAAGAAGGTCGAGATGGCCGCGACAATGCCGCGTGTCGTTGGACAGGAAACGGTCAGACAGTATTTGGACATGGTTGCTCCGAAGAAAAGATCGTTGGCTGAATCGCGTCAGCCGCGTTTGGGCCGGTGCGTCTTATTGGGAAGACGCAAGCCGGGACATGGCAGTTTCTAGCGCGTGCCAGAGTGATCCGGCGACCGAGCGCATGGCCAGCACACTGATCTGCGTCTCACTGCGCCGCAGGACGAAGGCGGTCATGTGCTCAATTGCGGTGCGGACTGCGCGGCCCGGATAGGTCGCTTCCGGTGGCAGGTTGATCAGCCGTTCCAGCAGCGCGACACTATCGCCGGAGGTCGCGCTCTGTATGTCGAGGCACACAAATCCATCAGTTTGCTCTGTGATACAGGCCTGGGGGATTTCAGAGCGCAGCGCGGCCGCAAAATCCGTCTCGGCCGCGCCGGATTTTTCAAGCATCCATTGGCCGGGGGCCATCCAGAACGCAACGGACGTCATCTCCCCCGGACCGGGCAGGGGAAGCCCAAAGGGCTCGGGCCGGGAGGAGCTGGCGTGCAACGACAAGCAGGCAAGGGCCCGGTCGGTATTCTCGCATAGGGTATAACCACCCAATGTCTTGCTGCGCGGCTTGGTGTCGCCAAAGGCGCCTATCGGTTTCGGATCAGTCACGAAGACGTGCTCCTTCCGGATCGATGAAATGCGGCGAGACCACGCGCAGGCGGGTGGATGTGCCCTCTATCGGATTGGCCGCAATGATCTCTTCCTCCATCCGTTCATCCCCTCGCTGTAGAAAACCCAGACCGATAGAGGTGCCCATATGGGGCGAAAAGGCTGCCGACGTTATCCAGCCCTGATCATGCGCCATATCTTGAGGGTCTCCTTTGGCAAACAGATGCGCGCCCGGCACGACACTCTGCCCTTGCGTCACAGGTCTAAGGCCGACCAAGCGCCTGGTGTCCTTGGCCAAACCGTCCCGGCGAGACATGACCGCGCCAATCGAATCCTTCTTCTGCGACACCATGCGGCCTAGCCCAAGCATCTGCGCCGTGGTCTGGCCGTTCAGCTCATTGCCTGCGGCATGACCCTTTTCAATGCGCAAGACGCCAAGCGCCTCGGTTCCATAAGGCGTGACCTCCAGATCTGCGCCCACCTCCATCAGCCGTGCCATCAGCGCATGGCCATAGCGGGCAGGCACGGCGATTTCGTAGGCCAGTTCGCCAGAGAATGAGATGCGGAACAGCCGCGCCCGCAAACCATTGCAGACCGTCAGCTCAGCGCAAGCCATAAAGGGAAACGCTTCATTGGACAGATCAAACCCGTCCACAAGCCGGGAAAGCAGCGTTCGTGAATTCGGTCCGGCCACAGCGATTTGCGCCCAGGCATCGGTGGTCGATATCAGATGAACGTCCAGTTCCGGCCACAGGCATTGCCGCGCAAATTCCATCCTTTGATAGACCAGACCAGCATTTGCTGTGGTGGTGGTAACGACATAATGGTTCTCGGCCAGGCGCGCCGCGGTGCCATCGTCATAGGCATGGCCATCCTCGCGCAGCATCAGCCCATAGCGGACCCGTCCCACTTTCAGCGTGGCCATCTGATTGCAATACAGACGGTTGAGGAAGGTACCCGCATCCGCGCCCTGGACATCAATCTTGCCCAAAGTGGTCACGTCACAGATCCCGACAGAGGCGCGCACGGACTTCGCCTCGCGGTCGACACTTTCACGCCAATGAGTCTCGCCCGGCTGCGCAAACCATTGCGCGCGCATCCATTGCCCAACCTCGACAAAGACAGCCCCCTGTGCTTCGGCCCAGTAATGGGTCGGCGTCAGGCGGCGTGGACGGAAATTTGCGCCGGTATCGCCGCCGCCCAGCACCCCCAGAGAGACCGGGGTATAGGGAGGGCGAAAGATTGTCGTGCCAGTTTCGGGAATGGTTTTGCCCGTCAGCTCGGCCATGACGGCAAGCGCGGTCACATTGGCGGTCTTGCCCTGATCCGTGGCCATGCCCAGCGTGGTCCAGCGTTTCAGATGCTCAACAGGGCGCATGGCCTCTTGATGGGACAATTGGATGTCTTTGACGGTAACGTCATTCTGGAAATCAACCCAAGCGCGGCGTTTGCCCGGTACATGCCACAGCGCGGTTTGCGTGCTTTCCTCATCCGAACACTCGGGCAAGGGTGCGGTTTGCGTGCTACGCCCCAACTGCTCCAGAGCAGTCCTGGCCGCACGCTGACCATCCAGCAGGGCCGCAGCCGTTGAGCCCTCTCCCCGCGCGGCGCCAGCAATCAGCATGCCTTTCGGACCATCCGCCGGCGGCACAAAGGCAAGCCGTGCCTCATCCCAAACCGGCCGCCCCCGGTGATGAGACGCAAGATGCAGGTTCGGGTTCCACCCGCCCGAGACTCCGAGCACTCCGCACGGCATCCAGTCGGAACAGCCGTTGCGTGTAACCTCAATCGCGCTCAGACCTTTACGACCCTTTGTGCCGGTGATCCGTGCGCCTGAAAATGTTTCATAACCGCCAAGGTTTGGCGCATCCTCGCGCGGATCAATCACCCCAAGAACGGGCACGCCAAGCGCGGCAAGCTGGGCCGCGCTACGATGGCCGTCATCGCCATTTGTGAAGATCGCGACCGGATCGGCCGCATCCCGTTGCGCAGTCACGCCCCAGCGGTTGGCATAGGCGCGCATTGCCCCGGCCAGCATCACGCCAGGCCGGTCATTGTCGGCAAAGGGGATATGCCTCTCGGTCGCGCCCGCTGCCAGAATGGCTTGCTTTGCGGTGATCCTCCACAAGGTCTGCCGCAAAGGCAGAGAGGTGGCGAGGTGATCCGAGACTCGCTCGACCGCACCGAAAATACCGTGGTCATAGGTGCCAAACACGGTGGTGCGCGTCAGGATGCGCACATTTGGCAGGCTTTCCAATTCCTCCAGGGCGTTTTGCACCCACAGCGCCGCGGGCTGGTCGTTCAGCACACCGCCTTCAACCAGTAGCCGCCCGCCCAAACGGAAATCCTCGTCCGCCAGAACCACGTCCGCCCCGCCGCGTCCGGCGGTCAAAGCTGCGATCAACCCTGCGGCCCCGCCGCCAACAATCAGCAGATCGGGATGTAGAAAACCGCGACCATAGGCGTCCGGGTCTGGCAACATAGACAGGGCGCCGAGCCCCGCAGCCCGGCGGATGACAGGCTCATACAGTTTTTCCCAAAACGCACGCGGCCACATGAAGGTCTTGTAGTAGAAACCTGCGGACAGAAACGGCGAAAGCAGGTCATTGACTGCCATCAGATCATGATCAAGAGAACCTGCATAATTCTGACTGCGCGCCTCCAGCCCGTCGAACAGCTCGGCCATGGTGGCGCGGGTGTTGGGGTCTGACTGCGCACCGCGGCCCAAAGTCACCAGTGCATTCGGCTCTTCCGATCCGGCACTGAACACGCCACGGGGACGGTGGTATTTGAAGGACCGTCCCATCAGCTGCACGCCATTTGCCAGCAGGGCCGACGCCAGCGTATCGCCGGCATGACCCTGCATCGTCTTGCCATCGAACCGGAAACTCAGCGTCTGGCTGCGGTCGATCAGACCGCCAGCAAGTCGGGTCATGCGGATACCCTTTTCATGTTGGAAGCCAGTTCTGCGCCCAAAATCTCATGCGTGACTGTGTCACGCGTCACCACCAGCCAGCTGCGATCGCCCTGCTCATGAAACCACAACTCCTGATGGACGCCCGCCGGGTTGTCGCGCAAAAAGACATAGTCGCTAAAGAGAGCCTCGGCATCAGGGGCCTCGGGATCAGGCCGGGCCATCAGCGAGGCATCACCAAGATACGTAAACTCCTGCGCATCGCGCAGACCAAGCAGAGGGTGGGGGATCAGCATGGGAACCTCAGTGCAGATTGGGCTGGGCGCCAACGCCCTTTTCGTCGATGACATGGCCACTTTGGAACCGGTCCAGACGATAGGCCGTGGCGGTTTCGTGGGGCCTGTCTGTGGCCAGCAGATGGGCAAAGGCATATCCAGAGGCAGGCGTTGCCTTGAAACCGCCGTAGCACCAGCCCGCATTCAGATAGAGCCCGTCAATATGTGTGCGGTCTATGATGGGTGAACCGTCCATGGACATATCCATGATCCCCCCCCAATTGCGCAGCAGCCGCGCCCGGCCCAGCATGGGCATCAGGGCCATCGCGCCTTCGGCGACATCTTCAATCACCGGCAGATTGCCGCGCTGTGCATAAGAATTATAGCCGTCAATGTCACCGCCAAAGACAAGCCCGCCCTTGTCCGACTGGCTCACATAGAAATGCCCGGCCCCAAAGGTGATCACACCCGGGATCGTCGGCTTTAGCCCTTCACTGACAAAAGCCTGCAGCACATGGCTTTCGAGTGGCAAGCGCAGTCCCGCCTGCGCCATTACGCGCGAGGAAGAGCCCGCCACAGCAACGCCTATCTTGCCTGCGGCAATAAACCCGCGGGTTGTTTCCACACCTTTGATGCGCCCCGCCTCAATGCGGAATCCGGTGACCTCGCAATTCTGGATCAGATCAACGCCCCGCTGATCCGCCGCGCGTGCATAGCCCCAGGCCACGCCATCATGCCGGGCGGTGCCGGCCCGATCCTGGCAGAGCCCGCCTTTGATCGGAAAGCGCGCATTGTCAAAGTTCAGAAAAGGCGCAACCTTGCGCAATTCGTTCTGATCCATCATCCGTCCGCCCGCGCCGGACAGATGCATCGCATTGCCGCGCCGCCGATAGGCGTCGCGCTGGCCATCGCTGTGGAACAGGTTGATGATTGACCGCTGGCTGACCATCGCATTGAAATTCAGCTCTTGCTCCAGATGTTCCCAGAGCTGCATGGAGAACTCATAAAACGGCTGATTGCCTTCCAGAAGGTAGTTGGAGCGGATGATTGTGGTGTTGCGTCCGATATTGCCCGAACCAAGCCACCCCTTTTCCAACACCGCGACCCTGGCCATGCCAAAGACCTTGGCCAGATAGAAGGCGGTGGCCAAACCATGCCCGCCGCCACCAATAATGACGATGTCATAATGGTCCTGTGGTACGGGATCACGCCAAAGCGGTTTCCAGCCCTTATGTCCGGTCAAAGCCTCTTTGAGGACGCGGAATCCTGAGAAGGTCATACTGATGGCTCCCTATCGGTTGACGCATCCTATGGTCTTGCGCAGACTGCGCTCTAACGCTATCGGGACATATTCAGTCGTGAATCAGCCATATTCGAAAAAGAAACATCTTGGCTTTGTCCTGCTGGATGGGTTTGCCCTGATGTCCACCGCTGCGGCAATGGAGCCGCTGAGGGCCGCGAACCTCTTCGCCGGGCAAGAGATATACGGCATTCAGGCCCTGTCTTTGTTCGAAAGCTCTGCGGCCTCGTCTCTGGGTGCGCGCTTTGACACGCGAGGGTTTGCGAAGGAAACGGGCCCGCTGGACATGGTCTTTGTCGTGGCGGGGGGCGAACCGCTGAGCTTTCGCAACCCCAATCTGTTTGCCTGGCTGCACAAGCTGGACCGGCAAGGCGTGGCCCTCGGCGGTATTTCCGGCGGTGCTGCGATTTTGGCGGCAGCCGGATTGCTTCAAGAGCGGCGCTTTACACTGCATTGGCATCATCTGGACGCGATGCAGGAAATCTATCCCAATCTGGTCGCCGAGCGGCGGCTCTATGTGATTGACCGCGACAGATATACCTGTGCTGGCGGGACAGCGCCGCTGGACATGATGTACGCCATAATTGCAAAGGATCACGGCACTGATTTTGCGCGCAAAATCAGTGATTGGTTCATCCAGACCGAGATACGCAGCCCCGATGCGCCGCAGCAAGCCAGCGTCAAAAGCCGCTACGGCGCTCTACCGGCAGCGGTTGAAGCGGCGATCGAATTGATGGAAAGCCATATTGCTGATCCCTTGGACGCAGATCAGATCGCGTTGCTCGTCGGTCTGTCGACCCGGCAGCTGCAAAGACAGTTTCACAACAGCATGAAGCTGTCCATGATGCAATGTTACCGGAACATCCGGCTTGATCTGGCACGCCGTCTCATACTGGACACGCGACTGAGCATGGCCACGATCATGGACTGGTGCGGCTACAGCTCACAGCCCGCTTTTGCCGCAGCCTATCGCAAGGCTTATGGCCGCCCCCCCTCGCAGGATCGCGCGCGATCAGTCGCAAGGCCGGCCTGACTGTCAAAGACTTATGCTTATGAAATTTGACTGATTGAGAAGCGCCATTTTTGATTTTGGCTTTGGTCCGCGTCTGCCTTGTAGCGTCAGGCAGGCGCAAAAGCACGGCCTCGGGTTGGAAAAAACCTAAGCGCGTTATACCAACATACCCCAAAGACAGACTTGTCGCCCGATGCTCGAGAGTTTGCCGGACAGCATCAGGAACACGGGCTGGCCGCGTGTTCTGATTTCATCAGATCCACAGGCACTTTGTTGCCGATGACGCCATCTGGTCTGTGTTCGTTGTCGTCCTTGCGCCAATCCTCATCGCTGCCGCCGGAAACGCCTCGCCATCCTCAATGCCATGATCAAAAACAATCAGGCGATCCTGTTTTGAACAACACGGTTGTCCCAGCACCTTGAGATCAGGCCGCCCGGATGGAGTTCAGGAAGGTGTCCAGTTGTGTTTTCAGCTGGTCAGCCTGGAGCGCGAGATCTTTTGAGGAACCCAGCAGCCTGGAGGCATTTTCTCCTGCCGTGCTTGCATTCTTGGCCATGCTGACAATTCGCTGCGCCACTTCACCGGTGCCGTCAGAGGCGCGTGTCACGGAAACCGTAATCTCGTTTGTCGCGTCTGATTGCTGGGAGACGGACTGGGAAATTCCGCCTGCGGATTCATTGATTTCGGAGATCGTACTGGTGATGTCCCCAATCGCCCCGACGGCGCTTTCCGTTTTCCTTTGAATTTCGCCGATCTGCGCAGAAATCTCCTCCGTTGCCTTGGAGGTCTGGTTTGCAAGCTCCTTCACCTCGGCTGCAACGACGGAAAAACCCTTGCCCGCCTCCCCGGCGCGCGCAGCCTCGATTGTTGCGTTCAAGGCCAAAAGGTTCGTCTGTTCCGCAATGCCCGAGATGAGTTCCACGATATCACCGATCTTGTTCGTTGAGGCACTCAGCTCATTCACGATATCGGCCGTATGAGTGGCCGACTGCACCCCGGCCCGCGACGTTGCGGTCGAATGGTCGACAAGTCTTGAAATTTCCCGGACCGAGCTGGAGAGTTCTTCTGACGCACTGGCCACGGAGGAGACATTATTTCCGGCGTCATCGGCCGCCTTGGACACAGCCTCCGCTTCCGTAGCCACATCCTCGGAAATCACCGTCAGCTGAGATGCCGCCGTTTCCAGCTCTGCTGCCGCGTCCGAAACGCTTGAGACAATGCCGCCCATGCTGGCCTGGAAATCATTGGCAAGGCTGTCCATCATCGACCGGCGCTCGACAGCGGCCCGGGCATCCCGGGTCTGTGCCTCTTCTTCCAGCGCCCGGCGCTCCAGAAGTTTGGCACGCAGGGCTTCCGCAGAGCGGGCCAGATTGCCAATCGCATCCGGACGGTGCGTGTTGGCAATCTCTGTATCCAGATGGTCTTCCTCAAGCTCATTGAAACTGTACGTGATCTCGCGGATCAAGGAAGTCAGGCGCCTCGCTGCAAACTAGGAACACAGCCCCGTGCAGCCCAGCGCTGCAACCGTCAGCAGCAGGTAGAGATAAAAAGCGCCTTCAGCCTGTTTCAGGAGGGTTTGATACGTATCCTCGGTCCCTGTCATGATCCGGCCAATCACGTCAAATGCCAGCGCGCCCTTGCTCTTGATAGCCTGTTTCCAGGCGGCAATGTCCGCCTGCGTCACGACGTGGCCCGCAGGATCGTTCGCCTTGGCCCGCAGCTCTGCCAGCTTCGCCTCATCCGGACCGGACAGGAACGCCTTGACGTCCCGCGTCACATCGGCCGCAGCCAGGTTCACGACAGGCGCTGCAAAGACGGTTTGAAGGCCCACCCCCATCTTGTTCAACGTCAGGATACGGGCCGGGATCTGGGCATCGGGTTTGAGATAGTCGAGCGAAGCCGTTTCGATCAGCACGCCATCATTCAACTGCATGGCAGCATAATACGCATGCAGGCTCTTCGACATTTCCGTCACGCCGATCACCGAAGCCCCCCCTTTGGGTCACCTCAATCGCGAGAGCTGCAATCGGCTGCATGTATTTCACACCGGCCCCCGGCAGCAGCGCGTCCGCATCTTCCAGCCTGCGGTATTCAGCCAGCATGGGCCTGGCCGCCTCAATCTGCGTTCTCAACTCTGACAGACCAGGATCGGCGATGGACAGCCTGTCATAAGCGCTCAGCAAATTCTGGTAAGCCTTATCGGTTGCCCCCCGGATCGTGTCGCGTTGCGGTGAGCCAGGCTCGGCCTGGGCAAATCCTTCTGCCGGCAGCGCCTGTGCCAGCGCCGCCCCCGCATTACCGACATCCTTGACGGTGCTCGCGGCCTTGATGTCTTGAATCCTGCCAGCAGACTGTACGGTCATGTAAACACCGAACATCATCGCAATGAGGGCTGGAATGATGACAGAAATAAGCAGCAAGCGATTGAGTGTGAGCATCTCGTCTCTCTGTTCCTGAGTGGCGACCATGCCTGGACAAAGGTTTCCGCTTCGGACAAAAACCCAAAGGAAACCACCTCAAAAACCTGACTTAAATAGATCAAATATTCATTAATACTACAATCTTAAATATAATTGTCAATTCATATAATAATTATTACCAATAATCTCAAATAAAAATAGGAATTAATGCTCAAGACAGTCATGTAGATAGATTTCTATACATACTCGGCTGGTTGCAGCCCCCCCCCTTTCCTTTGCATGAAACGCGAGTTCCTGGTGACCCGATGCCACCCCGGTGCCTATGGCGCCCGGGGCCTATGGGCAATCCAGCGCCTGTATCAGGCGGCTTTCTTGTGGGCCTGCTGTGTCAGTTCCGGCGTTGTAATCAGCCGGGCGCTGTTGTGGCCGGTCACATAGGACCACAGCCAGCTCCAGGCGACGGTGACCCGGCTGCGTGTGCCGATCAGGAAGTAGATGTGGGTCACGCCCCAAAACCACCAGGCGAGGGCACCCTTGAGGCGGATCTTGCCAAAATCGACCACGGCCGCGCTGCGGCCAACCGTGGCAAGGTTGCCGTTATGCCGGTAGCGGAACGGCTTGGGCGCGGGTTTGCCTGACAGGCGGGCCTTGATCACCCTGGCCACATAAGCGCCCATCTGCTTGGCAGCCGGCGCTATGCCGGGCACGGGCTTGCCTTCAGCCGTCATGACCGCCGCCGTGTCACCAATAACAAACACATCCGGATGGGCGCTGACGCTCAGATCCGGCTCCACCAGAACCCGGCCAGCCCGGTCGCCAGGCACGCCCAGCCAGCGGGCCGCGTCCGAGGCCTGCACCCCGGCGGCCCAGATAATCGTGCGGGACGGGATCTCCGTCTCCCCAAGCGCAATGCCGTTACCCGAGCACGAGGTCACCGGCTGCCCGGTCAGCACCTCCACACCCAGCTTGTTCAGCGCGTTGCGGGCATAGCCGGACAGGCTGTCCGGGAAGGCCGGCAGCACTTTGGGGCCCCCTTCCACCAGCAGGACCCGCGCCTGGTGCGTATCAATGTTGCGGAACTCGTTCGGCAGAACCCTTTGAGCCAGCTCGCCGATCACCCCGGCCAGCTCAACCCCCGTCGGTCCAGCGCCAATCACTGCAAAGGTCATCTGAGCCTGACGCTCTGCCGCATCGGTGGCATTTTCAGCCGCCTCAAAGGCTGACAGCACCCTACGGCGGATGTTGGTCGCATCTTCCAGGGTCTTCAGGCCCGGCGCATAGGGCTCCCAGTTGTCATGGCCGAAATAGGAATGCCTGGCTCCTGTAGCCAGAATAAGCGTGTCATAGGAGATCGGCTCCCCCTGCTCCAGAAACACCCGCTTGGTGCTGGTGTCGACGCCACTGACGCGCGTCAGCAGCGTGGTCACGTCCTTTCTGCGCTTCAAAAGCCTGCGCAAGGGCCAGGCGATTTCAGAAACCGGGAGAATGGTTGTCGCCGCCTGATAGAGCAACGGCTGAAAGAGATGGTGGTTCCGCTGATCGATCAACGTGATCCGGGCACCGGAGCCTGCAAGGTCATGAACAGCCTTGAGGCCGCCAAAACCACCACCGACAACAACGATGTGCTTGGAGTTTGTCATTCCGGGACGTCCTGTTCTTTGCACAAACAGCGTGACCGCGATTTGCGCCCATTAAGGTCCGCCTCCTCCCGGGCGGGCCGACCTTGATGTCTTCCTGTCCTCCGTCCCCCCCTAAGCCGCGGCCCGAGTGGCGCCCGCTTCAGCCCGCTGGCTGACTCGGAAAACGGCTCCTCCTAGATCGGATCTTCCAGTCCCAGATCAAACGGCCTGTGCCTCTTCCGGTTATGCCAAAAGACATCCCTGCACAGCCGCTCTGGAAACCGGCTTCAGACGACACTGATATAGGGCCGTTTCCTGAAAACCCCAGCAGTTTGATCTGCAAGGTCTTCTCTTCGCAGACAAACATATAGGCGTACCGCGCGGGGAAAAAAAGCCATCCGGCTCTTCAAACCCGCTTTGGCTGGGAAACGATCAGGACAATGAGGCCGGACGGGCTCAGGGTATCGATGTCAATGGAACCGCCAAGGGGTTCGGCCAGTTTGGCCGCCAGTTGCAGCATAACCTTGCGCCGACCCACGTCGCAGGGGAGTTCGGCAAAGACTTCACTGACAAGCTGGACCAATCAAATGGGGCTGGGCAGGCATCCGGCCCTGCCCGCATCGCATCAACAAGGTTTTCGGGATCAGGCAGCCGCCACCTCTTTCAGGAACAGCTCCACCTTGTGGGCCAGTGTTTCGGTGCGCGTGTTGAGGGCTTCGGAAGCTGAAAGGACATAGTCTGCCGAGGTCACGGTCGAATTTACGGAATCCGCCAGGCTTTCCATATTGCCGAGGACATCGGCCGTGCCATGGGCGGCCTGTCCCGCGTTCTGGGAAATTTCGCTGGTGGCCCCGCCCTGCTCCGCGACCGAGGCGGCAATGGAGTCCGTATAGGAATTGATCTCCTCCATGATTTCCGTAATCGCAGCAATGGCCATGACGGTTTCGCCGGTGGAAGACTGGATCTCGGTGATCTGGGCGGAGATTTCCTCTGTTGCTTTGGAAGTCTGAGTGGCCAGTTCCTTCACTTCGGCTGCGACGACTGCAAAGCCCTTGCCGGCCTCGCCTGCGCGGGCCGCCTCGATGGTGGCGTTCAGAGCCAGAAGGTTGGTCTGTTCAGCGATGGCCTGGATCAGGCTGACCACTTCCCCGATCCGGCTCGCCGATGTCTCAAGACCTTCGATTTTTTTGTTGGTCACCTGGGTGCGTTCGCTGGCGCGGGCAACCACTTCCGTGGTCCGGGTCACCTGACCGGAAATCTCGGCAATCGAGGCGGACAGTTCCTCCGCCGCCGACGCCACCGCCTGCACATTCTGGCTGACTTCCGAGGAGGACGCCTGGGTCTCATCGGCCCGGCCGGAGGTCTGTTTTGCAATACCGGTCAACGATTTGGCGGTGGTATCCAGGTCCCCGGCCGTCGTGCCGACCGCAGAGAGCAGCTCTGCACTCGACCCGCGGAAATCTTCGATCAGGCGTTCGATCCGGTCCTGCCGCTGCTGCTGGGCCGCCTGCTCTTGCCTGCGCTCCTGTTCCAGCCGTTCCCGCTCAATCGCATTGTCCTTGAAGATCAGGACCGAGCGCAGCATCTCGCCGATTTCGTCCCGCCGCGCGGTCTGCTCGATGACCACGCCCGTATCCCCCTCCGACAGGCGCAGCATGGACGCCGTGATACGGATAACCGGCTGCACAATCAGCTTCACCAGAACAAAACAGCCCGCAAGTGTTGCCAAAAGTGCCGCGGCACCAGCCACCAGCATCAAAACAATGCTCTGTTCACTCTCAGCCTGCACCAATTCCTGTGCATCCACCGTGTATTGCTCAACCAGACAGGCCGTGTCGCGCGAGGTCGCGATCGTCTCCTTGGTATGCGCGTCAAACCGGCCCCTGGCCTCAACCACAGCGGCAAAGGCGCCCTCCAGAAGCACCAGTTTCTGCGACAGCGCTTCCTCGCCCATTTTGCCGAGGATCTTGGCAAAGCCGGAGGCCTTTTCCAGGTGCTTCGATACTGTTCCGGCCAGTTCATCGGACGGGGACAGGCGGAACCGGTCGGCGCTGGAAACGGCCTGCTGGATAAGACCGGCGAAATTCCGCAGCATGCCGCCTTTCACCCGGGCTTTCGAGCGGGCGTTGTCAGTTTCCTTTTTCGCCTCCAGCTCTGCAGCAGCTTCCTGCGCAAGCAGATCATTCAGCTCCGCAGACTGGGTCACGAGCGTACCGGCAGCGGCCAGCAACGCAGCCCTGCCGGGTCTGTCAGCCCCTTCGGCAAGGGACTTTTCCAGCCCGGCAAAGGTCTTCGACAGGGTATGAACCGTTTTTTGGGATGCCGGGCTGCCGCCAAGATCAACCACCGTCTTCATGGCTGGTTTGGCCGTTTCAACACTCTGTCGCAGCTGCGGCAGCACCGCTTCTGGGGACACGCCTGCGTCGGTCAGGATCTGCTTGATCTCCTGACCGGCTGCCCGGACATTGCTGGCCGCAGAAACCACCTGCCGCACCCGGTCGATGCTCAAAAACACATAACCGGCTTCCCGCTCGGCCGTGTCCGTCACCTTGACGCCAGCCTTCTCCGCCTGGGCCGCCAGCGCGCCCAGCGCGTCGGCGATCTCGACAAACCGGGCAGACGCCTCTTCAACTTTCTGTTGGGAAGCTTCCAGCCGACCGATAGAGGCTGCCATGGATTGAATTTCAGAAACGATCTGCGCGTTGATGGCAGACCCGCCAGATCCGGGTTGCGACAGGCGCTCGACCGCTGCATCCAGACTGGCGGCAGCGCCGATCAGTTTTTGCGGGTCCTTGGCAAGGATGAATTCGGACACATCGCCGCTGGCTGTATTGACCTTGACCAGGACATCTGTTGCCACGGACGTTTGCTGCAGGGTCGTTTCAATGGAACTGATCCCGCGTACACCAATTGTGGCATTGGCAACCACCAGCAGGGCCAGAACAGCCATCGCCAGACCGATCTTTGTTCCGATCGAGTGCCCCCGGAATGCCTGAACACCACCCAGCCCGAATGCTTTATTCAGCATTGTCATCCCTCATCAAATGCTTTGAAGGAAGCGTTGGTTAAAATATTTAAAAACGGATAATTAATACAGACGCCAGCAGGCCAAAACACGGAATATTCATTCGAATTTATTCAGTCATAAAAAATCTAAATCTAGAAATACGATGGATAATTGTAAATATTATCAATGAGACACTCTTTTTAACTTAGCAAATTCTACCACACCATTCCTCTTGATCAAAACCCCCGGCCGAGGACCACAGGTGCAATGAGTTCTGAAGGGCGCCAGTCTCCCAAATGGAAACGGCCTCATGTTGCAAGGTATTTACTTTTCTGCTCTTCAGAGCCACAACACATGGGGCGGCTCTTGACGAGCACGCGTCAGGCAACAGACAGGACCAGATCCCAATGGGCCAGGAGACCATGGTCATCCACGGAGACTTGAAAGGCACCAGCTTTGTGCCCTGGATCCGTCAGCATGCGCGCAAACTGGGGCTTGCCGAGACCATCCGCCATGCGGATGCGGACCGGATCGAGGTGGATTTGACCGGCCCTGCAGAACTGATCGACGCCATGGAAATGGGCTGCCTGCTAGGCCCGATTGACATCTGGGTCGAGACCATTCAACGCCAGTCCAACACGGCCGGCCGGGCGGCGTAGCAAGGCGGCGTGTAATTTTCTGACAGGCTGCCACGCCCGTCAAAACACCCGGAAGTTGCAGTTCTCAAATCCGTCCGCCTTCGCACAACATCCTATGCGCGCCCCGTAAACTCCGGCACATTGCTGCAGCGCACAGGCCGGACGGGCCAGCCGTCTTCCGAAACAACACTCCAGACGTGCACAAAATGAACTGCTTAGATTTTAGTCATGATTGCAAGTGAGACTTTTTTATGCATTCTAGGTGATAGAACCACCCTCTTGGCGCGCCCGCTCCAGAGCGGGATGAGAGGCTGAACGCGAACAGAAGTCCAGGCAATGTTTCCAAAGTCCGCTTGTGGCTGGGCCCCGGTGGCCCTTTCCAAAGACCTGCCTCCGGCAACGGTTATACCAGCCTTTTTGCCGGAGGGCCGCTTTGCCCTTTGGCGCAGTGCGTCTGGCGCCCTGTCCCTTTGCAATGACCGCTGCCCCCATCGCGGCATGCGCCTGTCCCATGGGTTTGTGCGCGGCGAAGCCTTGTCCTGTATCTACCATGGCTGGAGCTACGCCCAGAGCGGTGCCTGCCTGAAAATCCCGGCCCATCCGGAACTTGAGCCCCCGGCCGCCATCAAAGTGGACACCTATAGCGTGACAGAGGCGGACGGCGTGATCTGGGCTGCGGTGCAGGTGCAGGGCGCAGCCCCGCCCCGGTTTGAAGACTGGACGCCTTTGCGCAGCATGACCTTCGAGGCAGCGCCAGAGGATATTGCGGCCGCCAGCGAGGGCAGCCTTTTGCCGAGCGGCGCCGTGGAATGTGTCCTTGCCGGAACACAGGTTCTTTTACTCGCAACGCGCCTTCAAACCGGCCAAACACTCCTGCATGCGCTGACGGCGCGCGCGCTCGCCCCCTCCGCGAAGATTGCGATTTCCCGCGCCCTGGAAGACCTGCGCCGCGCGGCCGAACCGCGCGCAAGCGGCAAGGAAGCTGCGGCATGAGCTTAAATCCGATGATCGATCAATGGTACCCGGTCGCGATCGCCACCGAGGTGACGCAGGACAGCCGGGAGACACTGCTGATGGGAACACCCATCACGGTGGCCGGATCAGAGACCGGCATACCGGCCGTGACAACCGCAGAGGGCCGCGTGCTGCCGGTCAGACTTCGGTTTGGCCATGTCTGGACGTCCCTTGGGGCCCCGGAAAAAGATTTGTTCGAGATTGAAGAAGCGGACCAGCCCGGCCGCCGCCTTGTGGATGTCGGGGTGGTCCGCGTGCGCTGCTCGCCCTTGCGGGCGGTCGAGAACTTTCTGGACATTGCCCATTTCCCGTTTGTCCATACCGACATTCTGGGCGCAGAACCTCATACGGAGGTTGAGGACTATACGGTCGAGATCCGGGAAGAGAGTGACGAGGTCTGGGCAACACAGGTGAAGTTCTTCCAGCCCCAGGCGGCCAAATCCGCCGAAGGCGGCATCACCACCGAATACATGTACCGGGTTCCTGCGCCCACCTGCTCCATCCTTTACAAGACCTGCCCGCCCCGGCCGGGAGAGTGGGATGTGATCGCCCTGTTCGTCCAGCCGCTGACGGAAGAGCTGTGCGATGTCTGGCCCTGGATGGCTTTGTTTGACGATGACAGCGACCTGACAGATCTCATTCACTTCCAGCAGATGATCTTTCTGCAGGACCGTTCCATTCTGGAAAACCAGATCCCGAGCCGCCTGCCGCTTGATCCGGGCAAGGAAATCCCCACCCGCGCGGACCTGACCTCGGTCGCCTACCGCCGCTGGCTGAAATGGCACGGCTTCACCTATGGAGCACAGCTGGTCGCCCAATGAAGCTCTATGATTATATCCTCTCCCCCGACTGCTACACGGTCCGCCTGTTTGCCGCCCTCAGCCAGACAGAGCTTGCTCTGCGCCCGGTCGATTTTCATCCCGGCAAGGAACATCTCGGACCGGAGCTTTTGCGCCTGAACCCGGCAGGCAGCCTGCCGGTCCTGGAAGATGGGGACCTTGTGCTGAGTGAGCCCGCTGCGATGCTGGTCTATATTGCCGAAAAAGCGGCCGAAGACTGGCTCGGCCGGACGGCGCCAGACAGCGCCGCCCGGGTGCAGCAATGGCTGGGCTTTTCCAAGCGGCTGTCGGACAATCTCGGCGGCGCAAGGCTGTGCCAGATGCTGCTGTATCCAGGCGATGTCGCCGCCCTGCAATTGGCTGGCCGGACTGCCCTTAGGGAACTGGAAGCCGGTCTTGTGGAACAGGACCTGGGCGGGAATGGCTTTCTGGCCGGGCCAAACGCCACGATCGCCGACATTGCCTGCTTTGCCCATGTTGCCCTTGCCCCGGACGGCAATGTGGATCTGGAGCCCTACCCGGCCATCCGCCGGTGGCTGAGGGCCATTCGCAGCCTGCCCGGCTTTATTGAAATGCCGGGCATTCACCGGCTCCATGAACTCAAACCCGATCCTTGATGTTTTGAACCGCCGCCTGGCCCCGCTGGCCAGGCCAACGACCATCAAACTGCCAGAGCACAGAGCGCCCCGAACGGCGCCACACTAACCTGATGAGGGGACGAAATATGACTTTGAACGTAACACGACGGACATTGCTGAAAGGGGCCGCCATGACCGGCCTCGCCACGACCATCGGCGGGCGGGCTGCCCTGGCCGCAGAGCCCTTGGGCATCAGCCTGGTTATCCCGTCCCCGGTCGGGGATGTGGGCTGGGGCCACGCGCTGAAAATCGGCCTGGACCCGATCAAGGAAGCCTATGGCGACGCCGTCAAGATCACCGTTCTGGAGAACATACAGGAAGGTCCGGACGCGGACCGGATCATGAACAAGACCGTCGCCGACGGCAACAAGTTCCTGGTCGCAGGCTCCTTCGGCTACCAGAACGGCGCCTTGCAGCTGGCCCGCCGCCGCCCGGACATTTCCGTTCTTCACGCCTCCGGCTTCAAGGTGGCCCCGAACTTTTCCCCCTTCGCGGCACGCTACTACCAGGGCACGTATCTGATGGGCATGGCTGCAGCCGCTCTGTCCAAAACCGGCAAACTCGGCTCGGTGTCCGCCTTCGCCATTCCCGAACTGATCACCTCGTTGAACGCATTCGCCCTGGGCGCACAGGCGGTCAATCCAGATATCGAAGTCTCGATCGTCTGGGTGAATTCCTGGTTCGATCCGGCCCAGGAGCAGAATGCCGCCAAAGCCCTGATGGCGCAGGACTGCGACGTGATCTTCTCCAACGCACAGGACACACCTTCGGTCATCTCGGCCTGTGAGGACGCCGGCGTTTATGTGTTCAACCTGAACTCCTCGATGAAAAAATACGCGCCGAAATCCTATCTCGGCTGTGTGGAAACCGACTGGTCCCCCTATTTCAAGGCCCAGGTTGACGCTCATCTCAACGGCACGTTCGAGGGCGCCAGCGCCTTCCTCGGGGTCGCAGATGACGTGGTCAAGACCATCGACTGGAACCCGGACATTCCCGCTGACACGATGGCCCGCATTCAGGAGACGGAAAAGAAGATCAGCAGCGGCAGCTTCTCACCCTTCACGGGACCGATCACCAAAGCCGATGGCAGCGTGGCGGTTCCAGATGGCAAGACCCTGGAAACGGCGGATATCGTTTCCATGGACTGGCACGTGAAGGGCATCACGACCCCGCTGCCGAAATAACCCATGAGCACCTCTCTCCTGTCTTTACGCGGGATTTCGAAGAGCTACGGACAGGTCCATGCCAACCAGGGTATCGACCTGGACGTGGCCCCCCAGTCCATCCATGCGATCCTGGGTGAAAACGGGGCAGGCAAGTCCACCCTGATGAAGCTGATCTATGGAGTGGAGGTGCCCGACAGCGGCGAGGTGCTTTGGAAAGACACCCCCTTGCGCCTGACCTCCCCGGCGATGGCAAGGCGCAGGGGAATCGGCATGGTGTTCCAGCATTTTTCCCTGTTTGAGACCCTGACCGTCGCCGAAAACGTGTCGCTGGTGGTCAAGGGCCGGAAAAAGGACCTGATTGCGCGCATCACCGCACTGGGGGACCAATTCGGCCTTGAAGTCGATCCCTTGGCCTATGTGCATGCGCTTTCTGTGGGCGAACGGCAACGGGTGGAAATCATCCGCTGCCTGATGGCCGATCCGGAGCTGCTGATCCTGGATGAACCCACTTCCGTGCTGCCACCGCAATCGGTTGACAAGCTCTTTGAAACGCTGCGGCGCTTGCGCGGCAGCGGTGTGTCCATTTTATTCATCTCCCACAAACTGGAAGAAATCCGGGCCATTTGCGGCAAGGCCACCATTTTGCGCGGCGGTAAAGTGACCGGCCATGTTGATCCACGCGAACATTCCGCCCACGAACTTGCCCGGATGATGATTGGCCGGGAGATGCCGGAGCTCGACCCGCTGGCCGCGCGCGAGCAAGGTGAAAAGCGGCTCGAACTGATCGGCTTGTCTCATCAAGGCGATGATCCGTTTGCCGTTCCTCTGGACAAGATTGACCTGAGCGTGCGGGCCGGACAGATCATCGGCATTGCAGGCATTTCCGGCAATGGCCAGAGCGAATTGTCCGCGCTGATCTCCGGGGAAACCGTGCTGCCCGATCCATCTGCCGATGCCATTTTCATGATGGGCCGTCCCGTTGGCCATCTGGGCGCCAGCGCACGGCGCAAACTGGGCTTTGCCTTTGTACCTGAAGAGCGTCTGGGACGCGGCGCCGTGCCCGAACTCTCCCTCACTCGCAACAGTCTTCTGACCGCCCATGCCCAGGGGCTTTCCCGGACGCTTCTGATCGACAAGAACAAAGCCCTGGCCTTCACCCGCAGCTGCATCTCCGATTTCAATGTGCGCACTCCGGGCCCGGAGGCCGAAGCCGGCTCCCTGTCCGGCGGCAACCTGCAGAAATTCATCATGGGCCGGGAGATCATGCTCGCACCGGATCTGCTGTTTGTCTCCCAGCCGACCTGGGGGGTGGATATCGGTGCGGCGGCGGACATTCGCCAAAGACTGATCGGCCTGCGCAATCAGGGCGTTGCCATCCTGGTCATATCCGAAGAGATCGAAGAATTGTTTGAACTGTGCGACCAGATCCACGTGCTCACCGCAGGCCGCCTGAGCCCGCCCCTGCGCACGCAAGACATCCAGCCGGAAGATATCGGCCGCTACATGATCGGAGCAGCCGGTGCTGAAGAGGGCCAGCCCGAATGAGCCGCCCGGTCCTGCCTGTCCCCCGGCTGGTGCGCCGGGAGCATGCGTCCTTCAAGATGGTGGTGCTCGCACCCGTCATTGCCCTTCTGGCCGCCACGCTTGCCAATCTCGCGCTCTATCTGGCTCTGGGGAAGGACCCTGCCGCCGTCTTTTACGCCATGCTGCTGGAGCCCTTCGTCTCCTGGTATTCCTTCTCCGAGGTTCTTTTGAAAACCGCCCCGCTCCTGCTGATCGCGCAGGGCCTGGCCATAGGCTTCCGGGCCAAGGTTTTCAATATCGGCGCAGAAGGCCAGTTCATCATGGGGGCCGTGTTCGCGTCCACGATTCCGGTCTGGTATCCGGCTGCCACCGGCTTTTGGGTCTGGCCCCTGATGCTCTGCCTGGGGGCCCTTGGTGGCGCGCTCTGGGCCGGGATCACAGCCCTGTGGCGGGTGCGGTTCAACGCCAATGAAATTCTGGTGTCCCTGATGCTGAGCCTCGTCGCCGCCCAGGTGCTGAACTATCTGCTGCTCGGTCCCTGGAAAGACCCCCATGGGTTCAACTTTCCCCAAACGGTCATGTTTCAGTATGACGCCATGCTGCCGGTTCTCCTGCCCGGAACCCGGGTCAATATCAGCCTGATCCTGGCGGTGATCGCCTCGCTTGCCGCCTTTGTCTTCATGCAGCGTAGTCTGAAGGGCTACAAGCTGGAAGTGGGCGGTCTGGCGCCCCGCGCGGCGGCCTATGCCGGGTTTTCCCAAAGCGGCGCCATCTGGCTCTCACTCCTGATCGGCGGGCTGGCAGCAGGCCTTGCGGGCGCGGCGGAAGTGGCCGGCCCGCTGGGACAGCTGCAACGCTCCGTCTCCAGCGGTTACGGCTATGCGGCGATCATCGTGGCCTATCTCGGCGGGCTGCATCCGATCGGCATCATGGTCTCGTCTCTCGTGATGGCAGCCCTGTCGATTGGCGGCGACAACGCCATGGTGTCCGCCGATCTTCCAGTGGCCGCCGTCCGGGTGTTTCAGGGCAGTCTGCTCCTGGCCTACCTGATGACCTTCTGTTTTGCCCGCTACCGGCTTGAATGGGCACAGCCAGCTTTTGGGAGCCGGTCATGAGCGCGGTTGAGTTCATTCTGGCAGGCATGCTGTCCGCCGCCATGCCGTTCCTGCTCGCCGCCCTTGGAGAGCTTGTAGCCGAGCGCTCGGGCGTTTTGAACCTCGGCGTGGAAGGCATGATGGCCTTGGGCGCCGCAATTGCCTTTATCGTCGTTTTCAGCGGCGGTGGCCATTTTGCCGCCTTTCTGGCGGCCGGAAGCGCAAGCATGCTGCTCTCCCTGATCTTTGCCTTTGTCACGCTGGGCTTGCGCGCCAACCAGGTGGCCGCAGGCCTTGCCATCGGCATTCTGGGCCAGGGCCTCTCAGCCCTCTTCGGCAAAACCTATGAAAGCATGACTGTCAGCGGCCTTCCCGCGCTCTCCGTACCCGGCCTGTCGGATCTTCCCGTGATCGGGGGTCTGTTTTCCCAGGATATCGTGGTCTGGATCTCCCTTGCCGGAACGCTTGCCATCGGACTTGGCTTCCGTTTTTCCAAAATCGGCCTTGTGTTGCGCGCGGTCGGCGAAAACCCGAAGGCCGCCCACTCAATCGGCTATTCCGTCCTGCGCATCCGGGTGCTGGCCGTTGCCTTTGGCGGCGTCATGGCCGGGTTTGCTGGTGCTTATGCCGCTGTGGTTGCCACGCCGCTCTGGGCCGATGGCATGATCGCAGGCCGGGGCTGGATCGCCATTGCCCTAGTCGTGTTCGGCACCTGGCTCACCGGGCGGATCTTTCTGGGCGCGTGCCTGTTCGGCGCCGTCTCCCTCAGCAGCCTGGCCGCCCAGGCCAGCGGCGTGGAACTGCCCTCCCAGCTTCTCTCCAGCCTGCCCTATCTGGTGACAATCGTCGTGCTTGGGTTCATCTCTGCCAACAAACGCCTCCTGAAACTCAACGGCGTCGCCTCCCTCGGCGAACCGTTTGACCGGTAGGAGGCGTAAAGACCTCCTCCTTTTGAACCTTTCGACCATCCGCCCCTTTGAGCCAATGAGCCATTCATCACTTGCGGACACATTCCGTTACATTTTCAGACATTTTGTAAATAGCCTAATCATTGATGGCGGCTTATAGAACGCGGCGTGGCTTGGATGGCATATGCGTTCCGGGCCTGTGCTTTCCGTTTGCGCAGTTCCGGCGCATTGCCTCAATTGGACTTGTCTTTCGCTGTCTGAAGTCGGAGTTTTCAACGCAAAGGCAAAACACCTTGCCTGCGGATGAGCGCGATACGCTCGACCTGCCCGTTCCCCGTCCCAATGCCGGGACTGTTCATTCAGAAGCCGCCATGACCAAATTGTCCCTGACCCCAGAGCCTTTCCAATTCAAGCAAAGACAGGGACAGGCGCTCACGCCTTGTTCTGACGCATGTTCGCGGGCAAGACCTGCGCGCTCTGGTACAGGCCTTGCGCTCGCCCTGCTCAGCCTTCTTGCCCTTGCCGCCTGCAACGAGCAGCAGGACCACCCGCCCGGGCAATCACGCCAGCGCGGCCCGGTCGAGGTCGGCGTCATTACCCTTGAAAGCCAGGACGTGCCGCGCTCTGTGCAGCTGCCCGGCCGGGTGAGCCCCTTGGCCACAGCGGAAATCCGGCCCCAGGTCGACGGCCTGGTGCGCAAAATCCTGTTCAAGGAAGGCGGACAGGTCACGGAAGGCGAGCCGCTGTTTGCCCTCGATGATGCCACATTCAGGGCCGAGAAAAACGCCTCCGCTGCCGCCGTGAGCAAGGCTCAGGCCACCTTGACCGGTGCCCGGTCAACCCTGAAACGCACCGAAAAACTGACCGGCACCAACAATGCCAGCCAGCAGACTTTGGAGGAAAAACGCACGGCGGTGCTAGAGGCCGAAGCCGACCTGGCTTCCGCGCAGGCTGAGCTGGAAGCAGCCGAGATCAATCTGGCCAACGCCACAATCAAGGCGCCGATCTCAGGCCTGATCGGCCCGGCCTCGGTAAGCGTCGGCTCACTGGTCACCGCCAATCAGACCGACGCGCTGGCCACCATCCGCCAGATCAATCCGGTCTATGTGAACCTTGTTGATTCCAGTGCAAATCTGCTGCGGATTCGCTCCGCGTTCGAAGCAGGCATGCTGAACCCGACTCGAGATGGCCCGCCCAAGGTGAAGCTGACCCTTGAGGACGGCACCCGTTATCCGGTCACCGGCGAACTGTCCCTGACGGAACGCACCGTCAGCAAGACCACAGGCACCTTCACCTTGCGCGCCACCATCGGCAATCCGGATTTTGTGCTGCTGCCAGGCACCTTCGTGCGGGCTGACGTTGATCTTGGCGTCACCCCCAAGGCCTTTCTCGTGCCCCAGCGTGCCGTGACCCGCGCGCCGAATGGCACTGCAACCGCCTATGTCGTCACCGCAGACAACAAGGCAGAGGCCCGGACCCTCACGACGATCAGTTCCAAGGACAATGACTGGGTTGTCACCCAAGACCTTTCGGAGGGAGACCGACTGATCGTGGACGGCTTCCAGAAGTTCTCCGCCGGGGCCGATGTCATTCCCGTCGATGTAACCATCAACGCGTCCGGCGTGGTTCCCCAAAGCCTTGAAACAACCGGCGAGGCGGCTGCAAAATGACCAATACCTCCTCCTTGCCACCGCAACACGGCGAACAGCCGAAAAGCCTGGCCTCGTTTTTCATTGCCCGGCCGATCTTTGCCCTTGTCCTGGCCATCGCAACCTCGCTGTGCGGCGCCGGGGCTGTTTACACCCTCACGATCTCCCAATATCCGGATATCGCTCCGGTCACGGTGCGCATCGACGCCACCTATTCCGGCGCCACCGCCAAGGCGGTCGAAAACTCTGTCACCACGATCATTGAAGGTGCGATGACCGGTCTTGACGGTCTGCTTTATATGGAATCGACATCCAGCACCGGGTCGTCTTCCATTTCGCTGACCTTCGACAACGACACCGACCCGGAACTGGCGCAGGTGCAAGTGCAGAACAAGCTGGCGCGGGTCGAAGCCCAACTGCCGGACTCTGTCCAGCAGGACGGCGTACGCGTCTCCCGCGCCCCGTCCGGCATCCTGATGATCGGCAGCATCGTCTCCACCGACGGCACCTACAGCTCCGAACAGCTTTCCGACATTGTCTCAAGCCGCATCGAGGAACGGATTGAACGGGTCGACGGTGTCGGTTCGCTGCAGTCCTTCGGCGCAGGCTATGCCATGCGGGTCTGGATGGACCCTATGGCGCTGCAGAAATTTCAGCTGGTGCCTGCCGATCTCGTGGAGGCCATCCAGGCCCAGAACCAGCAGGTCTCGGCCGGGTCCATCGGCTCCACCCCGGTTGTCAGCGGCCAGCAGCTGAAGGCCAATATTGTCTCGCAGACCCAGCTCAGCACCGTCGCCGGGTTCGAGGCGATCATCCTGAAGACAAATACGGACGGCTCCACCGTGCGCCTTGGCGATGTGGCCCGGGTGGAAATCGGGCTGGAAAGCTACGGCCAGCGGTCCTCCTATAACGGCAAGCCGGCGGCCGGGTTCGGTGTGCAGCTGGCCAGTGGCGCGAATGCCATTTCCACCGCCAATGCGGTGCGGGCGGAACTGAACCGTCTGGCCAACACCCTGCCAGACGGGGTCGAGATCGCCTATTCCTATGAAACCACGCCGTTTGTAAAGCTGGCGATCTGGAAGGTGGCGCAGACCATCGCCGAAGCCATCCTGCTGGTGTTTCTGGTGCTGTACCTGTTCCTGCAGAACATCCGGGCAACGCTTGTTCCCATGGTTGCCATCCCGGTGGTGCTTCTGGGCACCTTCGCGGTCCTGTCCATGCTTGGCTATTCGATCAACATGCTGACCATGTTCGCGATGGTGCTTGCCATCGGCCTACTGGTGGATGATGCCATCGTGGTGGTGGAAAATGTCTTCCGCCTCATGGCCGAAGAGCATTTGGGCCCGCGCGCGGCCACGGAAAAAACCATGCAGCAGGTGACAGGCGCCCTGATTGGCACCTCCGCCGTGCTGGTCGCGGTGGTCACGCCCATGGCTTTCTTTTCCGGCTCCGTCGGCGTGATCTACCGGCAATTTGCCGTGACCATCGGCGCCGCCATCGTGCTGTCCACCCTGGTCGCAATCATCTTGAGCCCGGCCCTGTGTGCAACGATCCTGACCTATGAAACCGATGCCAGGCCGTCCAGATGGTTCAATTGGTTCAACCGGGGCCTTGAGCGGGTCACACGCGGCTATGTCAGCGGCGTCGGCGCGCTTCTCATCCGGCCCATTCGTGTCGTCGCGCTGGCCGCCGCTCTCTTTGCCGGAGGCTATGGCCTTTTCACAAACCTGCCCAGCTCCTTTGTCCCGGTGGAAGACCAGGGCGTTCTAATGACCCAGATCACCTTGCCGGAAGGGGCCAATGCCGCTCGCACCCAGGCGGTGATCGACATGGTCGAGGACTATCTGCAGAACGACGACAACGTCAAAAGCGTGTTCACAACCCTTGGCTTTGGCTTTGGTGGCAGTGGCGAAAACGCCGCCATGGCCTTTGTCCGCCTGAAGGATTTTGAGGACCGCCCCGGCAAGGAACAATCCGCCCAGGCCATTGCCAGCCGGGCGATGCAGCAGTTTGCCCAAATCCGCGATGCGGAGGTGTTTGTTCTGACCCCGCCCGCCATTCAGGGTCTGGGGAGCTCCGGCGGCTTCACGATGTATCTGGAGGACGTGTCCAACACCGGCACCACTGCCCTGGAAGAAGCGGCCAACAAACTGGCGGATGCCGCGACCACCGATGACCGGGTCGGCCAGGTCCGGGGCAACACCCGCACCCAGGAAAGCCAGCTGCGGATCAATATCGACCATGAGAAGGCCGGCGCCCTCGGTGTCGACATTTCCGATGCCAATGCCATTGTCAGCACTGCCTTTGCCGGCACCTATGTGAATGACTTCACCCTGAACGGAGAGATCAAGCCGGTCTATGTGCAGGCCGACGCCCCGTACCGCATGCAGACCGAGGACGTCTACCACTGGTATGCGCGCAATAGCTCGGACGAAATGGTGCCGTTTTCCGCCATTGCCTCTACCGGCTGGGCCCAAGGGCCGCCCTCTCTCAAGCGCTTCAACGGTACGGCGGCAGTCTCCATTCAGGGCGAAGCTGCCCAAAGCACAAGCTCCGGGGCAGCCATGGACGCCATGGAAGAGCTGGTGGCAGAATTGGACGGCGGCTATACGGCCGCCTGGTCGGGTCTCTCCTATCAGGAACGGCTGGCCGGTTCCCAGGCCAGCCTGCTCTATGCGGTGTCGGCCTTAGCTGTTTTCCTGTCGCTGGCCGCCCTTTATGAAAGTTGGTCTGTGCCCTTCGCAGTGCTTCTGGCCGTGCCTGTCGGCGTGCTCGGCTCCCTTGTGGCCGCCCAGTCGTTCGGTCAGGAGAACGACGTCTATTTCAAGGTCGGCCTGCTCATAACCATTGGCCTGACTGCCAGGAACGCCATTTTGATTGTCGAATTCGCCAAGGAACGCTGGGAGCACGGCGCCGGTCTTCTGGACGCGGCCAAAGAAGCGGCCCGCCTGCGTCTGCGCCCGATCCTGATGACCGCCCTCACCTTCATTCTTGGCGTTCTCCCCCTGGCCGTGGCGACAGGTGCCGGGTCCGCCTCCCAAAATGCGGTGGGCATCGGCGTGCTTGGCGGCATGCTCAGCGCCACGTTCCTCGGCATCTACGTGGTACCGGTGTTCTTTGTGGTGGTGCTGAAGCTTTTCCACCGCAAGCGCTCAGGCCAGGAAGGTCCACTGTCAGGATGACAGAAGACCAAACCTGCAACCCGTCAGTCTTCGCGTAAGGCCAGCTCGAACTGATCGGTGAGCGGCTTCAAGAGATAGGAGAGCGCGGTGCGCTGTCTGGTCTGGATGAACGCTTCCGCTGGCATGCCCGGCACCAGCACCAGCCCCGCGAGCCGCTTGCGTTCACTGTCGCTGATATGGATGCGCACCAGATAGAAGGACAAGCCCGTCACCGGATCTTCGCTGAGGTCGGCTGCAATTCGCTCAACAGTTCCGTCGAGTTCCGGCGTCGTGCGTTGATTGAAGGCGCTCAGGCGCACCAAGGCGGTCTGTCCCAGATGGAGCTGGTCCACATCCTCCGGCTTGACCCGCACATCAAGGGACAGGCTGTCATTCCTCGGCACGATCAGCATCAGATTCTCACCGGGGGGGGCCACCCCACCGACCGTGTGGATCTCGAGCTGATGCACAGCGCCATCCTGCGGTGCGCGGATATCAATCCGCCGCAATTCGTCTTCCGTCGCCAGTTTGCGTTCGCGCAATTCGCCGGTTTCCATCTGCGCGGACCGCAGCTCGCGGCCGACCTCGGCCTTGAAATCCTGATCGATCTGAAGGATCTGCAGCCTGGCTTCCGCGATCCGCCCGGCCGCCTGCGCGGCCGCAGCAATTGCCTCGCCCCGGTCGCCTGCAAAAGTCGCAGCCTCCCGCTCCAGCGCGCTCAGCCGCTGCACGGACACCAGCTTGCGGGAATAGAGCGGCCGCAAGGAGGCCAGCTCGTCATCCAGCACTTTCAACGCCTGCTCAAAGGCGGAAATCTGGGCCTGATATCCTTCAATTTCATAGTCATACTGGGAAATGCGCTCTTTCAGCTGTTCTTTTTTACTGGTGCGCAAGTCCCGGCGGAAATGAAACAGAATGCGTTCACTGCGCAGGGCCTTGGCGGTTTCCTGATCGGACTGCGCAAGCCGCTCCAGATCCTCTGGAAAAACCAAAATGCCCAGATCATCCCGCTCCGCCTCAAGGCGCGCCAGCTGGGCCCGCAACTCGTTCAGCCGGTTGGTCACAATGGCATTGTTGGTACGCGCCTCCGTGCCATCCAGCCGGATAACAACATCGCCTGCACGCACATTCTGTCCTTCGCGCACCAAGAGTTCGCCGACCACCCCGCCAGTGGGGTGCTGCACCGCCTTCACATGGCTTTCCACCACGAAAGACCCTGCGGCAACCACCGCGCCGACCAGCGTGCTGCCCATGGCCCAGGAGACAAGCCCCACGCCAAGCCCGAAACTGAGCACGGCGCACACTCCGACATGGCGCAGCAAGGACCGGTTGAGATGTTTCAAATCACTCATTCGGATGTCTCCTTGCCAGGTTCAGCAGCTTTGGGGATCTCAGGCGGCAGCGGACTGCTCGCGACCACACGCAAGGGATTGAGCATTTGCGCGCCGTGGGATGAGGGCGTTTTGACCGGCGCTGGCACAGCCCCCGGTTTCTTCATCACCTGGGCCAGAACCTCCTCCTTGGGACCGAGCGCTTTCACCCGGCCATTCTCCAGGATCAGCACCTGATCCACAGCCGCCATGGCACTAGGCCGGTGGGCGATGACCACAGCAATGCCGTTGCGCTCCTTCTGGTGCTGGATGGCTTTCAGAAGAGCCTCTTCTCCGGTCGCGTCCAGATTGGCATTCGGCTCGTCCAGCACAAGCAGGAAGGGATTGCCGAACAACGCCCGGGCGAGACCGATCCGCTGTTTCTGACCGCCTGAAAGCCCAGCTCCGTCAAGGCCGATGCCCGTCTGGTAGCCCTTGGGAAGGGAGATGATGAAGTCATGGGCGCGCGCGGCCTGTGCGGCCTCGACAATATCCTCATCCCGCGCGCCCGGCCGGAACCGGGCGATATTCTCGGCGATCGTGCCTTCAAACAGCTCCGCAGACTGGGGCAGATACCCAATGTGGCAGCCGAGGTCCACCGGGTTCCATTGATCAAGGGAGGCGCCGTCGATCCGCACGTCCCCGCGCGGCGGGGCCCAGACCCCGGTCAGCACCCGGGCCAACGAGGTCTTGCCGCAGCCGGACGGACCAATCACCCCAAGAGCGGCACCTGCCTCCAGCCGGAACGAGACATTGGCCAGACACGGTGCGCCGCCGCCAGGCGGGACAACCACCAGATCAGCGACCTGAACGGTGCGGCACGGAGCCGGAAGCTTCAGCACCTCCTCCTTGGGTGCAAAGTCCCGTAAAATGCCTCTCAAGCGCTGCCAGCCCTGACGGGCACCAACAAAGTGTTTCCATTGCGCAATTGCGGTGTCGACCGGGGCCATTGCCCGTCCCATCATCACGGAGGCGGCAATCATTACGCCGGCGGAGGCCTGCTGTTCAATCACCAGCCAGGCCCCCACGGCCAGAATGGCGGATTGCAGCACTTGACGCAGGGCGCGGGCGAGCGCGTTCATGGAGGCGCCGGTGTCGCCGCTTTTGCGGCTGGCGGCCAGATAGGACCGGTTATGGCCCTGCCAGCGGTCATAGACCGCCTCTTCCATCCCCATGGCTCGGATGCTCTCCGCATTCCGGCGGGCTGCTTCGGAAACGGCAGCACGCTCCATGCCCTTGTCGACAGCAACGCGCGAGGGCCGGCGGACGGCAAAATCTGCGGCCAGGGTAAGTGAGAACAACAGGACGGCCCCGGCCAGAGCGGTCACGCCCAGCCAGACATGCAACAGGAAACAGATGCCCAGATACAGCGGCACCCAGGGCAGATCCAAAAACGCGCCGGGCCCCGGGCCGGACAGGAAGGCGCGCACGGTGTCAAGGTCCCGCATAGGCTGCTGGCCATCGCCGGAAACGCGGGCGGCCAGGGGCAGCCGCGCAATGGCGGACAGCACTGTTCTGGAAAAACGGGTATCCAATCCTTCCCCGAGGCGCAGCAGCAGGCGGGCCCGCAAGCCATCCAGCAGCGCCTGAAACCCGTAGAGCATTCCGGCCAGCACGCACAAAGCAACAAGGGTCGGCACACTGCGGCTCGCAAGCACCCGGTCGTAAACCTGCAACATGAACAGCGGCCCGTTCAGCGCAAGCAGGTTCAAAAAGGCACTGGCTGCGAACAGGGCCAGGCCGGCCCGCTTCAGGGGCAGGAACACTGCCCCGGCTTCACGCCGGGACAGCATTTCAGTCTGGCTGTTTGCCATGGTCACGGGAGATCCCGATCAGGCAAACAGGAAGTCGGAAGCATCGATGACGGACGCATCCGTGTCGGCGAGAGTAATGCTCACAGACGTGTCATCCGCATAGGCGACGAGCGTGTCGGTTCCAGCCTGATAGACGCTCAGATCATCGAAGGATGTTACGCCCCAGGCAGAGACGTCCAGCGTATCGGTTCCATCCTGATATCCGGAGGTGCCCGTTCCCCCAGCTTCGACGGTGTCGTTCCCACCTGAGAACACAAACGTGTCTTCCCCGGCAAAGCCGGTCAAAACATCAGATGCAGCGGTGTCATTGATGACCGTCCCGACTTCCGCCAGGTAGCTGTAAAGGTAGGAGGTGGAACCCTGTACGCTCAGGCCATAAATGGCATAGTCCAGAAGATCACCGGCACCTGACGTGTCATAATTCGGGTCGTTGGTGATCACCAGTTCGGAGGTCACGGAGAACCCGCTGGCGCTGGACTCGCTGTAGCCTGTGCCAAGCGTGATTGTGTCCACATCCCCGGTCAGGTTGCCCTGGCTGTATTGCATGTCGCCATCCAGAACGATGCCGTTCGACCCCGCGCTGCCGGCAGCCCACTGGTCATAGGTGGCAGTGCTGGACGGCTGGGTGACGATCCCGTCCGTGGCATTCCAGAAGGCCCCATAGTTGGAAGTGAAGCCGTTCGACCAGCTCGCCAGATAAGATACCATGTTGGAAGACGCGCTGGTAAGATCGATAATGGCAGCCATGGGTATTCTCCTTGAGTTTGCTGCTGTTGCCCGGTTGCACGGGCACTTTGTCCCTGGCCGGAGGGCTTTCCGGCCAGGGCTTCCGGGGGCTGAAAGCCCTCCGAAATCGAGGATCTTGCGACCGCCTGGGGCTAAGAGCCCAGGCGCAGAACCATCAATCTGTCAGTTTGCTGTCCAGGACGGTTCTCAAGAGCCGTAACCGTCGGATGGCGGTGTCAGAACCGGAGCGTCAGAGACGCCTGCACGGTGCGCCCCGGCGCGACATAGGTGCTGTTGGGCGGCACATAGTTGATGTCAGTCACATTGTTGGCGGAAAAGCGCAGCACGGCGTGGTCATTCGCCTTGAAAGAGCCGAAGAGATCCAGCGTCGTATAAGGATCGCCATAGACTTCCAGCGGATTGCCCTCACTGTCCAGTGTGGCCGCTTCCGTGGCCGTGACATGGCTCACACGCGCTCCGAGGGACAGGCGGCGGTCAAACAAGCGCACCCCTGCGTTCAACACAAGTTTCTGTCGCGGTGGCACTTCGGAATTGAAGAAGATCGTTTCGCCGGTCGTGGACACGTTGCTGTTGCTGAACCGGTCGGTTTTTTGCGGCCACTCGACATCAAGCAGGGTCAGAGAAGCGCCAAACCAGGCGACCCCGGCATCATAGTTGCCCTCCAGCTCGATGCCCTTCATCTGGGTGGTGCCATCCAGATTGACAAAACCGTAATAGGTATGGGTGACTTGCGCATCCGGAACAATGTCGCCGACAACGATATAGTCTTCAATTTCCCTGTAGAACGCGGATGCCTTGATCCGCAGGCTGTCTCCCGGTGTCAACAGATCGTTGGTAAACACATTTGCGCCAAGTTCAAAGGTTCGCGCTTTTTCCGGGGACAGATCCAAATTCGGGGCCAGCGACGTTCCGACATAGTCTCCAGGCGACAAGGCTCCGGAAGCAAAGGTTTCCGAGATGGTTGGAGGACGGAAGCTTTGAGAATAGCTGGCATAGGGTTTGAACCAGTCGAAAGGCGCGAGCTCCACGGTTGCAGATGGCAGCCACGCCCCATCGGATCGCTCAATATCAAGCGTTTCTGAATTCACCGTGGTCGTACTTGAGTATATCGTTTGGCCAGCGCTCACAAAACTGCCATCAATGGCCTCACCCATTTGGGAACTGAATATGGTCACCAAAATTGCCGGCAGAGCTGCTGCTGCTGACGGGTCTGTGGACAACAGATAATCATATTGAGATATCACCGATTGAACGACATATGCGGTGCGGGAGGTCGTCTGGTCGCTGTATGTTGAGGTTCCTTTCAAGCGATACCAGTCATAGCGAAGTCCACCGGAAACGGACAACCAGTTCACAGGCTCAAGCGTGCCGTTGAGAAAGGCGCTTGCGACATCGCGCCGGCCCGGAGGCGACCAGCTGCCATAGGAGTTTTCATAAATCGGGTTGCTGTCGATACTTGTGCTGGAAGCTTGCTTGTTTGAAACATCGCGGAAGGCCTCCACACCATAGTCCAGGCTCAGCGCCCCCAGCGACGTGGACAGCTCGCTTGTATTGTCCAGAATAAAGCCAAAACTTGTGAATTCCGTCGCAATGCCGGTTTCAGCAGACGAGCTGCGCGCTTCACGCGTTTCGTCGTTTGACGTGGTCTGGGCCCAAAGCTTGCCGGACAGGTCGATCAGCGTGTTGTCCGGTGTCCAGCCGATATCGGCCACCACCGTGTTCGAACCAACGTCGAACGAACTGCCATTCCCATCTGCAGTCGTGCTGTAGCGGAAGGCATTGTGCTGGTGCAGCCAGGACAAGGAAGCCGTCACTTCCTCCAGCTCCGCTTCCACCTTGGCAAACCCGCTCCAGCTCCGCCGGTAAGTCAGGTCATAACGGCCATCGGCAACACCATTTTCCCCCGGCTCATAGGTGCCCATGCGCTTGCGGCTTGCCCCGAGCGTAACCGAGATCACCTCCCCCAGGCGCATGGCTCCGACAAAGGACCCGTCCAATTCATATCCATTGGTACCGGCCCCGCCTTCAACTTCCATGCCCCAGGACTTGCCCGGCTCGATAATGTCGTCCGCCCCCACAAGCCTGAAATCGACGGCGCCCCCCAAGGACCCCGCATTGTTGGCAGAGGCTCCGGTTTTCTTGGTAATGTCCACGGCCCGCACAAATGATGTATCGACAAAAGCCAGGCCAATTCCGCCCGTGGATGTGCCGCCATAGCGCCCGCCATCCTGGGCGTTCTGCCGCGCTCCTTCAATGGAGACGACCACACGCCCGGCATCCTGCAAGCCGCGCACATTTGGGGAGACGGTTGGGAAACTGCCAACGGTTGCGCCCTGATAGGCCCCGGCCACCGAATTGAAAAGCTGGTTGGTGCCACGGACGCCGCTGTCGGCAATAGCTTCGCTGGTAATCACGCTCACACTGTCAGCCGTTTCATAGACCCAGTCCGGCGTCCCGGCATAACCGGTGCCCGTATTGTCCGTGACCACGATCAGGTCGAGCACCTCCTCGCCGGCTTCACCGGTTCGGGTGACAGCGGCCTCTGTTGAGGAAATGATGACCGTGCCGGCTTCGGACACCCACCAGTAGAGGCCGGTTCCAGCCAGCATCTGCGACAGGGCCGCATAAGGATCCATCGTTCCGGAAACCGCGTTGGTCGCAATCCCGCTGCCGATGGCCGTAGCCAAGGAAATCTGCAGACCGGACTGACGCCCAAAAGCCGCCATGGCCGGTCCCACCGGCTGGCTGGGAATATTAAAGCTGACCTGAGCAGCCTCAACCTCCTGGGCCTGCGCCCCGCCGCTGACAGCCCCCGGCACTGCAGCTGTCATCACCGACAAGACGATTGTCATGGCCCATAGCAGCCCCAAACGTCTGGCTTGCCTCCCGCAAACAACTCCTCCAAATCCGGACCCCGTCCCATTACGCATCATACTCTACCCACCACTCCTGTCAGATATCCGCGCGTTGGCAGGCCTGCCTTGGCATCGGATCTCGGACAGTTAGACGAGCGGCATCGGGATTTTTTTCAGGGCAGCGTAAAAAAATATGAATTTATTATTCATATTTATCAGCTTGCTCCTCTCAGAACATGAAAGTAGGGAGAAATTTCAATAACTTGACCGCCAAATGGCGCCACCAGCGCCCGCAAGGCACGGTCCGGTTTGGAGAGATCGAAGATCCCTGTGACCCGACGAGAGGCCAGCTGGCTGTCCGGAATGGTGATCCACCCCACCTGATAGCGGCCAATCTGTTCGGCCACACTGGCAACAGTCTGGCCGGACACCACAAGACGCCCCCGACGCCAGGCCGCGATATCGGCCGGGTCGACGGCCAGCACAGAAGCAGCGCCGCTGGCCCTGTCGACGCGTAGCATGTGCCCCGGCTGAAGCGCCACTTTATCCGCCATCTCCAGATCGGGCATCGCCGTGACTGCGCCCTCCAGAAGGGCAACCGACGTTGCCGCCTGCCCCCGGCGCAGGTTGAATTCCGTTCCAAGGACTTTCACCTGAAAGCCTCCGGCCGTGACCGTGAAGGGCCGCTCCGGGTCCCGGGCCACGTCAAAAAACGCCTCTCCGGCCAGAAGTGTCACCTGGCGTTTTCCCCCTTCAAACTCTTCGGCAATGGCGCTCCGGCCCGCCAGGGTCACCCGGCTGCCATCTTGAAGATCAATGGTCCGGATTTCGCCCGTTGCCGTGGCATGATCCGCTTCAAGCCGCAGGAGCCAGCCCGGAGCCAGCACCAGCACAAGGCAGGCGGCAAGGGCACAGGCCGCGAAGGCGCCCGCCCGCCGGAGGCCGCGCGCGCCTTTACGAAAGGTTTGCTTATTGTGGTCAAAAGATGCTGAAAGATCCCTCGCGCGCATCTCAAAGGACGGGACCCTCGCCGCCCCCTCCGCCCGCAAGAGGCCAGGCTCGATCATATCAAGTGCCTGCCAGGCCTTGCAGGTTCTTTTCCAGGCGGCGTCATGGTGCGGATGCTGACGCCGCCAGGCATCAAAGCCTGACAGCAGCGCGCTGTCTGCCCGGTTCTCCTGCAGTTTGAGAAACCAGTCGGCCGCATCCTCCAAAACGCTTTGCGGAATGCCCCCTTCCGCCGTCTGGTCAAAGTCACTCATGCGCCCGCTCTTGTCCTCTCCTGCGGCCGCGGCCGGCCCGGAACTGTTCAATCCTGTTTTTTAAAACGATTACCAAAGACTTTTTTTTCAGCGAAGCTGCGTTTTTTCAGTAAAAAAAAGCCCGTTCTCTTCAAAACACCCAGATCCGGACCTGGTTTACGCGTCGGGATTGCTCAAGGCGGCAAGGGCCGCAAGGGTCTTGCGCAGAATCCGGTGGACACTGGCCACCGAAATCTCCAGCTGCGCTGCGATCTGAACCATGGTCAGCCCCCGGAACCGGTAGAGCTCCAGCACAAGACCGTATTCCTCCGGACAGGTTTTCAGATAGTCGGAAATGCGGCGAAGCTCGTCGGCGGCAACCATGCTGTGCTCGGGCGTGGAGTCCCCCTGCGGCGCGGCCCAGTCCGGCAACTCCTGAGCATTCAGGCCGCTTTCCCGCTTGCGTCTGCGTTTCCAGTCCAGGGCCAGATTATGCGCAATGCTGAACAGGTAAGCCCGGACAGACCCGGTGATCTGGTCGTGCCGACGGGAAAAGCGCAGATAGACCTCCTGCACGATCTCTTCCGCATCATCCCGCGAGCCGATCATCGGCGCCACATAATTCACCAGGGCCATACGATGCGCCAAATAGCACGCAAAGCCGTCCTCGCCGTCTTGACAGATCATCACCCCACCCGAGCCCGGCGCATCTGTGCCGGCTGTCAAACGTTTGCATAAAAATCGAAAAACACATCCGCCCGGACCGGTTCGTGCGAAGAAATCTTCGGGAAACCGGCCGCCAAGATCCGTTTGTCTGGGCCGAGGGAGCGGCTGCGCACACCTTGGCGCCCGGTCTTCTGAGCGCCCGAATAAAACTTAACAAAAAAACTCATATTTCTGCAAGCCACTTCTGCGGCAACAGAACGCCCGGCCGCTTTGCCTGCACAACACCTCGCAGAGACGGGACAAACGATCGGAAAACCGCCTTCCCATATCTCCCCGGCCCTGCCGCAGGCCAAACGCGCGGCAGATGCGGATCAACAAATTCCGCAAAGAAATCAAACCATCAAAACAGATATTCGAGCACAGAAAGGTCTCCGATGGTGCCAAGGGCCGCATAGCTGGCCTCCAACTGCACTTCGTAACTGGAGGCTTCAACAATGAGCTGTGCCACATCCGCATCGGAGATACTGCTGACCATCTCCTCAAGCGAGGCCACATACTCGTTTTCGCTGCTCACATAGCTTTCCAGCGCCGAAGCATCCGAGGAGGCCATGCTCTGCAAGGCAATGATACCGTCCTGGGCGCTGACCAGAAGTTCTGACAGGGCTTCCATGTCGTCGGTCGTCAGCGTATCGGACGTTGCTGCATAGGAGAGCGCACGAAGGGCCTCCTCAATGGCTTCCGTATCAGCCGTTACCCCATAGTCTATCGACCGGTCCGAGCTCAGCCGCACGGTCTGGGTATAGTCGTCGCCGGTATAGTAACTGGTGTCGGTGGTGGTCAGGTCGGCAGCCACATAGGTCTCCAGATCCACCGGGGCGTCCTGCGTGTTGCTGCCCGCGAACAGATAGCGGCCGTTCAACTGCGTGTTCAAAAGAGACTGCAATTCCTCCAGATAGGAGGCCGCAGCCGTCTGCAGGCCCGACAGGTCATCCTCGGTGCTGACAGCCGACACCTCGGTGCGCATGGAGGTCAGAAGATCGCTCATACTGCCAAGGGCGGAATAGGTGGTCTCGACCCGCGTCAGCGCATCCCCGGCAACCGAGACGGACGCCTCGGACCGTGCAATTGAAACTTCCAGTTCAACCAGCTTGGACGCATCCGTGCCAAGGCCAGCATAGTCGCTGGAAATCTTTCCGCTGGATTGCTGCTCCTGATTTTCCGCCAGTTTTGCCTGGGTTTCCAGCGCATTTTTCAGAACCTGGGAGGTCTGATTGAACGTCGCAACACGCATAACCATTTCGCACGCTCCTGAAGACATGCCGTGCGGGCGCAGAAGCCGCCCTTTGAAACGCCGGGTTAGCTGACCGCTTCCAGCAGTTCCTCGAACATTTCGTTGACCACGCTCAAAAGCGTGGAGGCTGCGGAATAAAGCTGTTCCAGTTCCGACAACCGGGCGAGCTCCTCATCCACATTGACCCCGTAGGTGGACGAGATCGTGTCTGAGACGGTGCTCAATTCGGTCTCGGCCAGGTCGAGCGCGCTTTCGGCGGAATTGGCCTTGGTGACCGCATCGGCCAGAATGTCGTTGGCATAGCTGGTGAAGGACATGGTGCCCCCGCTGAGCCCGCCCGCATCATCAAAGGTCACCTCCCCTTGCAGGACATCCAGAAGGGCGTAGGCGACTTCCGAAGGCAGCGTGTCCCCGAGCAGTTCGGACGGATCAGAGGTGACCGTCTCACTGACCGAAATGTCCGACGCCCCGGTGCCGGTGAGCGTGTCCGCGGACACCCCATTCACGCTTTCGATGAATGTTGTGGCAAACTCGTCAAGCATGTCCTGATAGGCTGGCAGGGTTTCGTCGCGCAGTTCCAACAGCGCCCCGATCGTGCCCGTATCGATGTCATCCGTGATGTCCAAGCCGTCAACGGAAACGGTTGTGGTGCCGTCGGCCGACGTGTCCGTGGTCAAAAGATGAGCCGTGTCGCCCACCAGCATCTGGCCACTGTCCGTATAGACCTTGACCGTACCATTGTCGGCCTTCGCATAGCTGATGCCCATCTGCTCCGACAAGGCCGCCAGGGCGGAATTCAGCTCATCTTCCAGATCCGCCGTGCTGCCGCCCCGGGCCGCAACAGCCTCAATCTGCTCATTCAGACTGTCAATCGTGCTGATGGCCTCATTGGCGGCTGTGACCGCATCACCGATTTCCTCGTCCGCCTGGTCGATTTGGTCCTGGACGTCGGACGACAGGCTGTTGATTTGGGAGACAACCTCTTCAAGCGCCGAGACGGCAGCACTTGCCAGGCTTTCGCTTTCTGGCGTTTCGGCCAGCGTGGTCAGGGCGGTTTCAAAGTCGGACAGGGTGTTGGCAAGTGAACTGCCATCCCCGCTGTCATCGGAGGTCTCGCCAAGCGATTGCTGCAGGCTGTCCAGATAACTGGCCGTTGCCGTTGCAGAGGCGGCGCTGCTGGTGGCCTCCAGAAGGTCTTCCACCAGATACTTGCTGACGCTTGAGGAAATCCCCGTCACCGAAACCCCGGTGCCAACACCAGAGGTGGTGGTGGCCGAGGTGGTGGCCGACTTTGCCGTATAGCCATCGGTGTCGGCATTGGCGATGTTGGCAGATGTAACGGAGGTCTGGACCTGCGAGCTGCTGATGGCGCTGGAGGCAATGGAAGCGGCTGTACTCAAACTGGTCATAGCCGGTTCTCCCCGTCAAGCTTCGTAGCGGCGGCCGACGGAAATGGGCCGCACCGGGTTCTGGCCATAACCGCCGCGATTGTCGTAACGGGCATTGGCGGTCTGCTTGTCGCGGATCGCCCGCATGATGGTCTGCACCCGGCGTTTGCTGGCGTTGAGCGCCCGCACGAGGTTCTGGCTGTTGTCCGACAAGGCCTTGGTCAGGCGGTCATTGACCGCTTGCAATTCGGCAAATTTCTGCGGTGAGGCCAGCAGAAACAGGTTGCTCTGGGCCTTGAACAGATCCAGAAAATCCGCAAGCTCCCGGGAAAGCTTCTGCTTGTTCTCAAGAAGATCATCAATCGGCCGGGGCCGCCCGCTGGACAGTCGGCGGTTTTCTTCCTCCGCAACCGCCAGCAGGCTTTCGGAAATCCGGATGGCATTGTCAACTGCCGCCTCCACCTTTTCAATGTCCCTGGAGGACAGTAAGACACTGGAGGCCTTGACCGGCCGTTTTTTCTGATTTGCAGCAGACATGTTCACCTACCTTGGGATTTCCATGCATTCGCCATTCTGGCGTAGGCCCCGGCGGCCTGGGAGGCCGCCGTGGATCGGGACATTTTCGCGCCCGTTTCCTTCTGTTGCGCCCGCATTTCCCGGGTCACCTCTTCAAGATCCTTCTTGAGGAGCAGCAGCTTCAGTTTTCTGGCGGGCGTGTTCCCGCCCGCGCCAATCCGCACGATTTCCGCATGCAGACGCTTGTGCCGGTCTTTCAGCTTCCTCAAGTCATCGCTCATGACGCTTACCGAACCGCATCGAGCAGCGTGTCGTACATGTCATTGGCCGTGGACATGATCTGCGAGGCGGCCGAATAGGCCTGCTGCGCGGACAGCATCTTGGAGAATTCCTCACTGGTGTCGACGGTGCTCGATTCCAGCCATCCGCCGGAGATCGTTCCGGCGCCCCCTTCACCCGCCTCATGCAAGGTCGCGTTGCCGGATTCCGAGGAACGGGCATAGACACTGCCGCTCAATTCCGTCAGACCGTCAGCATTTCCAAATGTTGCCACCGGTATCTGGAAGATCGGCCGTTCTTCGCCATTGTCGAAATAAGCGATCACCATGCCGTCATCGTCAATTTCGATTGAGCTGAGATTGCCATAGGCCAGACCGTCCTGGTCGACCGACTGCACATCAATGGACGGATCATCGCTGTCGGAAGAATACTGGGTCAGGCCGCTGTCGGTGTCTGCGTCGCCCAGATCTACCGAAATCGTGCTGTCGGCCGCTCCGGTCGTCCAGTTTTCAATCGTCAGCTCTACCGGATCGGGATCGGTCGAGGCCAGTGTGCCGTCGGAGTTGAAGGTGACGGTCACAGGGTCGGAGGTCACCGTTCCGATGGTCTCACCGGAGGAGGCCAGAACCGGATCGGAGTACGTGATTTCCCATGTGTTTTCGGCGGTCTTGTTGTAGGTCGCCGTGATCGTGCTGGTCGTGCCCAGGGAATCGTAGACTTCGAACGTGGTTTCGAAACTGTCGCCGATTTCCGCATCCGCCGGCAAGTTCGCCTGGATAGCCACATTGGACGTGGCCTCCACAGAACTTTGAACAGAATCGAGGTCAATCGTGGTCAGGGCATTCTCACTGGTGCCACCAATCGGATTGCCATCCTCATCCGTGGCCCAGCCCAGCAGGTAATAGTCGCCATTGACCAGATAGCCGTCACTGTTGACGGTGAATTCGCCGTCCCGGGTGTAATAGGTGGAAGTGGCGTCCGTGGAATCGGAGACGATGAAAAAGCCATCGCCTTCAATCGCCATGTGGGTCGCCTCGGTGGACTCCACCAAAAGCCCCTGCTCATCCACATTCGATACCATGGTCGCAGCCACACCACCGCTGGAATTGGACCCGCTGCCCGCCACCAGGCTGGAGAAGCTGGTGGTTGAGGACTTGTATCCGGTGGTCTGGGAGTTGGCCAGATTGTCCGAAATCACCGACAGGGCGGAACTTTGGGCAGACAGGGCCGAAATGGCAGCGTTCAGGGCGCCTTGGATACTCATTGCACTCTCCCTTAGCCCGTCGAGGCGACGGCAAGAACGTTTTCAAGAAGGACGGCTGCATCACCGATGCCCAGAACGACATCGTCGCCCGAGCTGTCGACGGCGGTGACTTCGGCGATGACAGTGGTGCTACCGGAAACCTCGTTTCCGTCACTGTCCGTGGCGTCGACCACGATGGTGTACTGGCCACCATCTTCCAGCTGCTCACCATCGGAGGTCACGCCATCCCAGGTGAAGGAATGGGACCCTTCGGAGGTCTCGCCGTCTTCGCTGTAAACGAGATTGCCGTCCGCATCGTAGATCGAGACGGTGATGCTCTCCGCGTCGCTGTCGAGGGTGTAGGACCAGTTGGCCTCGCCATCCTGCAGCGACGTGGTGTTGCCCACCGCTTCAACCGTCTGGTTCAGGTAGCCAAGCCCCTGGGTGTTCATGAAACTCGACACGCTGTCCGTCAGGCTGCTGAGCTGGTCGGAGATCTCCGTCAGCGTCTCGGTGCTGGAATAAGACGCGAGCTGGCTGAGATATTCGCCGGTGTCAGCCGGATCGGTCGGATCCTGATACTGAAGCTGCTGAACCATCAACAACAAGAATTCATCACTGTCGATGCTTGTTCTGTTCGCATCTTCAGTAGCACTATCGCTCGTCGTTGTAGTTGTCGTTGTGTAAGAGTTCACTGTGGATATGCTCATATCCTCAACTCCACCTGATGATTTCGACCCTTCAGCGGAGCTTTACTTAAGTAAGAACACAGCAAACCCGCTCTATTAGTGAAACGTTCGCGAGAACCGTTTCAGGCGGAGTTTTTTTTTAAAAAAATTACTAAGTAAAAAATGCCCAGAAGCTTATAAAAACAAGGAAATACTTGCCGAGCAGCAAAACACCACTGCACGCGCCCTGAAAAGGCAAAAACCCGGGACTTTTGATGCCCGCACAGCAACTACAAATCAGTGGATAAGGTCAAAACGACAAAGGCCCGGCAGTTTTTGCCGGGCCTTGTGCGATTTTTCCGGGCCGCACGCCGCGCGATATCAGCGCCGGGCGAGACTCAAACAGTCAGCATGTCAGGATGATTCACGCGCCTTTTGCATGATCTTGCCGACAAGATCTCGCGGGGCCTTTGGCCCCTGGCGGGAGGTGAGCAGGTGCGCAAGATCCTGTTCTTCTTTCAGGCGATACCGTGCGTCATCAGACATTTTCAGCAGTTCTCTGGCCGATTCCTGCTCAATCGCAGGCCAGCCATCCAGGTTGCACCCGTGCTTGTCGAGCAGCGCGTCAAATTTATCTAAAGCCATTCGGGGCTTGAAAGCGTCCATCTGCGAACCGGCAAATCATTGACCACGGCTCAGACGGTACAGGCAAGCGCCCGGGATGTCTACGTCTTCAGAAACACTCTGCAATAATTCGCCGGTCGTAAATCTCGTCCTGAAGCGCCGTCAGTGAGCGCTCGGACAGCGGGGTCTGACCCGCCCAGGCGTTTCTGAATTCCAGCAGGCCTTCGGCCAGGGTTGCCAGGCGCTCAACCGCATCCTTCTTGCCCGCCACACGGTTCAGGGCAAAGATGTTGCGGGTGTACATTTCGATGAACTGCCGCCCGATTTTCCTGTCAATGTCCGGATCCACATTCTGGCGCAGGCCGCGCAGGATGCCGGTTGCCCGGGCAATACGGAGTTGGGAGTCTTCATATTCCTTCTTGCGCAGATGCTTTGCCCCCAGAACGATTGCATTGAGAACCTCATCCAGCAGCAGCGTGACCGCCACGGGCGGCGCCACCGCAGTGGCAGCCGTGCGATATGCGGAAATGGCGTGGTTCATGGCATAGCTCATCACTTAATCTCCTGAGTCGAGAAGAGCTTCAAGATAGTCGAGGGTCGATTCTGCTTCCTCGATGGCGGTCTGATAGGAGGCGTAGAGCGTCACCAGATAGTCGCGGTAATCCTCGGCGGACGCGATGATGTCGTCATACTCATCCTGATAATCGCTGTTCTGCTCGGTCAGATCGGTCACGATCTCCGTCAGCAAACCGTCATCTTCATCGGCATAGGAATTGACGGCGTTGTAAAGTTCTTCCGCCAGGCCGGAGGTGAAGCTGACGGTGACTGTGTCGCTCTCCGTGCCGGTGTAGACGAAGCTGATGCCTTCATACTCGGAGCCCTCGACGCCGACGATACGCGTCCCGCTGACCTCGAACAGCCCTTCCTGGCCATCCACCAGAACGCTGATCACCTCGCCGTCCTCATCAACCTCAATCTCCAGGGTCAATTCCGAAGGCATGTTGTCGTTGCGGGCCAGCAGGGCCAGATCGGTGGAGCTGGACTCCATGCTGAACAGAAGCAGACCCTCGATCTCGTCCAGATTGTTCAGGAGCGCGTCGGCCAGCTCGTCGTCATCGACCTCCAGATTGTTGTTGCTGTCATAGGAGAGGCCCAGAAGCGCCATGCTGGTATCGTCGATCATGGTCGACAGCGCTTCGGCAATGTCGCTGTTGGCCGACCGCAAAATCGAGTCGCCAAACAGCACAGCATCTGCCGCAGCCCCGCCGCCGGAGGCGACTTCCTGCTGGGTCAGAGCCCATTCACGATAGGCGTTGTAGGCTTCCACCAGAGCGTAGACCGCTTCCTGAATACTGGTCAGGGAATTGGAAATTTCAACCGAGATATATTCGCCGTCCTCAGTCTCCTGATAGAGCGAGAAGGTGATGCCCTCGATCACATCATCAATGGTGTTGCTGTTCCGGGTGACCTCGATCCCGTCGACACTGATGATCGCCTTTTGCGAGGCCTGCAGTTCGGTGACAAAGGCGCCGTCCTCATCGGTCAGTTCCAGTTCCTGACCAATGTCGTCGCCCTCCAAGGCCGTATAGACGATATCGCTGCCGGTCTCCGTTGCGGTCAGAACAAGCTGGAACTCCTCATCAGACACCTGCACAACCGTTGCGGCGACACCGCTCGTGTCCGAATTGGCATTGATCTCCTCGGCAATCTCGTCGAGGGACATGTCTTCGGTGATGGTGATCTCGACAACACTGTCCTCATCCCCGCTTTCCAGGGAGAGTTCGAACGTGCCCGACAGGCCGAGATCTGCGGTGTTGTCTTCATAAACGTCGCCGGACACCTTCTGAGCCGTGGCCAGCTGCAGGATTTCCAGCTCATAGGTGGCCACATCAATGCCGTCATCCGCGGTAACCACAACAGCGGCTTCCGCATCGGCGCCGCCAAACCCGGTCAGATAGGCTTCCCGGACCGAAAAGATGTCATCGCTTTCGGTGAGGCTGTTTTCGGTTCCTCGGATGGTTTCAAGGGCGGACGTCATGTCCTGAAGCAGGGATTGCATTTCCTCGTAGGCGGCAATCTCGGCTTCATTGTCCTCGATCTTGGATTCGATGGTCGCAGCCGGCAATTCCTTGACGGTCACCGCCGCCTCGATCAGAGCGTCCCAATCGATATCCGCATCCGTATTGGCGGAGCTGGTATAGGTGGTGGTGGTGCTTGTCGTGGACGTCGTCGATGTGGTTGTTGACGTGGTGTCGGTCACACTCATCACCTTTCTTCATGCGTTCAAGGCGCGAAAGATCCGGGCTGCTGGTGGCCTTCTGGCGCGCTCAGCAACCCGGACAAGGGTCAAGACCCGGTTACCGGATCAAGGACAGCAGATTTTCCGGCATTTCGTTCGCCTGAGACGCAGCGGCGACAGCGGCCTGCACCTTCACGCTGGCAGAGGACAGCTTCGCCTGTTCCTTGGCGATATCGACATCGGCGATGGCCGACTGGGCCGCATCCAGGTTCTCGATGCTGGTCTCGATCTGCGCGGAGCGGAACTCGAAGCGGGACATGGTCGCACCCATTTCAGCCCGGGCATTGGACACTTCGTCAATCGCCACATCTAGAAGGGCAAGAGCTTCTGCTGCGCCATCAGCGGTGGACACATCCAGATCGGCAACCCCGAGAGACTCGGATGTCAGATCCGGAAGGGTCAGCGTGATCGTATCGGTGGAAGAGGATCCGACAACGATTTCCGCACCGGTGGTGTCCACCTCGGTCGTGGTGCCTGTCGTGGTGCCTGCCGTCAGGCCCAGGGTCGACAGATCAAGGTCACCAGAGCCGTCGGCCAAGGTGATGGAAGCATCTTCACCAGTGGTGGTCGTCGTCAGGGTCAGCGTGCCGCCATCATTGGTGGCCTGGATGCTGTATTCCCCTTCCGCCTGCAGGCCAGAGTTGATCTGCTCGACCATTTCGTCAACGGTCAATGACGTATCGTCGCTGGAGAGTTCGATTTCGATGTCGTTGATCGTGATCGTACCGGTGTCCCCGGCCGTCACTGCTGCGGCTGCAGTGGCCCCGGTCACGGTGGCAGCTGTTTCAACCGTGTCGTCGGAGAAGTCGCTGGTGCCGTCCAGAAGGCTCTGGCCATTGTAGCGGGTGCTTTCCGCGATCCCGTCAATTTCTTCCTGAAGTTCCTCAAATTCCGCCTGGATATAGGCGCGCTCCGTGTCGGTAACCGTGCCGGATGCCGATTGGGAGGCCAGGGTTTTCATACGCTCCAGAATGTCACTGACATTGGCAGCGCCACCATCAGCCGTCTGCAGAACGGAAATCCCGTGAGAGGAGTTGGTGGAGGCCTGCTCAAGGGCGGCCACGTCAGAGGAAATCTTGGTGGCGATGGCAAGACCGGCCGCGTCGTCAGACGCCTTGGTGATGTTCGAGCCACTGGCCAGCTTTGACAGCGAGTCGGACTGTTCGCTGGAGTTGATATTCAGATAGCGAACCGCAGTATTGGCAGCGGTATTTGTAGAAATAACGGGCATCGTCTTCTCCTGATGATCGTAAACCCACGCAAACTGTCCGCGCGGTCGGCGTGTTTTCTGCACGCTCTGTTGATTGAACGGAGAAGTGCCCTGAAATCAGGCGAAGTTTATTTTTCGACAGGTCTGGTAGAGTTAACCATTTGTAAAAGCGTTGAGAATATCGGCGCTTTGGGCTTTCAGGATCTCACGCAGCCTTTGGCGCCCGCGCTTGAGCAGGCTCTCCACGGCGGACACGGTCGTGTCCATGATGTCCGCAATCTCGCCGTTGCTCATGTTCTCGTTATAGGAGAAGACAAGCGCGATCCTCTGCTGGTCCGGCAGCTTGCCGATCGCGCGCTCCAGAAGCTCTGCTGCCTGCTGGCGTTCCAGGCCCTGGGACTGGTTCAGACTGCCATCTTCCAGTTCCGGGATCTCATCCACGGTCTCCGCCTTGGGCTTGCGCAGAAGGTCAATACAGCGGTTGCTCACCACCCGGTAGAGCCAGGTGGAAAACTGCGCCCGCCCGGGCTGCCACACGTCCCTGCGGGTCCAGACCTGCAAAAAGGCGTCCTGAACGACATCTTCCGCATCCGCCCCGGACTGGAGGATGCGGTAGGCCACCGCATACCCCCTATCCACGTGGCGCTCGACCAGGGCCTGAAACGCATCTTCCCTGTCAGCTGCCACCAGCGCCAGTAGATGATCGTCGTCAAGGGCAGTCAGATCCACCTCGGCCGTTGCAGCCAATTGTTCGAGGCGCTTCTTGTGATCCACGTCGGTTTCGCTCTGCTCCGGCGCAGTTTCAGATATCGCAACACCCATATCCAGTTCCTCAAGACACCCGGGCCCGGAAAATCAGAGCCACGGCTACAAGTCTTTAACGTACTGATAGCGTATTTCAGGCGCGAATAATTTAATTTTTTCAGATTTTTACTAGGTAATTTATACCCAAAAAGCGTGAATATTTTTCCTATACCAGGCAAAAAATTCCCACTTTAAGATTTTTAATTAAGAATGCTCAAAAACTACCAGTATATTACAGTTTCCGAATTGTTAACGGTACATTTCTCCGCCCCCAGCAGAAACGAGCACTTTTTCCGGCCACAATAGTTAACAGTAATACGCATGCCCTTTTTCGACGCCCCGTCCCGTTTCAACCGTACTGCCGTCAGGTTACGCTTCAAAATCTGCCCACCCAAACCAGCCCCAGCAAAATCTACCGGGGCCTTTTCCGGATCAAAAATGCGGTGATTCGATATTTTTTTCGCCTCAAGAGCCCCAGAACGGCTCACAAATGCTCTGTCGGGACAGCGACGACCGCGAGGCAATCTCCAGATTGAATCAGACCCGGAAAATGGCGCGCCATCAAAAGGCCGGACCGTCTTGCCCGGTAGATCACCGGACCAATTCCCGTCCGGTCCAGAGCCCAGACCTGGGCAAGCGCCTGGTTTTCCTGAACCGTGTCACCGAGGTCGGCGAGCGGCTCGATCATACCGTCGCCTTCGCAAAAGACGAAGCAGCGCTCGTCCGGCATGTCCAGGGCCGTACTGCCCTCAAGCTCCGGCTGCCCCGTCAGAAGATCGGCATGTTTGAGCAGATTGCGCGCGCCCCTTAAAGCGATTGCAACAGACCGCGCCGTTGCCGTTCCGCCCCCGCCAAGCTCTGTTGTGACAAAGACCTTGCCTTGCTCCTCGGCCGCAGTGTCATACATTCCGGCCGCATCGATCTCTCTGAGGATCGCCGTATAGGGCGCATTGAAGGCCTGCGCGGCAGCAAGGCAAGCGGCTTGCTGCGTCTTGTCTTCAAGCACATGCGCACAGGCAAAGGGAAGGAAGTCCAGCGTCTTGCCGCCAGAGTGAAAGTCGAGCACCACATCCGCCATCGGCAGAAGGACTGTGTTGAAATAATCCGCGATCTTTTCCGTCACCGTTCCGTCAGGACGGCCCGGAAAGGTCCGGTTGAGATTGCCCCTGTCGATGGGTGACGTCCGTGTTCCGGCGCGAAAGGCGGGATAATTGAACGCAGGCACGATGATCACCCGCCCACGCACCTCCCGGGCGCTCAAGGACAAGGCCAGGTTCTGCAGCGCAATCGGCCCCTCATACTCATCGCCGTGGTTTCCCCCCGTCAAAAGCGCTGTCGGCCCCTCCCCGCCATACACCACCGTCAGCGGGATCATCACAGAGCCCCAGGCAGATTCGTCCCGGCTGTAGGGAAGACGCAGGAAACCGTGGTGAACTCCATTTTCATCGAACGGCACAGTGGCAACAATCGGGTTCCCGGCCATGGCTTACCCCTTCACAAAGAGCTGACGCGGCACGGCAGCCAGGCATTCCGGCGCCCCGTCGCGAATGACGATGCTCTCGGTGATTTCAAACCCCCAATCCTCCATCCACAGGCCAGTCATGAAATGAAAGGTCATGTTCTCGCGCAAAACGGTCTTGTCGCCGCTGCGCAGCGACATGGTGCGCTCGCCCCAGTCAGGTGGATAGGACAGGCCAATCGGATAGCCCGAGCGGTTGTCCTTGGTGATGCCGTAGCGTTTCAAGACGGCGAAGAAAGCATGGGCAATATCTTCGCACAGATTGCCCGCCCGGGCCACCGCCAGCCCGGCCTCCATCCCCTCAAGCACGGCCTCTTCCGCCTCCAGAAACGTCCGGGTCGGCTTGCCCAGAAAAAGAGTTCTGGACAGGGGACAATGATACCGGTGACAGACACCGGCCACTTCAAAAAACGTGCCCTCGCCCCTCATCATCGGCCGATCATCCCAGGTCAGGTGCGGCGCTGCCGCATCGCTTCCCGACGGCAGGAGCGGCACAATGGCCGGATAGTCCCCGCCTGCCCCCAATGCAGGATCATAGCGCAGGCCCGCATCATATATCTCCGCCACCAGATCGCATTTGCGCAGACCCGGTTCCGCCTTTTCCAGAATACGCGAATGGATCTTTTCAACCCGCTTTCCAGCCATGCGCATATAGGCCAGCTCCTGCTCCGACTTGACTGCCCGCAGCCAATTGACGAGGCCGGTCACATCCTGAACACCGGCATTCGGCAAACTTTTTAGCAAAGCCGCATGAGCCGCAGCAGAAAACCAGTAATTGTCCAATTCCACGCCGATCCGGGCGCCTGCCCAGCCAAGGTCGTCCAGCCGTGCGGCCAAATAGGCCATCGGGTGGTGCTCGCGCGACTGAACATAATGGTCCGGATAGCCAATGATATTGTCTGGATGCATGAAGCAGGTCCGCAGCGCCCCTTGCGCATCCTGTCCGCGCCCGAACCAGACCGGCTCGCCCTCAAGCCCGAGCAGCACGGCCTGGTGCACATAAAAGGACCAGCCGTCATAGCCGGTCAGCCAAGCCATATTGGACGGGTCAGATACAAGAATGACCTCCACCCCGGCCTTTTGCATGGCTGACCGGGTTGCCGCAATCCGTGTCTGATATTCGTTCAGGGTAAAATGAAGCCTAGGCGCACTCATGGCGGCTGTTTCCCAAGTGTCAGAAAGCCGTGCGGCATCCCCCTTGAGAGCACATCGCGTTCCATTCGATTGGCCTTTCGCTGCCTGACATCAAAGAAGTCCCCGCAAAAGACAAAACGTTTTGAAACCAGACGAGCGCGGCACGCTCTCATGAAAGGCAGCACCTGCAACGGCCTCTCACGATAGGTGAGAAGGTCCTGAATGAAAATCGCTTTCTGCGACCTGTTTCCTCAGGACGTCAGGCCCAGCTCGTCAATCACGGTCTGCAGCGCCAGACGGAACACCTGTTCCTCTGCCCCCGGCTGCACATCCGGACGGGTCATCAGCCCCACCGGACCCTTGGTGATATCCCCGTCAAATGGCAGCCGGACCAGATGGCCGTCGGCGGTCTCGTTCTGCACCACCCCGGCAGAGATGATCCAGACCGCATCGCTGGTGCGGGTATAGACCCGGCCGAAGGCGCCGGAGACCGTCTCGATCCGGTTCGTGATCTCACCAACCCCGTTGGCAATCAAAAACCGCTCCACCAGCGGGCGGATCGCCGCCCCTTCCGGCGGAAAGATCACCGGCCAGTTCACGATCTCCTTCACATCAGGCTGCTCCAGAAGCGGATGACCTGCGCGCACAATCAGGTCCACCCGTTCTGAATAGAGCTGGGTGAAAGACACCCCTTCCATGGAGACCGGCCGGCCAAGCCGGCCGATCACAAGATCCAGTTCCCCCATTTTCAGCCGCTCGATGAGATAGCCGTGAGGCCCGTCCATGATCTGCACGGTCACATGGGGGGCCAGCTGCGCAAATTCCCGGATCACAGGCGGCATGAAACTGGCGGCCACACTGGGCAGGGCGCCGACCTTCAACAAAGCCCGGGCGCGGGCGCCTTCCTTTTCAACCCCGTCGAGCCCCTGTTGCAGGCTGGCCAGGGAGATCTGGGCAAAATGCAGGAACACCTTGCCCTGTTTGGTCAAGGCGATGCCCGCCCGGTTGCGGGTCATCAAGGTGGCGCCGACAATTTCTTCCAGCTCTTTCAACGTCTTTGAAATGGCTGGCTGGGTCAGGGTCAGCTTGTCCGCCGCCAGCTTGAGGCTCTCCTCGCGGGCAATTTCCACAAAACTCTGAATATGCCGGAATTTGATGCGCCGATCGATCATTAACTTACCAAAAAAGGAAACAAACAGACTGAATATCTCATTTTACTTCTCTTTTTTGAACATTCAATATGAGCGGAGTCAAGGAGGATCCCATGCGCACTCAGGTAGTTATTGTTGGCGGCGGCCCGTCTGGCCTGCTGCTCGGACAGCTGCTTCATCGCAAAGGCATTGAAACCGTCATTCTGGAACGCAAGACCCGGGACTATGTGCTCAAGCGCATCCGCGCGGGCATTCTGGAAACCGGTCTTGTGAACATGATGCGCGACGCCGGTTTGGCAGAGCGTATGGACAAGGAGTGTTTTGTCCACCACGGCACCTGCATCTCTTATGAAAACGAGCTGTTCGGTGTCAATTTTCACGATCTGATCGGCCAGAACGTCATTGTCTATGGCCAGACGGAAGTGACCCGGGATCTCTATGAGGCCCGGGACATCATCGGGGCCACCACCCTGTTTGATGTAGAAGGGGTGACCATCAACGGGGTGGAAACGGACAGCCCTTATGTAACGTTTGTTCAGGACGGCCAAAGCCGGCGGATCGATTGTGACTTTGTGGCCGGATGCGACGGCTTTCACGGGGTCAGCCGGACCACCATCCCGGAAAGCGTGCGCACAGAATATGAGAAGGTGTTCCCTTTCGGCTGGCTGGGGGTCCTGTCGGAAACCCCTCCGGTCCATGACGAACTCATATATGCCAATTCCACCCGGGGCTTTGCGCTATGTTCCATGCGCAACGAGAACCTGTCGCGCTACTATGTCCAGTGCGATCTGGACGACCGGGTGGATGCCTGGAGCGACGAGGCGTTCTGGGACGAGTTGAAGCGCCGCCTGCCCCAGTCTGTTGCAGACCGGCTTGTCACCGGGCCGACGCTGGAAAAATCCATCGCACCGCTGCGCTCTTTCGTCTGCGAACCCATGCGCTGGGGACGGCTGTTCCTGTGCGGCGACGCCGCCCATATCGTGCCCCCCACCGGCGCCAAGGGCCTCAATACAGCGGCCTCGGACGTGCACTACCTTCAGGAGGCCCTGGGCAGCTACTATCTGGACAAGGACAGCGAAGGCATTGACACCTATTCGCAAAAGGCGCTTGCCCGGGTGTGGAAGGCCGAGCGGTTCAGCTGGGCGACCACCAATATGCTGCACCGGTTCCCGGATCAGACCGGCTTCGACCTGAAGATGCAGCGGGCGGAAATCGAGTCGCTCCACTACAATGAAGCGGCCCAAAAGTGGTTCGCCCAGAATTATGTGGGGCTGCCCTACTGATGCGGATCGCGCGGCTGACATCGGCTGATATTCATTGGCGCGAGGATGGCGACCCTGAGGGGGTTCCCGTGGTGTTTGCCAATTCGCTGGGAACGGACTTGCGGCTGTGGGATCAGGTGGTCGCGCGCTTTCCGCCCGACGGCTACCGGTTGATCCGCTTTGACAAGCGCGGCCATGGTCTCTCCTCCACCCCTCCCAATCCTTACACACTGGACGCTCTGGTGCAGGACACGGCCGACCTTCTGGACCGGCTCAAGATCTCCTCCTGCCTCTTTGTGGGGCTGTCCATTGGCGGCATGATCGGCCAGCGGCTGGCCCTGCTTCAGCCGCAGCGGATCCGCCGGATGGTTCTGTCCAGCACCGCCGCACAAATGGGAACCAGCGGCATGTGGCAAAACCGGATCAGCCTCATCCGCAGCGGCGGCGGCCTGGCCGCAATCACCGCGCCGGTGATGGAACGCTGGTTCACTTCCAGCTTCCGCGAGACGGACGCCTGCCTGGGCTGGCAGGCAATGTTCGAGCGGACGCCGGTGGAGGGTTATATTGGCAGCTGCGAAGCCATTGCCGGGGCCGACCTGAGAGATGCGGCCGGCGGGATCACCTGCCCTGTCCTTGGCCTGTGCGGCCGGGAGGACCTGGCAAGCCCGCCCGATCTGGTACGCGATACGATGGCGCGCATTCCAGGCGCCCGTTTTGAGGAGATCGGCGCGGCCGGACATTTGCCCTGTGTGGAGCAGCCGGACGCCTTTACGACCCATCTCCTGTCATTTTTTAAGGAGCAGCTTCATGACTGACCGCTTTCAAAACGGCATGACCGTTCGGCGGAGCGTGCTGGGTGATGCCCACGTGGAGCGCGCGGAAAGCGCCAAAACCGCCTTTGACGAACCGTTTCAGACATTGATCACGGAGGGAGCCTGGGGCACGGTCTGGGCGTCGGACGGAATTACGCCCAGGGACCGGTCCATGCTCACCCTTGCTCTGCTGGCCGCGCTTGGCAATTTTGAGGAAATTGCCATGCATATCCGCGCGACTGCCAGAACCGGGGCCAGCAAGACAGATGTGCTGGAAGCCTTTCAGCATGTTGCGATATATGCAGGCGTTCCGCGGGCCAATCAGGCCCTCAAGATCGCCAAGGAAACCTACGCGGAAATGGAGCGGAACGCTCCGCATGCGGCTGTGCCCATTGGCGCAGCGAGGGAGGAGAGACAATGAAACCGGGCCCTTATTACCAGCGGGACCGCCGCTGGCAGCCCCCGGCACTGACGCCGGAATACAAAACCAGCGTGTCCCGATCGCCGCAATATTCCATGATCAGCCTGGAGACCACGGTCAGCGAAAGCACCGGTCCGGTCTTCGGCCACAAGGACATTGATCCGGGCGACAATGATCTTCTGACCAACTATGCCAAACCCGGCGAAGGTCCCATTGGTGAGCGCATCATCCTGCACGGCCGGGTGCTGGACGAAGACGCCCGGCCGGTGCCCAACACTTTGGTGGAGATCTGGCAGGCCAATGCGGGCGGACGTTACCGGCACAAGAAAGACACCTATCTGGCGCCGATTGATCCGAATTTCGGCGGCTGCGGCCGCACCTTGACGGATGAAAAAGGGTATTACTGTTTCCGGACAGTCAAACCCGGGGCCTATCCGTGGCGCAACTGGGTCAACAGCTGGCGCCCGGCCCATATCCATATGTCGATCTTCGGCAGCGCCTTTGCCCAGCGGCTGATCACACAATGCTATTTCGAGGGCGATCCGCTGATTGCAAAATGCCCGATTGTGGCAACAATCCCGGATCCGGATGCCATTGAACAGCTGGTGGCCCAGCTGGATCTGAATGCCACCATTCCTCTCGACACGATTGCCTACAAGTTCGACATCGTTCTGCGCGGCCGCCGCTCGACCCTTTTTGAGAACCGGCCGGAAGGGAACTGACCATGCGCCAGACACTGGATTATCTGAAAGAGACCCCGTCCCAGACCGCCGGACCTTACGTCCATATCGGCCTGGCTCCGGGCGCTGCCGGTTTCGACATCTATCAACACGAGCTTGGCTGGGACATTGCCGGGCCCAACGCGCAAGGCGAACGCATCCGCATTGAGGGCCAGGTGATTGACGGCATGGGCTCACCCATCAAGGACGTGCTCCTGGAAGCCTGGCAAGCCAATGCCAACGGCATCTATGCCCATCCGGAACATCCGGGCGAGGTTGAGGACGGCTTCCGGGGCTGGGGGCGTGTCATCACCGATTTTGAAACCGGCGAATGGGGCTTCGACACCATCAAGCCCGGCAAGGTGACAGACGCGGGCGGCAAGGTTATGGCCCCGCATATCACCCTCTGGATTGTCGCCCGGGGCATCAATATCGGCCTCCAGACCCGGCTCTATTTTGAGGACGAGACAGACGCCAATGCAGGCGACCCGGTCCTGAACCTGATCGAATGGGAACGGCGCCGGGCAACCCTGCTGGCGCGCAGAACCGAACGCGGTGGCAAACCCGTCTACCGCTTTGATGTGAAGCTGCAGGGCGAAGATGAAACCGTCTTCTTCGACATCTGACCCGCTACGAGAAAAACCATGACCAAACCCTGTATCATCTGCGTTGCCATCACCGGCTCCCTGCCGAAAAAAGAAAACAACCCGGCGGTCCCGATCACCGTTGCCGAGCAGGTGGAAAGCACCCAGGCCGCATTCGAGGCCGGGGCGTCCATTGTCCATGCCCATGTGCGCAATGACGATGAGACCCCGTCCTCTGATCCGGAGAAATTCGCGCGGCTGAAGGAAGGGCTGGAAAAACACTGCCCCGGCATGATCGTGCAGTTTTCCACTGGCGGCCGCTCCGGCGCAGGCCAGATGCGCGGCGGCATGCTGCCGCTGTCCCCGGATATGGCATCGCTTTCCGTCGGCTCCAACAACTTTCCCACCAGGGTCTATGAGAACCCGCCGGATCTGGTGGACTGGCTCGCCGGGGAGATGAAGACCCACAAGATCAAGCCGGAGATCGAGGCCTTCGATCTCAGCCACATTCATCAGGCCGCCGCCATGAACAAGGACGGGCGAATTCCGGGCAAGCTCTATGTGCAGTTCGTCATGGGCGTGAAAAACGCCATGCCGGTCGACCGGGATGTGTTCGACTACTACATCAGGACGGTCGGGCGACTCGTGCCAGGCGCGGAATGGTGCGCGGCCGGCATCGGACAGCATCAGCTGACCATCAATGAATGGTGCATCGCTGCAGGCGGCCACACCCGCACCGGTCTGGAAGACAATGTGCGCCTGGACCGGCAGACCCTTGCCCCCTCCAATGCCGCCCTCGTCAAACGGGCTGCGGATCTGTGCGCAAAATACGAGCGCCCGGTGGCCACCTGGCAGCAGGCCCGTGAGATCCTGGATGTTCCGCTCAAGGCCGCTTGACCTTGCCCCGCCCTTGGCTCTCAAATGGGAGCAAGACCCTGACCGTTGAGAGCCATGCCCCTATCCCTGTTTTCAAGCCCTGTTTATGCAGGCCTCTTTTGTGACGAGGATCTTGCCGCCCATCTGAATGATGCGGCCGATCTTGCGCATATGATTGCCTTTGAGCGGGCCCTTGCAAAGGTGCAGGGTCAGCTTGGCCTGATCCCGCAAACTGCAGCGGACGGGATTGAGACGGGCCTGCGGGAGGTTCAGGTCGCCCCGGAAGCCCTGGCAGCCGGGACGGCCTCAGCCGGTGTGCCGGTGCCTGCCCTGGTTGCGGAATTGCGCCGCCATGTGGACAGCGAGGCCGGGCGCTGGCTTCACTGGGGCGCCACCAGCCAGGATGTGATCGACACGGCCCAGACCCTTCAAATCCGAGCTTGCCTCGATCTGATCGGCCCGCGTCTCACCGCGCTGATCGACACGCTGGAAAGGGAAAGCCACACCCAGACGGAGCAACTGCTGGCCGGGCGCACCCGCAGCCAGGTTTCCACCCCCATCACCCTTGGCTATCGCATCGCCCAATGGGCCCATCCGCTGATCGACGCGGAAGCTGCCCTGCCGGAGCTGCGCCGCACAGTCTTGCGGCTGCAATTCGGTGGCGCTTCAGGCATCAACAGTGCGATTGCCCCGGATGGCGCAGGGGTGGCCGCGGCCCTTGCCAAAGAGCTTGCCCTGGAAAACAGCCCGTCCTGGCATGTTAACCGCACACCCCGGCTTGTCCTTGCGGGCTGGCTGGTCAGCGTTTGCGCCGGACTTGCCAAAATGGCGGGGGATCTCATTTTGATGGGCCGCTCGGACATCAATGAACTGTCCAGCGGCACCGGTGGCGGGTCCTCCACCATGCCGCAGAAAGCCAATCCGGTTCAGGCCGAAACGCTCAAGGTGCTGTTTCAGATCGCGCTGTCGGCCCAGACTTCTCTTGCGGCCGCCGCTGCCCCGGCAGAAGAACGGGATGGAGCCAGCTGGCCGCTGGAATGGATGGCTGTGCCGCAAATTCTGCTGGCCACGGGTACGGCCCTGCGCCACGGGCAGGATCTGGCAGGATCCTTGCGGCCGGATGCCAGCAGTCTCTCCAGGACAATCACCGGCAATCCGGAGATGATGGCTGAGGCGGCCAGCTTCGCTCTGGCCCGGGCCGGGATCTCCAAGAGCAAGGCCAAGGATCTGGTGGCCAAGGCCGCCGCAGGCCCGGCCCCGTTTGCCGAAACCCTCAGCGCACTTGCCCCCCCCGGCCTGGACTGGACCAGCGTGCTGGACCCGCACAGCGCGGTTGCAGAGGCCAAGGCCATGGCCACCCGCATTTTCGCGCAGCGCAGCAGATCACCGTCCTGATACATAACGTAATTCCGGCGGCCACTCTCCTGAGCCTAATATGAGGTGTCCGGCCCGCTTTGTCATGATTGCAGGATGCTTGGCAGCCAGAGTGTCAGCGCAGGGAAGCTGACCAGCAGAATAACGCGAATGATCTCCGCCCCAAAGAAGGGTGCCACCCCCTTGAAGGTCTCGATCATCGGCGTTTCCCGGTCGAGGGAGGAAATCACAAAAACATTCATGCCCACCGGCGGCGTTATCAGGCCAAGCTCCACCACGATCAGCGCCAGCACCCCGAACCAGATTTTCAGGTCCTCCGTGCTCATACCGAAGCCAGCGCCATCAGCTCCCTGATAGATGCCGCCGTTGACCTCGACCAGAACCGGCCAGAAAAACGGGATCACCAGCAGAATCATGGACAGGCTGTCCATTAGGCAGCCGAGCAGGATCAACGCCACGAGCAGCAGAATCAAGACCGTCATGGGGTCGAGCCCGGAGGCGACGATCCAGGCCGCCGTCTCTTGCGGCAGACCCACCCGGGACATGAAAATCTTCAGAAGCTCCGCCCCCAGGATGATCAGATAGATCATGCCGGATGTTCCGGCGGTCTCCTTGAGCGCGGCAATGAAATCGTGCCAGGAAAGCTTGCGCTGCGCCAGGCCGAAAGCCAGCACCAGAAACACGCCAACGGCCGCTGCCGGGGTCGGGTTGTAGAGGCCGAGATAGATGCCGCCGATCACCAGCCCGAAAATAAACAGCACCGGGATCATGCCGACGGTGGCTTCGGCGAATTCTTTCTTGTCGGCAACCCCGCCCTTCGGGCCCGCATCGGGCCTGACAGCCACATAGATCGCAATAGTCAGCAGAAACAGGATAACCGCCAGAATACCGGGCAGGAACGCGGCCATGAACATGGTCACGATGTTGGCTTCCACGATGATTGCGTAGATGATCAGGACCACGGAAGGTGGAATCAGAATGCCGAGCACGCCGCCGGCAGCCAGCGTTCCGGTCGCCAAGGCGCCGGAATAGCGGTAGCGCTTGAGTTCGGGCAAGGCGACCTTGCCCATCGTGGAGGCCGTGGCAAGCGACGAACCGCAAACCGCCCCGAACCCGGCACAGCCTGCAATGGCCGCCATTGCGGTGCCGCCGCGCAGCCAGCCGAGCCAGGCATTGGCGCCCCGGAAGAGCGCCTGGCTGAGCCCGGTCTTGGAGGCAATCGCCCCCATCAGCACGAACATGGGCACGACGGACAGGTCGTAGATGGAAAATTGCCCATAGGCCAGCGTCTTCAACTGGCTCAGAACCAGTGCCGGACCGTTGAGCAGCATCGTGCCCCCCGCACCCACCAGGATCATGGCATAGGCAATCGGCATTCTTATTGCGATAAGGGCGATGAGAACGGCCAAGCCGCCGAGCCCGAGCACAAGAGCATCCGCCATTTTCGGGTTATCCTTTCGACAGGGCGCTCACATCGCGGATCAGCGTGACAAAGGCGGCCAGGGCCAGAAAAGCAAGGGAAATCAGGATCGGTACAAACGCCATCCAATGCGGGATCTGCAGGATGGTCGTGGTGTAGTCATAGGTCTTCTGGTCAAGCAGCCCCAGATACATGCGCCAGATCAAAAGAAAGGCGAACCCAAGCGCAACCACCGAGCCCAAAAGAGTAAAGAACGCCACCACGCGCGGCGGGGCAGATGCGGTGAAGATATCGGCCGAGACATTCGCGCCGGAGAGCTGGCAGTAGGGCAGAAAGCTGAAAACGGCAATCGCGACGCCCATTTCCGTGAGTTCAAAATCCCCAGGAAAGGGCTTGCCGAACTGACCGCTGATTATGGTCAGCATGTTGACCCCGACAACGACCAGCAAAACGCCGCCGCCCAGCAGGGCCCACAGCGTGATCAGCCGGCTGGCAGCCCCGATAAACCCGGAGCTGCCTCTGTGCTGGGATGCGGTCATCAGTGGGCCGCATTCTTGGCGACCGCAGCTTTCGCCTTTTCGACGAGCGCGGCACCGTCAATGCCTTTTTCGGAAACTTCGTCCACCCAGCGGCCGACCACGGGGGCGAGGGCCTCGTTGAAGACCGCTGTTTCTTCCGGCGTCAAGATGATGTGCTTGTTGCCCGCCTTTACGGCGAGGGCAATGCCGAAGTCATCCGACGCAGCCCAGATGTTGCCGACTTCCGTCAGCCAATCGCGGCCGGATGCATCCCGGAACGCCTTTTGAACATCTTCCGGCAGGCTGTCCCAACGGGCCTTGTTCATGGAAACCTGGAACACGGTGGTGCCGAACCGCTCCTTGTCGGCGCCCTCGATCTGGTATTTGGTCTGTTCCTGAATCTTCAGCGGCGGAATGATCTCCCAAGGGATCATGGCTCCGTCGATCACGCCCTTCTGCAGCGCAGGCGGCAATTCGGGCACCGGCATGGCCACAGGCGCAGCCCCGAGCGCTTCAATCGCCCAGGCGCCCGTGCGGGTCGGAATGCGGATTTTCTTGTCCGCCAGATCCGCTGGGGAATGCACTTCCGTGTCCCGCATGTGAATGCCCTGGCCTGCATGGACATGCAGGAACATGACTTCCACGCCCTTGTAGTCTTCCTTCAGATCGTCCTCGAACAAATCCGCAAGCGCCAGATTGGTGGCAGCTGTGTCGTTCTTGTGAATGCCCGGCAGCTCAAACACTTCAGAGCGTGGGAACAGGCCCGGCGTATAGCCGTTGACGGTCCAGACGAGATCCACCACCCCGTCGCGCACCTGGTTGATCAGCTCCGGGGGGCGCCCGCCAAGGGTCATGGCCGGGTAGATTTCAATGGCCACCTTGCCACCCGAATTTGCTTCCACCTGCTTGGCCCAGGGCACGAGCATCTTGGCGTGGGCCGGGGCTTTCTCGCCCAGGAAATGATGCAGCTTGAATTCATACTCAGCCGCCGTCGCCGATACTGTTCCGGCAACGATGACAGCAGCAGCCAAAGCTGCGGTTTTCAGATTGAACATGTTTCCTCCTCCAGCGAACGTGCTGCTAGCGGTCGGCCTGTTTCTCTCACGGACCAGCGGCCACCCGTGCTGCATTCCCATGCAACGCTCCGCCAATCAGAAACAGCCTGAAGCTCCCCGGTCAAGCCTGGAAACACCGCGATCCGGTGCAACTGGCTGAACGTGCACAGCACACATTTCCCAGCTATCCTCACCGAATGATTTTGGAATGTAAAATGAGATATTGAGATATATACTTGCCCATAACGACAACAAACTACCTGGAATTGTCAGGCCGGTTTTGCAGCAAAGCTTGGTTCCTCCTTGCAAGCAGGGATCCCGTGCCGTCATGATTTTCCAGGTGCCTGGAACGGCTATCAGAACCACAATAAGCTTGGCCTAATAGGCTGCCCCGAAACAAACAATATGATAAATACGCGCAAACTTTTAAGTATATCCGAATTAATTTAAGTACATTTTTCTCGTATATAAATATTTTTTCGTCAAACCTTAGACAAAAAACTGAAATCAAGATAATTTCATCATGTTTGAAGATTCGCAAACGGATCAGTGGCAGGACTGGGGTTTCATGACTATTCTTATCACCGGCGGTGCCGGCTATATCGGATCACATTGCTGCGTCACGTTCCAGAAAGCTGGATATGACCTTGTTGTGGTTGACAATTTGTCGAATGCGAACAAACTCAGCATTGAGCGCATCGCCGCAATCACGGGCCAGACAGTCAGCTTCGAAACGGCTGATATCCGTGACCGGGCAGCTATGGAACAGATTCTGAAGACCTATAAGTGCACCGCTGTGGTGCATTTTGCCGGATTGAAAGCCGTTGGCGAATCCAGCCAGATTCCGCTTGCCTACTATGAAAACAATTTTGTCGGCACCCACAGCCTGCTTATGGCCATGGCCAATTGCGGTGTCTATCAGATGATCTTCTCCTCCTCCGCAACCGTTTATGGGGAACCGGAATTCCTGCCCCTGACCGAAGACCACCCGACTCGCGCCGTCAATCCTTACGGGCGCACCAAGCTGATGATTGAGGATATGCTCCGGGATGTGGCCGCCAGCAATGCCGACTGGCGCTTTGGCATCTTGCGGTATTTCAATCCGGTCGGCGCCCATGAAAGCGGCCAGATCGGCGAGAATCCGCTCGGCATTCCCAACAATCTGATGCCCTTCATCACCCAAGTGGCCGATGGCCGCCGGGAACAGCTGTCCATCTTCGGCAAGGACTATGACACTCCAGACGGCACTGGCATCCGGGACTATATCCATGTCACGGACCTGGTGGAGGGCCATTTGCGGGCCCATGAGGTTCTGGCCTCCGGCTCCGCGCCTGCCAATTGCTTTGCGGTCAATCTGGGCACCGGCAACGGCTACAGCGTGCTGGACATGGTCCGGGCCTTCGAACGCGCCTCAAACAAGGAAATCCGCTTTTCCTTCGCCCCCCGCAGGGAAGGCGACGTGGCCGAGTGCTATGCCAATACGGAGCTTGCAAAGACGCTTTTGAACTGGACAGCAGAACGGGATCTGGACGCCATGTGCCGTGACACCTGGAACTGGGTCTGCAAGAACCCGCGCGGGTATGAAAGCCCGGATGTTTGAACGAAGCCCACCCAAAATGGCTGCCGGACTTCCCTAAGGACATGCGTCTGGCAAGAAAGACTGAACGTTCTGCGTCAACGGTTCTGGCACAATCGTCGGCGCATCCGACGACCACCTGCCACCATAGGCCAATGCGAAGTGGATCTGCGGAGCCGACGAACCGGTGACGTTACGATCAGGGTCAAGATCCAAAACCGCGCGCTCACGCCGCCACGTTCTGAAACACCCGCACATGGCGCACGGAGGTCGCGGCGCCTGCCACATCGCCATCATTCTTTCCGGCAAAGGGAGCAACCGCATTGCTGAACAAAAGCAAGGCCGGCGTATGGGCAAAACTGTTGGCCACGTGGAAGATCTCCCGGTCATCCACATAGAAGCGGAAGATCTCCCCGGTCCACAACATGGCGAAGCGGTGAAAGGTTTCCTCCAGCCGCGCCTCTGACCGGTAGCTTGCGGCCAACACGATCTTGTCCGGCTTCCAGCGCCGGGCGGCCACCTGAACCACATTCGGGTGTTTGGCTTCGGCTACATCAAGCTCGAACTGGGTGTTCCCCTGAGTTTCAGGATCGGAAACCATCCAGAACGCATTGTTGACGCCGGCCTCAGCCGCAATCCGCATCTCGCATTCAAAATAGCCATAGGTCTGCCGGAATGTGCGGGTGCGCACATAACCGCCAGTGAACGGCCGATCCGGATCATTCTGATGGCCCAGCCGCAAATCGAGCTCGCCATCTTCCACCAGAACGTTTTTGGGATAGCGCATGGTCTGGTGCTGATGGCCACCGCGCTTCAGCAATTCCCAGGTCTTGAGAAACCGGACCGGATCGTTGAAATCATCTTCAAAGGAGAGCTGCCAGTCGCCCGGCAACGTTGTCAGAGGAACCGGGAGCGGCGCTCTGGCCAAAGCGGACCGGGGCCGAAAGGCCCCAACACTGCCCGCAGCAAGAAGCCCCCCCGCAACCGATTTCAAGAACCGGCGGCGGGCAGGCGAAACGTCCGGCAAGGATCGGATGATCCCCATCAGCTTGCCAGTTTGGCTTCCGGTTTCGGGCCGGTCACTTCGCGCAGTTTCAGCTCCAGGTTCCACGCCCGTTTGCGCAGCACCTCGATCTCGCTGGTCATGTACTCGACCTCGTCCTGGAACCAGCCAGTTACTTCCCCAAGATCCTGTTCGCGCTGAACCAGATTGGGCTTGGTCAGAGGATTGCTGGGCGGCGCGGCGACCGGCTTGGCCAGAACATGGTTCAGGCCGTTCTCGCTCAGGAAGCGGTGATATTCGGCATAGTTCAGCCGGTAGACATGCTGCACCTTGGAGAAATCTGCGCTTTCGAAGATCTTCTCCAGATTGATCGGCATGTAGTCCTCCACCTCGATGGAGGGGATGGCAAACAGGGTGGAGAGTTCGCGGATGCGCGAATCGTAGGTGAAGAAGACCGCCGGAATACCCTGATGCAGACCGATGACATTGCCATGGAGACGGAAGCCGACCAGCACGTCGACATTCTCTCTTGCGTCGGCCGCCCATTCATCCACGTCGAAAAAGGCCTGCATGCGCTCGCTTAGCAGCGTTTCGACATCCTTGTCGCCGCTCAGACCATATTTTTGCAGGATCGAGGAGATGTGTTTCTGCTTCGCCTCGCCGCTTTCAAAAATGGCCAGGGTCTCTTCCCGCTCACCTTGCGAATAGAGCCGGTTGGCAGACCGTTTGGCAACCGCCTGGATCAGAGCCCGCTGCATGCGGTTGGTCTTGGTGGCATTGGAGGCGTAATCCGCCGACAGATACCGGTTCAGCGTCAGGCCAACCCGGGCCTTGGCCGGGTCAAACGGCTTGATCTCGATGGACGGGCGCAGGTTCCGGTAGAAACTCGGGCAGCCGATAATGCGGATGTTCTTGATACCGATGTCGTTGAACACCTCCGCACTGTAGACACCGCGCACGCCGATGGTCTCACACTTGTCGGCGATGATCTTCCAGGCCTCGATACTGCCCTTGGGCATTTCCAGCTTCTTGTATTTGGCGGCCTGGGCGCCAACTCCGACCGGCACAATCGGGCCTTTCAGCTTTTTCAGAAGCGGGATCACATTGCCGATGTCGACCGTCTCGGTCAGGTAGTTGGACCCCCGGATAACGGTGGCGTCATACTCCCCCTCCGGCCAAAGTTTCTCATCACCTGCATGGGCGAATTGCAGGTTCTTGATCTGGTCATAAGCCAGTGCCTTCAGCATGGCATCATAGACGAGCACGTCGCCTGTGTTGATCCCCCCGCGAGCAAAGGCTGAGAGCGGATCGTCAATCTTCAGAAATGCTGATTTGTTCCCCGGTTTGACGGCCGCGCCGCCATTCAGCACGAAGAGCTTTTTCATGTGATCTGCACCTTCCAGTTATCGGGCTGCAAGCGCCCTTCGGTTATCGGACTGAGGTTTGAAGACCCCGGCGCCGCGGTGTTTTGGTCCGGCGCGGTCCGGCTCCCCCGGTCCCCTCGTCCATCTGCGTTTGCGCCCCCTTGGTGCGCCGGATCGTCTGGAAACGCTCCGGAAACCAGGTGTGCAATTGTCTTAAAAATGGCTGCAGGCTCTTGTCCCAGCTCCGGTCTGCGGCTCTGGCAGAGGCACGGGCAGACAGGGCCTTGACCTGGTCTCCCGCGCCGGCGAGCCCTTCCAGCGCAGCAATCAGGTCGTGGGTCACAACCCCGTCGTCGCTGGCCCGCAGCAAAAGGCCGTCGCGCTTGTGGTCGATCAGCTCGCGAACCGCTCCGACATCCGTTGCGACCGGAACACAGCCAAGCCGCTGTGCCTCGATGATTGTTAGCGGCGCCCCTTCCCAACGGGACGGCAGGACAAAAACATCCGCCCAGGACAGCAGCTTGCTCAGGTGGCGGCTGTCATAGACTGGCGCCTCCACCCGGATGCCGAGATCCGCGAACCTGTCCTTCCAAGAGCTGCCCGCGCCGTCATCCATGACGTCGGAGCCGACAATCCGCCAGTCAATGGCAATGCCGCGCCGTTTCAGCGTCCGGGCAGCCGCAAGGATGCGCTCAATGCCCTTCTGCCGGTCAAGACGCCCCAGGAACAGGGCCCGGAGTTTGCCGCCCCGTCCCCCGGCCCGGCCTGCGGTCAGGCTGCGGACCTCCTCAGGGTCCAGAGGATAGCCGGGCGCATTTGGAATATGCAGCAGCTTGGCGCTCGGAACCCCCATTCCATGCAGCCATTCGGCCATGTCGCGGGAACAGGTCAGCACGCTGTCATAGATGTGCTCATAAGCCAGCGCCAGATAGGGATGGCCAGCTGCCCGCCCCATGTCCGAGGCATCCAGCACATGCACATAATTCACGATCTTGACGCCCCGGCGCCGCAACTCGCCAAAGACGGCGTTGGCGGGCGCCAACTGGTTGTTGACGATCACATCAAGCCCGGACAGAAAGCCGAGAATTTCCTCAGACTTGGCGTTTTCGTCATGGCCCATCAGCAGCTCATGGCCGGAAAATGTGTTCGGGCCGCCCCAAAGCGGATAGTCATCCGCCAGGAAATTGAGGCTGTCAAAGAGCCCGTCATTGTCGGGAATGCGGTTATAAACGGGTTTGCCGAAGACATAGAGATGCACTTCACAACCGGCATTCTTCAACACACGGGCGGCCGCATAGGCCACCTTTTCCACCCCGCCGAACGTGGCAATCGGCAGCAGTAGACCGACCCGCAAGGGGCCGTTTTCCGTGGCCAGCCGCGGCATCACCGGCGAGGCCCCAAGCGTATGGCGCAACAATTCGTGATAGGTGCTGCGGTCCGGAAAATAGGCCGAGCGCCAGATCCAGCGTGCATCTGGCCCGTTGCGGTAGCCTGAATCGCGCAAGGCGCCAAGGGTGGCCAGAAGACTGTTGGTGGAGGACAGGGCCGTGCCCTGGATGTCGTCGGCGGAAAACGGCCCGCGCACCACGACCTCCGCAATTTTGGGAGAGGGTTGCGCCTTGCGCAAGGTCCGCACCCAGTCGTCCGACTTGTCCTCAACGCATTGTTTCAAGATACCGAGGGAACACATCCAGCCGAGCGGGCGCTTGCCCAGTTCCTTGCCCTCGCCGAGCGTTGCGACCTCGACGCCGAGGCGGTCCTTGTCATGCTCGAACCGGATGGCCACAAAATTGTGGGACTTGCTGAGCCGCTCGCCGAGCCAGAGCACATTATGCAGCAGGCCGAAGCCCTTGAGAGCATCCCGGTGCGCGGGGGACATCCAGAGCCAGAAGGGGGGCACCCCAAAGGTTTCCGGCTCGCTCTTGGCCGCCCAGAACATTTTGACAAATTCCTCAAACCCGCGCCGCTCATGGGCAACAGCCGGGTCTGTGAAGAGGTCGACCAGATAGGAATCGGTGCCAAATGCCACATAGCGCGGGGTCTCTTCATGTTCCCAGCGCAACAGCGTATCGGCGGAAAACAGGTCTTTGTGCTTGGTGCGGATATAACCAAGAATGCTTTCCCGCGTCCGGTTGGAATCGCGCAGCATGCTTTCCGCCCGTTGGCGGTATTCAAAGCCGAAAAACGGATAATTGGCGCCCTTGAATCCCTTGGAGATCGCCTGAAGCCAGAACTCCCAGTCTTCGAAGCCGGCCTTCATCGTCTCGTCGAACCGGATGCCCGCATCGAGCATGACCCGGGACACCAGGCTGCCCGCCTCGCAGATATTGTCGAAGGTGACATGCAAAAGCCGGGAATACTGCGCCGTATAATTGCCGTTCCACTCGATCCCGAACTTGTCGATATTGGGATAGATCCAGTCCACCCCCTTGTTCGCGCGCATATAGTCCAGAAGGACCCGCATGGCGGTCGGGGTGATCCGGTTGTCCGCGTCCAGAAAATAGACCGCCTCCAGGTCCCGGAAGGTTCTCAGCGCAAAGTCGATCCCGTAATTGCGCGCCGAACTCAGGCCCCCATTGGGTTTTCTGAGGTAATAGACATTGTCATGGGCCAGCGCATAGGCCTGGCCGGTCTGGGCTGTTTCGGGAAAGGGACAGCCGTCATCGACAATCACAACGGCAATGTTGAACGGCGCATCCTGGGCCAGCGCCGCATCCACGGCCTCCGTCAAGAGGACCGAGTGCTTGTAGACCGGGATCAAAATGGCGATCGTTGCCGCCGGTTTTTCGTGACTGCCGAATTGGGCATAGCGCACATTCGGCAGGTCCTTCGGGGGCAGGGGCTTGTTAAGCACGTGCGTCACCCGCTTACAACGGCGCGGAAATTGGCGAATTTGGCCCAGGCGAAGTCGTTGTTGCCCGCCTCACTCATGCGCGTTGCGAAATAGACATTCTGCCAGGCCCCAACCTGTTCGGCCGCAAAGGCGCTCAACTGGGTGCTTTCCCCAAACGACACCGTCTTCCAACCGGAAAACGCTTCGCCGACACTGACCTGGCGCTCTTCCCGCAGCAGGGTTTTGGCAGCCTCCAGCGTCCCGGCCACTGCTATGGCGAATTCGATATCGGCCGCCCGGCTATTGTCGATAAACGCCTTGGCGGACAGGCGGATGATCTGTGGCGGACAGGCGGCCGGGAGCTCACCGATGGTCATGCCGTCCGCAGGCGGATGACAGCCAATAGCCCGTTCAGACGGCAGCGGCATGATCGCTTCAAAGTCAAAGGACACTTCATCGGTATTGGCCAGGCTGGCATGTTCCAGAATGCCCGGCGCAATCGGCATGTCCCGGAACCCTTCCTTGCTGCCCACATCCTGGGACTGAGCCGGGATATAGTTGGCAGCCGGCGGCATGGAGACCCCGGGAATGCCACCCCAGACCTGCAGCGCCAGACTGTTTTTCAGCACCGGCAGGCCGTTTGAGGCATCCCGAACCTGGAACATTTCGATGGGTTGCAGACTGCCCACCGACAGCACCGGCACCTCGTCATCCCCCGCTTCGGCCAGCAGCCGGAATTCAAGCGTCCTGTTGAGACCCGCCGTGGATTTGGACAGACCAAACACATTCCAGCCCGTCGTCAGGTCGCCGCTGGAAATCTGCCACGTATCGACGATCCGCAAATCCTCGAGCGTGACCAGCTGGGCCCGCAATTTCAGATCCGGACGGCTGCCCGTCTGGTCCACATGGAGCGCAACCCCGCTGACGCCGGAACTCGGCACGGGCAGGATCTGGCTGATGCCTTCATCAGAGGCGCTGGCCAGAACATTGGCGTTGAGTGGGTTTTCCGCCGGTTCGTTGCTGAAGATCAGGTCGAGCGGCTGCAGGCCGTGCCGGTTCAAAAACGCTTCAAGCGCGGCGAACCTGTTTTGCAGATCGTCATTGAGGCTGCGCAGGGTCCGCAGTTCCCGATTGGACAGAACCAGACGCCGCGCCCCAGCCTTCACATGGTCGGCCACCAACCCGAGAACCGCAGACAGGGCTTCATTCTCCCGGCCCCGGCTCCAGCCGACGGTAGCAGGCATTTGCACAACACCGTGCCGCTGCAGCCATTTGGTCAGGATCTCCGTCTCGCCAGACGCCCCCGGATCAGCCAGAACCGCAACGGGCAAAAGCGGTGCTTCGATCACCTGAAAGACCGCCCCGGTCTCGTCGGAGAAAACGGCCTGCCCCTCTGAAACCCCTTCGAACCAGACAGTTTGCACTGCACCCAAAAGGGCAGCCGGAAGGTCGTGACGCGCTACCCCGACAGCAATCAGAGTCAGATCCTTCAGGAGCCTCTCCTCATTTACCTGCGTGTCGACGGGAAATGCCTCTTGCGTGGCCACAACTGTCATAGGAGCCCCCAGTTTTGCTCAGCCTGGGCAGCCTATCCACAGCTCCCCACAGCTAGATCACCAAATACAACGACTTAAATTTCATGTTTATTTGTGACAATAATGCGGCGCAATATAGTAAAAAGTCAAATGTTTTATGCATTTAAAATAAGATACATAAATTAATCGCGAAATATAATATATTTACGCTCTATTTTACTATTATTTACTTCTAAATTCGCACTAAATTGACTTTCAGCAAGCTGCGAAGGCGCGTCCTTTATCAAGGACACCGTGAGAAGGAACCATTTTATGGTCGATTTTATTCTCGCTCAAAAAATGCTGCATTGCAGCATAAGCAGCCTGATAGGCCCTGTTAAACCCGTCAAACCGGGACTGGTCCCAATAGTCGCTCAACCGGAAGACCTGTTCGGAAAACACGTCGAAGCTGGGAATTTTGAACGTTTCGGCGAATTCTCGCGTGCGGCTGTCATAGGTGAAATAAATGGACGGCACCCCGTTGGCGAGCGCCATAAGATTGCCGTGCAGCCGGTAGCCCAGAACCAGATCACAGGCCTTTACCGCGTCGTCATAGTCGGCCACCACATCGGAATAAAACAGACGGCTGCGGTAAAGGGCCTCAACCTCCTCATCCAGATACCACTGCGACACCCAGGCACTTTCCTTCAGCGCGGCCAATGCCTCTTCCTTCTGCTCCGGCGTACCGAGAACCAGCTTCTTTTCTTCCACCTCCCCCTGGGCGAGAAGCGTTGTGTCGAAGCGCTTGGCGAAGGACTTGATCAGGTCCCGGTGAAAGGTCAGATACTGTTTGATGTCCTGCGCATAGGCGGGCGACACTTCCCGCCGGACTGTCAGCCCCAGTTTGCGCACATTTTCCACCTTGGGCAGCATGATCTTCAGGTCCGGGTCATTCCTGCGGAAGGCAGTCGGGCAGCCGATGATCCGCGTGTTGCGGATCCCGATTTCCCAAAGAACTTCGGCCGTGTAGGCGCCCCGCACCCCGATGCTCCGGGTTGACTCAGCCATCAATCGCAGCACGGACTTGGTGCTCTCACTCAACTCGATCCGCCCGTTCACCGGCGCCTGCGCCCCGATGCCGAAGGCCAGCACCGGCAGTCCGAGACGCCGCAGAACCGGCTCGGCCAGCTCCCAGTTCATTCCAGAATGAATGTAGTTGGAGCCGCGCAGGACCACATAGTCGAAAGACTCGCGCAGCCGGTCCACATCCTCTTCCACAAAAGCCTTGATGGTGAGGGTTTCAAGCTTTGTGAAATTCAAAAGCTTCAGGGTGGAATCGAAGACAAAGGCATCACCGATATTGTGATAGTGATTGATACTCCTCTGCACATCCTGGCAGCCATACCAGCGCACATTGTCGTGGTTATAAACTTCCCCTGACGGGATCATGACCAAAACGCGTGACATATGTTTTTCCTTTAATATTTACGCGCTCTTTTGCAGGTCCTCCGGCAGATCTTCTGCCGGAGCGGAACGGCCAGCCAGAACCGCCCTGTAGACCTCAAGATGTTCTAGCGCACAGCTTTGATAATCCTTCGGAGCGGCAATGCCCGCCCTCAGCTCCTCCCACAGCGTGTCCTGTTGCAGGGCCTCTGACATCCGGTCGGCCAGATCTTCCGGACTGCCCGCCAGAAAATGAAGGCCGTCAACGCCATGACGGACCTTTTCCGCCATGCCGCCGATCCCGCTGCAAATAACTGGACGCCCGTGAAAGAACGCCTCCTGAATGATGACCGGGGAGTTCTCCCACCAGACCGAGGGCATCATGACCCAGTCCACCTGACGCATCAGGGCGGGCATGTCCCTGTTCTGATAGGCTCCGGCAAACCGCACACGGACACCAGCGGCTTTGAGGCTGTTGGCGATTGTCTCCCGGAACGCCTCCGGCTGGCGTTCCAGATTGCCGCCAAAGATGGTCAGGCAGGCATCCTCGCCCCATACGGTTTCCGGTATCCGCCGGACCGCCTCCAGAAGCACATCTACCCCCTTGTAGGGCGTCATCTGGCCGAAATAGGCGAAGCGGGAGCGCCGGTCGCCCTCCCCTTTCAACGCCCTTGGCTCCGCTATTTGCTCCACATTCAGCCCGTTTTCCAGAACATGGATCTTGTCGCCCGGAAGCCCCCATTGCCGGTAGCGTTCCGCCAGAAAGCCGCTCGGGGAGATGAACCCGTCCGCCAGGTCCAGCAAGGACTGGATGAACCTCTTGCGGCGCAGGAAGGCGCCTGGCTCAATGTCCGGAAAACAGCCATGGCAGGCAATCGGAGAAGCCGCCCGGCACAGGGCATTGCTGCCCGTTTTGACCATCTGCCCGTGATGATGACAGATCGGCAGAAACTCGTGCAGCGTTACGAAAAGCGCAGATTTCGGCAGCGCTTCGCGCACCAGATGCAGCATTTCCAGCCCCAGCCCGATGAAATGATGAAAATGCACCACATCCGGCCCGAGAGACCGCACAAACCGGTGAAAATCGGCCTTCAGATCCTTGGTGTTCCTGTTGGAAATCAGGAACGGGTCATAGTCGTCAGCGTGAAAGAGCAGCTCATCATCAGCCTCCGGCACCCCCATCAGCGCGGACCGGCCGTGCCGGGGATAGTCATCCCCCACCCGGGCCAGAAAAAACGACTGAGCATCCATGGCTTCCTTGAGCCCCAGATGCAAATTGTAAGAGGCCACTTCCGCCCCCCCGAGCGACAGGGCCGGATGACCATGCGAAATGATCAGCACCCGCATCGTATCAGCCATCGGCGCCAGTTTGCGTTTCCGGGCCTCCGCCATCACGCCTCCCCTTTCAAACTGTCCAGAGAGCCTGCCCAGGCCAGGTCGAATTGCCTGCGGTCCATCTCGCCCGCAAGCCGGGTCCACAGGTGCCCGCCTCCGGTTGCCGCTTCCGGATGCACCATTTCCACCTCCGGCACCCAGAACGACTTCAGCCCCTTGGCCCTGAGCCTCAAGGTGGCATCCATGCCCTTCTCATCCGTACCCAGATAGCAGCGGGCAAACCCGCCAACCGCGGCGACCGCCTCTCTGGGAAGCACACAGCAGTCAAAGGGCGCAGCGATCACTTCCCGGGTCTTGATGCCGTGCACCGTGCGGCGCGGATAGCCGAGATAATGCTGTTTCAAGGCCGCAGCCCCGTCCTCGCGCTCAATCCAGCTGCCTGCCCAGCGGATGGTCTCGTCCTCGTAAAGAAGGGTCGGGGTCACAAGGCAGTCCTCTGCCCGGGACTGATAGGCCAGCATCAGCGGCTCCAGCCAGCCGGGCCCCGGCGGCACAACGCCTGCGCCAAGACACACCACCGTTGCGGCCGGGGCAGCGTCCATCCCCATCTGGAGGGCATCAAGCGTGTCATCCACATGATTGGCCAGAACTGCGCGCACGGCCATAGCGTAGAACCCTGCCAGACGGCGGATTTCCTGTAACTGGGCGCTGACCACGGGGGCAGCTCCGCTCAAAACAAGAGGTGTCCCTTTCAAAAAAGGGTCAAGCGCCAGAACCGGCAGGAGCGTCCTGAGCTTTTCAACCGCCTCATCAAGGCCGATCACAAGCGCGCGCGGGGCTGTCTCCGGCACAGCACCAATATCCAGAACTGTGTCGACCTTCGGCTCCGGCCACACCGCACCCTGGAACATAGGCAGGAACTGGCGTTCCACGACGTCTGTTTCAGAACAGACCGCCGGGTTGAGCCCTGCCAGCAGCCGCTGGAATGCGCTGCGCAAGGATGTCTTGCCCAGCGCCAGCGGCGCATAGGCCGAGCGCCCGTCCTTGAGCCTGATCTCCAGATAGGCGCTGTCTGACGGGGCCCTCTCCCCCGCTGGATGGATTTCGTCGAAGGGAACAAACACCAAAAACCCATGCCGGTGGCTGGACCGGTCACTGGCGGACGCTCCGGCCAAAAAAGGAGAGAGATCCTCAAAGGCCCGTGTCACATCCGGGCGGGTCTGGGGGGTCCAGGCCGTATCCAGCCGCACCTGGCCAGACGGGCTGCGCAAATGGACTGCCTCCACATGGCCTTCGGGATCCAACAGCCAGCCGGAGAGCAGAAGACCGGCCCCTTCAGCGGCCGTTGAAAGATCCAGCCCGACCCGGACGGGCACATCCAGAGCGCTGACGGTTTCGCTGCCGTCAAAACGCTGCGCGGCCTGCTCCAGCCTGCTGCAGCTATCCCCGGAAGGCCCGAGCCCGGGCAGCAGTGCCCGGATCTGACCGGGCAAACTTCGCACGGGCGGGCGCGCGCAGCGCTCATGCACGTCAATCCGGTTCCATCCACTGCGGCCACGAAAGAAAAGCCCTTTCAAGGAGCCTGTGTCCAGGATGCTGCCCGTCTCCAGAAGTCCGGCAAATCCGGCCGCCTTGCCCTTCGTATCCTTGCGTTCAAAGAGACAGCAGGTCAGCTCGGCAAGATGCAAGGTCTCTGTAACGGCAAACACCCGGCTCGCCCCGGCGGTCAGATCCCGCGACCAGCCCTGAAGATACAGCTCCCCTTCATCAAACCCACCCAACACTTCGACAAATCCGTCGGCCCGAGCCGCCCGCTGCAGGATGTTCGGGGCCGCTTGCCGATTGGCCTGGGCGGAGCGCTCGGAGAACAGCGCATCCACCAAGAGATCGACGATGCTCATCTCGGTCTGGGGCACTGTGGCGCAGACCATCGCAAGAAGCACCGCGAATTCGACTGGCCCCTGCGCGATATTATAAACATGGGACCGGCCGTTGCTGCGGATGGTGACCCGCCCAATCCGGCCCGGCGCACGCCCGGCGAGGGACAGGACGGCGGCAAAGGGCACCCGCCCATCTGCAGGTTTGGCCTTGTCAGGGAAGCTGACAAACGTGCCGGGAACCGTCTGCTGCGGGTCTTCATTCAAGATGACCGGCAGATTGACCGCAAACGTGTCACCGGCCCCGGCAATCACAACCGTGTCGCGGTCAAGAGCCGCAAAGACCAGAGTGCGCCCATCCAGGGGCAGAACCGCCTCAGCCGGAGCAGACGCCGCCGCAGGCTCCGCCTGAGTGTCCGGCGCTGTGCCGGACATTTTACGCGCTCCCTCCAGACGGACAATCTGGTCCATTGCCGTTACCTCCATAAACCGCCCGCAGCGGCCACCACCATGCCGCCGACAAAGCCGACCAAAACCGCCAGGATCAGCATATGCACCCGCAGCGAATTCCGGTTCCGGTCCTTCAGCACCGTCAGCCGGTCGTCAAAGCCCTTCAAAGTGGCATCGAAACGCAGCAGAAAGACCTCGATTTCCTTGACCCGTTGCGACAGGTCGCTCTGCCCGCCCTTGAGCAGGCCAAGCGCTTCGCCCAGCTCGCCTTCCTTGGAGGCAAGCGTATCGATCCGCGCCGTGGTTTCTTTCAAGAGCTCAGTGGCATCGCGCTGACCGAGCGCAGCCTGTCCCTGAACGGTAATGACCCGGTCGAGCTTCTTCATCACCAGCGCCAGCGGGAGGGCAACAGCGGCTTCTGCTGCGCGCTCTTCCGCACTTGGGCGCGGCAAGGTCAGCTGCACGCCGTCCTTCGGGGATTCGGCAATCACCGACAAGCCATCGGGCGCCGCAGCGGCCGCCTGCGGCAGCTCAAAGTCAAACGCATAACCACCATCGCCAATGCCGTTGCGCTGCAGGTCGATGCGCTTCGTCTCGGCCAATTTGCTGAGAATCCGCTCGCCATCATGCAAGACATGGATTGTCATCCGGTCGCCCGGATTGGCGGCATCCCAGGCCCAGCCCAGAAGACGGCCCTGTTCGAATGCATCGACACGGCCCTGGATCTTCGGGGTCTTTTCGCCAGAGACGACGCTCTCACTCTTATGGCCGGTGGTCTGTGGAGCCTTGGTGTCCACGTTGGTCTCGGGTCGTTTTTCCAGGTTGGCGGCGGTCATGGCGCTCTTTTCAGGCTGCAGGGTCCCGCACGGCCTCCGGGCCGTCACGGAAGAGTTGGAGATAATCTTCAGCAACCGCCGCAACGGTTGGCGGCTTGCGGGTGTTCTTCACCAGTTTCCGGTAAAGCTTCGCATCCTCGATGGCACTGGCCATGACTTCGGCCAATCCGGCCGGATCATTTTTGCGCACATGGAGCCCGTCCAGCTCGTCGCGCACCGCCTCGGCCATGCCGCCAATGCCGGTCGTGATCACCGGGCGCTTGTGCTGCTGGGCCTCGGCAATCACCAGAGGGGCATTTTCCCACCAGAGCGAAGGCACCACGACCCAGTCGACCGGTTTGATCAGCTCCGCCACGTCCTCCGGCTTGTAGGGGCCAAGACGCACCACCTGAGGCGCTGTCTCTTCAAACAACGCCTCCAGCCGTGCTACGAAGTCCGGGCTCTGAAACGGCGACCCACCATGCACCCGCAGTTCAAAGGCAACCTCACGCGCCTTGAGCAGGCGCGCAGCCTGCAACAGGACCTCCACCCCTTTCCAGGGCGTCAGATTGCCGAAAAATCCGAACACCCGCTTGGGCTCTTCACTTGCGGCCCGGCCCGGCGCTGCCGTCTCCGCAGGCCGGCCATTGCGAATGAGCGAGATCTTGTCCGCAGGCAGTCCCCAGCGCACATATACATCCCGCAGGAACGCGCTTGGCGCCACGAACTGGTCGACCGCCGCCAGATGGGTTTTGAGGAAGCGCTCCCGCAGGCGCATGTCATTGGGGGCCGCCGCCTCCAGGCAATTGCACAGGCCTCCCGGCCCCAATGCCGCGCAAGGTTCCTCCGGGCTCTTCATCAGGACGCCGTCATTGGCACAAATCGCGTAATAGTCATGGAGCGTCATCACGATCCGCACGCCAGGAAGGACCTTGCGGATCAGGACCGGCAGTTCCGCGCCAAACAGCAGAAGATGATGGATGTGAACCACATCCGGGCGGAAGCTTTCCAACAGCGCGGTCATGTCAGGCACAAAGGCACGCAAGTCCACCTGGCTCATGTTGAAGCGGTCAAAATGCCCCGCCCACATCAGCACTTCATCGCCGCTGTCACTGATCGCCTGGAAACTGGTGCCCGGATGGGGCTCCCGGTGAAGCTGGTTGGTAGCGCCCACAAACAGCGCCTCGTGCCCGGCCTCCCGGTAAGCTTTGGACAGATCATGCGCGACCGTCTCCGTTCCGCCAGGATGCAGCGCCGGATGGTTATGGGCGCAGACGAGAATCCTCATGCCCCCTGCCCCTTTGCGGTTTTGACCGCCACAAACAAATCCTGGTAATGCTGGCGGCCTGTCGCGCCGCGCCAATGGCCAAGCTGCTTGACGGCGATTTGAAATCCGGCGGCCTTCAGAACCGCATCCAGAAACCCGTCATCGAAGGCAACTGCTGCCAACGGCGCGTTGGCATCCATGTACCAGCCGGGGCCTTTGCCCGCACGGTGGAAGGTGATGCGCGGGGTCAGGCTACTCTCTGCCCCGCCCTGCTCTGGCAGCATCACAAAGGCCGACAGAAACAGGCGCCCGCCCAGGTCCAGCAACCTGGAAATTTCCCGGAAATAGGGTTCGATCTCGTTGGGTGGCAAGTGGGTGACCACAGAGGTCATGATTGCAAAGTCGAACGAGCCGTTGGCGAAGGGCAGTGCAATCTCGGAGCCTTTGATATAGCCGTCGGGATTGTAGAGCGCATTGGCAATGTCCAGATGCATGAAACGGAAGGACGGATAAGCCGGGCTGATGTTGCGCGTGCACCACTGAATCCCGGAGGAAGCCGGGTCCAGCCCGGTATAGGTGCCGGTGTCCGGATCAAGATACTGGGTCAGCGGCACAGCCATGCGCCCGATGCCGCAGCCGACATCAAGCACCCGCTCATGCTCCTGCAATCCGCCTAGCCTTGCAAAATACCCGAGAAACTCCGCTCCAATGCCCAGATAGTCACCATCGCCGACAAAATTGTCTTCCTGCGGCGGCACAGGCAAAAACCGGTTCCGCCGGATCGCGTTTTGCAGATCCGCCATCCGGTCCGCACCCATGGCAGCAGATTTGAGTCTCACCGCATCCCTGATTTTCACGAGTGAATTCATCTGGCAGTCACCTCATCCCGCGCCCCGATGGCAGCCATGACATCTTGAATGTCCTTCTCCCATCTGAACTGCTGAAGCCAACGATTGTATTGAGAGGCAACACCGCGCGTATAATCTCCGCTTTTGCTGATGGACACCCGTTCAAAATGATAGAGTTCCACATCGCCCAGGTAGTAGATCTTCTTGTTCTTGCGCCTCAGCTTGAGGCATAGATCGCTGTCCTCGTAATCGCCGATGATGTAATCCGTGCTGAACCCGCCGACATCGTCGAAATCCGCACGGGAGAGAACCAGACAGGCCCCGGTGACACCCGGCACCTCCCGCGACGTGCTGGCCCCGGCAAAGCCGCGGGGAAAGCCCTTGAAATAGTGGTGATTGAACCAGCGCCCTTTTTCGTCCTGAATGAATTTCAGGCCCGCATGCTGGATGGCGTTGTCCGCATAAAGCAGCTTGGCTCCAGCCGCCCCGGCCTGGCCATCCGTCATCAGACAGGCACACAGTTCCTCCAGCCAGCCGGACTCCAGCGGCACCACATCGGAATTGATCATCGCCAGATAGCGCCCCTTGGCCCGGGACGCACCGGCATTGCAGGCCAGCGCATAGCCGCCGTTGCGGTCCATCACGATCAGCCGCACCGGCAGGCCATAAAGCAGATGAAATCCGATGAGCAGATCTTCCACATGGACAGCCTGCTCCGGCGAATCCAGCACGAAGAGAAGTTCGGCATTTTCCGCCAGCCACCGGTCGGCCGCAAAGGCCGCAAGCTGCGCCTTGATGAACTCGTAGACCTTGTAGAGCGGTATCACGATGGAGACGAGCGGCGTATCCGGCGGGGTGCCGATGGTGATTTCGTCCGGCGGGCCCACCTGGTTGCGGAAGGCCGCCTGAAGGTCGGAAAACGGACGGGCCAGACAACCCGTCATCACGGCATCCGTTGCCTGCCGGGGCGGGATCACAGAGAGCGCGCTCGCCCGCCGTTCGCCCGGATCGCAGGGCTGGGGCGGCGGCACCAGAAGCGACCGGTCCCCGGAGGCCAGCGTCACTTCAAGACGCGGCTGGATGTGATGTTGCAGCCCGTCGCGGACCGGCGCAAAAGCCACGAACCGCTTGATCTGGTAACCGCCCTGGCTCTCCGGCAGCACGCCGTCGAAACTGTGCAGCTGCAAAGGCACCGGCTCGCCTTGCGGCACAAGCACGTTCAAGCCCTGATAGGACCTGCCCGGGTCGCGCAGCCAGCCGCCCACAAGGACCCCGCTTTCGACCGCCAGAGCCGTTTCGACCGCACAAAAGGCAGCTGTTTCCCCGAGAGTCCCGTGGCGCCGGGCAGGCATGGGCTCGGACAGTTGAAGATCGCGCAGCGCAGCGCGCGTGGCGGTTGTGCGCTTGGCCAGCCCCGCAATCAGATAGTCGCGCAAGTCCGGCAATTTGCGCGCTGTTGCGCCCCACCAGCTGACGAGCGAGCGACCGGCGGCCGCCGTCTCCAGGCGGCGGATTGCCAGACCCCAAGGTCCGGACAGGACAAGATGACCGCGCGACGGCAGCTGAGCCGCTTCGGCCATGCCCAGAAACAGGCGGTTGCGCCCGCTGTTATAGGCCGCGTTGAACGCATCCCCATCAAGCCGGACCAGCCCGGTGTCCCCGATCAGAACGGCGGAGAAAATCTCCGTGCACTCCCTATTCAGAAGCGTTTCCACCAGACGGACATCGCCGACCGAAGCCACACATTCAGCCACAGGCGGCGTGTCATTTACCGAGCGCAGGAGCTTGCCGGCAAAGCCGATGAAGCTGCGTGAGCGGGTTAGCCGGAACATGCCCGACCAGGTGTTCAATATGGTGGTGACCAGAGAGGCACAGGCGGTCTGGGTGAGGCCATTGGTAAGCGCGAACGGGTCCGCTGACGCCTGCGCCTTGCCGGCATCGGCCTGAAGTTCGGCCCCGGAGCCGAACACGCCGGATGTCAGTTTCAGGGTGAGAGCGGTTCTGCCCTTCAAAGAAAGGGCCCAGATGATTCGGGAGCGGCCGTCCAGAAGAGCAAGGCGGACACTCGCCATGGCCTCGAAGGGCTTGCCCGACGCCTCTTCCAGCCTCGGGGCCGCATTGACGGCATGCGGAGGGTCCCAGACGACCAAATGGACATCCGGCGTCAGCTGCATGAATTGCGGCGCCTCATAGGCGGTTTCCGCATAGGTGCCGAGAGTTTCGAGCATATTCCAACTTCAGTGCGCGCAAAGAAGACTGCCGGCAAAGCCGCAGTGAGCCGGGCGCCTGCACATGCAGGCGCCCGGGCAAGGCCGTGTTAGGACACGACGATAAAGCTGTCCGGACTGTCTTTCAGATCATCCGCATCGACATTGTTGAGCGTGACGGTGTCGCCATTGCCCAGATCGATAACCGTGTTGCTACCGACCTGCGTGGCACGGTCTGCAACATCTTCGGCCGACCCAATGCCGGTGTTGTTGATGTTCGCCGAGATCTGAACGATGTCGCCGTCCTGAAAGTCCATGACAATGTCATTGCCACCGCCGCCGGAAAAGACGAACACATCATTGCTGGCCCCGCCGAACATCAGATCATTGCCGGCACCGCCGTCGATGATGTCGTTGCCGGCACCACCAAGAATGATGTCACCGCCGTCACCGCCTTCGATATAGTCGTTGCCGGCACCTGCATTGATGGTATCCGCGCCATCTCCGCCGAGAATGACGTCATCGCCACCTTGACCGAAGATTTTGTCTGCCCCGTCTCCGCCAGCGATCAGATCGCTGCCCGTACCGCCGAAGAGGAAGTCATCCCCCTCGTTGCCGATGATCACATCGGCATCACCCAGACCAAAAATGAAATCCTGGGCACTTGACCCTTGCAGGAAGTCCTGGAAAGCACTGCCTTCAATCGTGGCCATAGCTTACTCCTGAAGTTTACCTCACTTAAACAACGCCCCGGAAACCGCGGCACCCTGCACCGCACAAACCCCGTCTCTTGCGATGCAAAATTACAATACACGACTCTTACGTCATTAAAAGAGAAGAATATTGAAGGAATTACGACAAAGCTTTGATTAATCTATATTTTAGCAGATATTACAAAGATGATATTTTAAATATACAAGACTAATGAATTTTATTTGCTTCGAAATTCGATGCAATTTTTTCGTTTGGAGCTGGCGAAATTTTGACCTCTAACCCATTTTATCCTTTTAATTCAGATAATTATGCAAAATTTGCGCAAAGTCCGATTCAACCTGCCCACACGCTAAAATAAGCAATCGAAAGGAACGAATTTTATCAAAAATTCGTATTCGGCAGCGCATTTTATTGCGATGCACAAATTTCTGGCAGGGCAGATTTTTTTTGCGCACAGAGCCCCCCTTGACGCGCCTGGCGACAGAAAAACGCACTGAGCGCACCAGTCGAAGGGTAAGACCTCCCCGGCAGGCGCGGTCGCCGCGCCCTGCGGAGAAAGAGCCTGAAAGAGGGCGGTCAGTCCTCCCGGAAGGCCCGGTTGAAGCTGTCTGTGATCGGCTCGAACAGATATTCCATGGCCTTGCGGGCCCGCCGGACGATCAGCACCTCTGCCGGCATGCCCGGATAAAGGGCCACCACCGGATTGCCTGCCAGTTCCTCGGGGCTGACCTCCGCGCGCACCACGTAAAAGGCCGCCTGGGTTTGCTGGTCCACGGTCTGATCCGCCCCCACATAGGTCACCGCCCCCTCCAGCGGCTGCACATTGCGCCGGTCATAGGCTGTGAGCCTAATTCGCGCTTCTGACCCGACACGGACCTGATCAATGTCTTTCAGATTCATCCGGACCTCCACCAGCAGCTTCTCGTCCTGGGGAACAATATCCATGATGGTCCGCCCAGGCTCAATGACACCGCCCGGCGTGCGCGTCTCAATATTATAGACAATGCCGCCCTGGGGTGCGTGCACCACCAGCCGATCCAGCACATCCTTGGCCGAAATGATCTTCTCGTTGGTGATGTTGAGTTCCAGCTGGCTGTCCAGGATCTTGCTGGCAATGTCACTCTGCAATTCCTGCTCGGCCTGAAGCAGCGCCACCTCCGCCCCCTGCCTGGCCTTTTCCGCCCGCGCCTTTTGCGCCACCAGCTCGCCGCCATCCCCGATCAGCTCGCTCAGTTCAAGCTGCACATCATTGAGCATCGCCTTGGAGGTGAAGCCCTTCTTGGCAAGACCACTCAAGGCCTCCACCCGTTCGTTCAGCAAGGCCTGCCGGTCCGTGTTGGCCTTGATCTGCGCTTCGGCGGCCTCGATCTGGGCCGCGAATTGCTCGATTTCCTTTTGCTGGAAGGCGACCTTGCCCTCATAGACCTTGTGCCGCTTCTCAAAAAACCGCTCTTCTGCCGCCATGACATCGGCCACGGTGTCTGCGTCGCTTCCGGCCAGTTCTGCTGGCATCTCGATCCTGTCTTTCAGGTCTCGCTCGGCCCGCAACCGCGCCAGCCTGGCCAGCAGACTGATTCTCTTGCCGCGCAATTGCGCCAGCTCTGCGCGCGCGCGTGTGTCATCCAGTTCCAGAAGCGGCTGGCCCGCGGTCACAAAGTCGCCTTCCTGGACCAGCAACCGGCGCAGAATGCCGCCTTCCAGATGACTGATGGTCTTGCGTTTGCTGTCCACAACCACCTTGCCGGTGGCCACCGCCGCACTGTCGAGATCAGCGGTAAAGCCCCAGAGCATAAAACCGCCAAACCCGACCACAATCGCCAGCGCTGCAGCCACCAGCGGGCCACGCAACCCCTGCCCCCGCTCGTCTCCCAAGGCATCGTCCTGCTGCCAGAACGGTTTTTGAACAAGATCGGGCAAAGTGCCTTCACCGCTCCCATTACCCTCCCCATTCTGGCCGCCGCCCCTGTGCCTGTCCTGATCCGAATGGCGCATCATGCTACTTCTCCGCTAGAGCTCCGGGCAGTTTCAGCGCCCGGCTTGGGCAGCCGCCGGGAAATGCTGCTGACCACATCTGTCCGGTCGCCGAACTGACTGATCCGGCCATCTTCGAGCACCAGGATCTTGTCGGCCGCTTCCATGATGGCCGGGCGGTGGGCAATCACCACCACAATCGCTCCATCTTCCTTGGCACTGGAAATGGCCCGCAAAAGCGCCACCTCGCCTTCCGTATCCAGATTGGCATTGGGCTCGTCCAGCACCAGAAGGCGCGGTTTGCCGAACAGCGCCCGCGCCAGCGCAACGCGCTGCTTCTGCCCGCCGGACAAGGTGAACCGGTTGTCCCCCACAGGCGTGTCATAGCCAAGCGGCATGCGGCCGATCATTTCATGGACGCCCGCCGCCCGGGCCGCATCAATGACCATTTGCGGATCGGCTTCATACATGCGCGAAATGTTTTCCCGCACGGTTCCGTCCAGCAGCGAAACGGATTGCGGCAGATAGCCAGTCATGGCGCCGAAGGACGCCCGCTCCCACAGATAGACATTGTGACCGTCCAGGAAAACGCCGCCCGTCGTCGGCTGCAAGGCCCCCACCAGCAGCCGGGCCAGCGTGGATTTTCCTGCAGCCGAGGGGCCGACAACCCCCAGAACGTCCCCCGGCTCAAGGGTGAACGAGATCCCCTTGATCACCGGCACCGGCGTGTTGGGCACGGCAAACACCAGCTTGTCGACCGTCAGCGGCCCCTGGCTTGGCGGTGTTGGAATGCTTTGGCGCTGGGAGGCATGGTTTTCCAGAATGTCGCGTACCCGCCCCCAGGCGGTGAAGGCAAAAACCCACTGGCGCCAGTTCTCAGTCATGTTGTCAAAAGGCATCAGCAGGCGCCCGGTGATGATGCTTGCGGCAATCATGGTGCCCGCCGTTGCCTCCCCCTGGATCACCAGATCTGCACCAAGGGCCAGAACCGCGATCTGCATGCCGAAGCGCAAGCTGCGTGTGAAGGCATGGATCGCCTTGCCCCGCCGGCTGCCATAGGCCATCAGCTCACTGGCATGGACCTGCTTCTTGCGCCAGCGCCGGGCCAGGGCCGGCATCAGCCCCATGGCCTCGATTGTTTCCGCATGGCGCAGGGTGGAGGCCATGGTCGCAACATTTTCCAGATTGGCGGAATTGGCCTCCTTCAAAAGAGGGCGTGTCGCCATGTCAGACACCAGATTGAGACCAATCAGGATAAAGGCTGAAATGACGGCCATCAGGCCATAGAGCGGATGCAGCAGAAACAGCACCACCAGAAACAGCGGCACCCAGATGGCTTCAAGAGGGGCGCTGATGGCGTTGCTGGTGATGAAGCTGCGCAGATCATTGAGGTCCCGCAGCACTTCGGAGGCCAGGCTGCCCCCCTTTTCCAGCGAGGACTTCACACCGGCCTCAATTGCTGAGTGATTGAGCCGGCGGACCAGCTCTGTCCCCATCACCTGAAAAATCTGGCTGCGGATGAACTCCAGAATTCCGAACAGCACCAGCGCACCGGCCGCGATAATGAGCAACATTCCGAGCGTGTCGAGACTCTGGCTGTTCAAAACCCGGTCATGAACCTGAAGCATGAACAAAGGTGTCGTGAGCTGCAGGAGCGTGATGAAGCCGCTGAGCCCCGCTGCAACGATCAGACCAGTTGCAAATGTCTTCCGGGCCTCCCGCACAAGCTTCACTGGGTCTTCCGCCGCTGAGTTACCCCGATCTTCCATGTAAAAAACTCCAAGGTTTCAACCCAAAGATGCGCTCGCAGGTGCGAAAAAATTTAGTATTTGCCTAGAAAACGACACATCTTTTCCCTATGAATGACGAGGCTTTGTAGTCTAAACTGCGAGGAATTTGGGATTTAATTGTGGCAGGCAGCTAATTCCCAACTGAAAGATAAAATTATAAATAAAAAATGACGCTTGTGCGAAAGACAGGGAGCAACATTACGATGATGTTATTTCGAATTTAATTCGAAAATTGGCGGGAGTTTGGGGCGTATGCACAAAATATTCACTGATGCACCACACCAATTAAATGGAAGAATCGACATTCCACACTCAAAAGCAGAAAAAGTTGCATACGGTATGTCAGATTCAAACCGGGACACGGAAGTCAGCCCCTTCGCGAATGCGAGTCACTTCGAACTTGTCCGGGTTATCGAGAGAATGTACCGGCGGTATCTTGACCGTCTACGGGTCGATCTCAACAGGATCGGCGCCGATGACATCTCTCCCTCTCATGCAATGCTTTTGTTCACCATTGGCGATGACGATCTGTCGGTAAGAGATCTTATGGACCGGGGCCATTATCTTGGTTCCAATGCCTCATACAGCCTGAAACAGCTTGTTCAATCTGGCTATGTGGACCGGACCGCCTCCGCGCGGGACAAGCGATCGGCGCGGATCAGCCTGACGGACAAGGGCAAAGCGCTGTGCAAGGCAATCAAGGTGGCCGATGAGGTCAACGAAGCCCAGATCGTGCGCAATGAGCGCGACCGGGCCGCCCTTGAGGAAACCTTTGCCCTGTTGCGCAAGCTGGAAGTCATCTGGGCAACGGATCTCCAGCAGCGCAATGGCCACCTGGCCAATAACGGCTTCTAAACCAGGGTCACAGCCAAATGCATATCGTGTTTGTGCACCGGCATGGTCCCGGGCAATTTGTTCATATTGCCCGGCGACTGATTCTGGATGGCTGGACCGTAACCCTTGTCTGCGAAACTGTTGACCGGCCCGTTCCCGGGCTCCGGGTGCTGCGGTATGGCAATGCCCCAGCGCCCGGGACCGGACAAGCCGCCAAGGCGGCCGCCCCGGTTCCCTTTGTGGAGGCCGGCCGGCGGGTTGCCGGCATTCTGGACCGTCTGACCCGTACGGGCCGGTCACCGGACCTTGTGGTGGGCCATATTGCCTGGGGCGGCATGATGTTCGTGAAAGACGCCCTGCCGGACACCCCCATGCTGGGATTTTGCGAATATTATTTCCAGCCCGAGGGCGGGGATGTCGGGTTTGCGCCCAGCGACACACGCGACATGGCCCAGCGACAGACAATGCGTCTGCGCAACACCATCCAGCTGGCCACGCTCGACCAGATGGACTACGGCATCAGCCCGACACACTGGCAAAAGAGCCGATATCCTGATGCCTATCAGCCGAAAATTGTCGCTCTGCATGAAGGCATCGACACTGCGCGCGCGCGCCCCGATGCCCTCGCCACCTTCCGGCTGCCGGATGGCTCCTTATTGCGGGCAGGCGACCCGGTGGTCACGTTCGCGGCCCGCGATCTGGAACCTTACCGGGGCTTTCCGCAATTCATGCGCGCCGCCGCCCGCGCCGCAGACCAAGATCCCCGGACCCGGTTCGTGGTTGCTGGCGGCGACGGGGTCAGCTATGGCAACGGCCCTGAAGATGGTTCGAACTGGCGCACCCGGCTTCTGGCCGAAACGGGACTGGCGCCGGAGCGGATCCACTTTCTCGGGCAAATCCCTCACAAGGACCTGATCCGCCTGTTCCAGGTCTCTGCCGCCCATGTCTATTTGACCTATCCCTTCGTGCTATCCTGGTCTTTTCTGGAAGCCATGTCCTGCGGCGCTCCCATCATTGCCTCGGCGACCGCACCGGTGCAGGAAGTCGTCGGCGATGGACAGAACGGCCGGCTCGTGCCCTTCTGGGATACCGATCAGACCGCCGCACGGATCCATGAGGCCCTGACAGCCCCCCAAAGCTTTGAAGACATGCGCAAGGAAGCCAGAAAGACGATCCTGGCGCGCTATGAGCTGGGAGAGTGCACCGTCCGTTTACAGCGGCTGTTGACCCGGTTGATCAGCACCCATGGACGCTCGCGCACCGCCGCACCACATCCGGGACCGGAGCTTTTCGACGCGGCACAATAGGAGGTCCCGGCTTGGACCGTTTTCCGGTCCGGCCATTTCTTTTCGCTACATAAGTGACTTTGAAGCTTCCCGCACAGATCCGGTCGCCTCTTCCACCTGAACCGCTGCAGATGTAATTGACTGCAGGTTGGAGGTAATCAGCTCCACCCCCTGGGCGGCCGACTGCATGTTGGACGAAATGTCGTTGGTGACCGCCGTCTGCTGTTCGACCGCTGTTGAAATGCTGGTGGCGATTTCCGCGACACTCTTGATCACATCCAGAATGGAGCTGATGGCCACCACGGCCCGCTCCGTCGTTTCCTGAACCGAACTGACCTGCGCGGAGATTTCTTCCGTCGCCTTGCTCGTTTGGGAAGCCAGGCTCTTCACCTCGGAGGCCACCACCGCAAAACCCTTGCCCGCCTCGCCTGCCCGGGCCGCTTCAATGGTCGCGTTCAGGGCCAGCAGGTTGGTCTGATCCGCAATTCCGTCGATCAGCTCGATGACTGACCCGATGGTCTTGGCATCTTCAGACAGGCCGGACATGATCTCGCTGGAACGTTCCGCCTCCCCTTGCGCATTGTTGGAGACTTCAAGCGCAACCTGCACCTGACGGCTGATTTCCTGGATCGAGGCAACCAGCTCTTCGGAGGCGGCTGCAACGGTCTGAACATTGGACGAGGTCTGCTCGGAAGCCGAGGCGGATTCGCCCGCCTGCTGCGCGGCTGCGGAAATCGACTGCGCCATGTCAGACAGTTGCGAATCTATGCTGCCTTGCACCTCCCTCCGGCGCTGGCGCTCCAGAACCTGCTCGGTAATGTCGGTGGCAAATTTCACCACCTTGAACGGCCGCCCGGCCGTGTCCATGATCGGATTGTAGGTGGCCTGGAGCCAGATTTCTCGGCCACCCTTGGCGATACGCTTGAATTCACCGCCCTTGAACGCGCCAGCTGCAAGCTCTTCCCAGAAACGGGCATACTCGCTGCTGAGCCCGTACGCATCCTCCACGAACATTCTGTGATGGCGGCCCTTGATTTCGTCCAGCGAATATCCGACCGCCCCGGTGAAATTCTCGTTTGCGTCCAGAATGGTGCCGTCCAGCTCAAAGTGAATCACAGCCTGCGATCGGTTCAGCGCCTCAATCTGGCCTTCGAAATCCGCATTGCGCCGTTTCTGCGCGGTGATATCGGAGGCGATTTTGACCACCTTGATCACCTTGCCCGACCCATTCAGCACCGGATTGTAGGACGCCTGGATCCAGACCTCGTTGCCTTCTTTGTCAAACCGCAGAAATTCGGCCGTTTTAGATGTACCCGCTGCCAGCTCCCGCCAGAACGCCTGATACTCTTGGCTATCGCCATAGGCCGGATCCACAAAGAGCCGGTGGTGCTGACCCTTGATCTCAGACAGGCTGTAGCCCATGGCAGTCAGAAAATTCTCGTTAGCGTCCAGAATCCGGCCATCGGGTGTAAACTCGATGATCGCCTGGGACCGGCTGAACGCTTCAAGAACAGCCTGGGCGCTGTTGCGGAAAAAGGACATGGAGTTCTCTCCTGTGAGAACGGATTTCAGTTGAAATTTCATACGCATGGTCAAGTAAATAAAAAATTGACCCAAACTTACGCCGGAAGCGTAATACGAAGTTTTTTAAGCTCACAAACATCAGAGCGAACGAACACGATATTTATATCCAATTTAATTTTACCGGTTTGCTTCCTCAGCAATACCTACAAAAATCGATTATCCTGACCTGCCAGAAGTGTTTTCAGGCCAAAAACACCTACAACTTTTGATCGAACCAGAGCGCGAAACACGCTTGCGACCACCGCTGCCACCTCCTCCGAACCATCTGCATTATTAGACTAAAGTATAATAAAATAAATTACCTTTCCTGTGATCCATTTCGGCACCGGAACGGATTTGAAAGGCGAAAAAGGTCTGCTCCCGTATGTAGAACCGCGTAAATCCGGTAAAAAGCTCAAACGCAGCCAATTGCCGAACCGACTCACGCTCAATAATTGATCGACCGGACGGTTTATGTAAAATGCTGGTCAGGGAGAACGCTCGACAAGATCCCCGGGAGGACACATGAGCGAGACTGAGACCGTCCTTGCACACCTGGAACAAGGTGTTTTGCGCCTGACCCTCAACCGGCCGGACAAGCTGAACGCCTTTAACGAAGACATGCATCTGGCCCTGCGCAGCCAGCTGGAACGGGCCCGGGACGACAAGAATATCCGCGCGGTGTTTTTGACAGGAGCCGGACGGGGTTTTTGCGCTGGTCAGGATCTTGGCGACCGGGACCCGCGCAAAGGCGCCAGCGTGCCCGATCTCGGCCACACGCTGGAGACCTTCTATAACCCGCTCCTGCGGCTGATCCGCAGCCTCGACACACCGGTTGTCTGTGCCGTCAACGGAGTTGCTGCCGGAGCGGGCGCCAATATCGCCCTGGCCTGCGACATTGTCCTGGCTGCCCGCTCGGCCCGCTTCATTCAGGCCTTTTCCAAAATCGGCCTTGTGCCGGATGCCGGAGGCAGCTGGGCCCTGCCCCGCCTGCTGGGCGAAGCCCGGGCCAAGGCGCTCACCCTGTTGGCCGAGCCGGTCAGCGCCGAACAGGCTGCCGACTGGGGCCTGATCTGGAAAGCGGTGGACGATGACAGCCTGAGCGGCACGGCAACGGCCCTCGCCGAACAGCTGGCCGCAGGCCCCACAACCGGATTGGGACTCACCAAGAAACTGATCCAGGCCGCCGCGTCCCAGGATCTGGACACCCATCTTGACATGGAACGGGACTGTCAGCGCCTTGCCGGGGAAACCCGGGACTATGCCGAAGGCGTCACCGCCTTTCTGGAAAAACGCCCGCCCGCCTTCAAGGGACGCTGAGATGACCGCTCCCGAGCACATGACCCCTCAGGCCCTGGCAGAGGCCTGCGCCGCCCGCCTTTGGGAGAATGACCTGGCCTCGCGCGCGCTCGGCATGGAGCTTGTGCGCGTTGGCCCGGGCGAAGCGGCCCTGCGCATGACCGTGACGCAGACCATGACCAACGGCCACGGCATTGCCCATGGCGGCTATCTCTTCACCCTGGCCGACAGCGCCTTTGCCTTTGCCTGCAACAGCTACAACAAGTTGACGGTGGCCCAGCACTGCGCGGTCACCTTCATCACCCCCGGCGCTCTGGGCGATGTTCTGACCGCTGAGGCGCGGGAGATTTCCAGAACGGGCCGGTCGGGCCTTTACGACATCCGCGTCAGCCGCGCGGACGGCACCGTGATTGCCGAATTCCGGGGCCAGTCCCGGGCCCTCAACAAGCCTCTCTTGCTGGAGGATGGCCAGACAGGCTGACGCAAGCTTTGGGAGGAGCTTCATGATTGACCTGACACCGGATCGCGCCGATCTCGATCCAATTGAACGTGCAAGCCGCGGCGAGATTGCGGCCTTGCAGGAACAGCGTATCGCCAGAACCCTGGCTCACGCCTATGACAATGCCCCTTTCTTCCGGCAGCGGTTTGACGCCCATGGCGTCCATCCGGGCGATTTCAACTGTCTTGCGGATCTGGCCAGGTTCCCCTTCACCGTCAAACAGGACCTGCGCGCCACCTATCCGTTTGGCATGTTTGCCGTGGCCCGGGACAAGCTTGTGCGCCTCCATGCCTCCTCGGGCACGACCGGCAAGCCGACAGTGGTCGGATACACCGCCGGTGACATTGCCAACTGGGCCGCGCTGGTGGCCCGCTCGATCCGGGCGGCCGGCGGACGAAAGGGTAACCTCCTGCACAATGCCTATGGCTATGGCCTTTTTACCGGCGGCCTTGGCGCCCACTATGGCGCCGAGCTGCTCGGCTGCACGGTTGTGCCGGTCTCCGGCGGTATGACCGAGCGCCAGGTGACCCTGATCGAGGATTTCAAACCGGACGTGATCATGGTGACCCCGTCCTACATGCTGTCGATCCTTGACGAATACAACCGGCTCGGGCTGGACCCGCGCCGCTCATCCCTGAAAGTCGGCATTTTCGGCGCCGAACCCTGGACCAACGCCATGCGCCGGGAAATCGAGCAGGCTTTCGACATGCATGCGGTCGACATTTACGGCCTGTCGGAAATTCTCGGGCCCGGGGTGGCCCAGGAATGCGTGGAAACCAAGGACGGGCTGCATCTCTGGGAAGACCATTTTTATCCGGAAATCATCGACCCGGCGACCGGCGAAGTCCTGCCGGACGGCGAAAAGGGCGAGCTGGTCTTCACCACCTTGACCAAGGAAGCCCTGCCCATGGTGCGCTACCGGACCGGAGATCTGACCCGGCTTCTGCCGGGAACCGCCCGGCCCATGCGGCGGATTGAAAAAATCACCGGCCGCAGCGACGACATGATCATTCTGCGCGGGGTCAATGTGTTTCCCACCCAGATCGAAGAGCAGATCCTTAAATGCGGCGGCTTGAGCGCCCATTTCCGGATCGAGTTGGTGCGCGAGGCGCGTATGGATGCCATGACCGTTCATGCTGAAGCCGCGCCGGACGCTGCAGACAGTGCGGCCAGACATGCAGCCTCCACCGAGCTTGCGCACCACATCAAATCCACCATCGGCATCAGCGCCAAGGTGAAGGTGCATGAGCCCGGCAGCCTGCCCCGTTCCCAGGGCAAGGCCCAGAGGGTGCAGGACAACCGGCCGAAGGAGGACTGACGTTGACGCAGCGCCTGCCTTTCCGAGACAGCAGGGTGGCCGCACGGACAAACAAGACACGTCAAACCCCGGAGACTTGATGGCATGGCGAGACCCCGCGCCGCAGATTTTGAAGAAAAACAACACGGGCTGCTGCTGACGGCCGCCACTGTCTTCGCTTCCCAGGGCATGGAAAAAGCGTCCATGTCCCAGATTGCCCAGGAGGCTGGCGTTTCAAAATCGCTGCTTTATCACTATTACCCCTCCAAGGACGCTCTGATCTTTGCAATCATCCGCACCCATCTGGAGAACGTGGAAACCGCTCTTGCAGACACTCTGTCCGCCCCCCGGCTTGCCACCTGCCCACCTGAAGAGCGCCTCAAGCTGCTGGTGGCCACCGTGCTGGACAGCTATCGCGGGGCAGACGATCAGCACAAGGTCCAGCTCAATGCCGGTCCGGCCTTGAACGCGGCCCAGAAATCCGAGATCCTCGAGATTGAGCGCCGGATCGTGCGGTATTTTTCCACTGTCTTGAAAGAAATCCACCCCGCGCTCGACACCCCTTCCCGCCCGCTGTTAATGCCGGTCACCATGTCCCTCTTCGGCATGATGAACTGGGTCTATATGTGGTTCCGGGACGACGGCCCGATCACACGGGACGACTACGCCGCCCTGGCCACCACCTTGATCCTGGACGGGCTGAAGAAGGCGACCTGATGACCGTCTTTTAACGGCTCCATCCCTTCAACTGTCCCTGCCGGAGCGGAGCGCAGTGCCGGGATCCGGCTTGCCGCAAGCCTTGCTGTGTATAGGCGCGCAGATGTGTGCTGAATTCCTGCTTTTGCGGGAATGACAAACCGATGTCGGAGAGCAGGTGGCACGGATTGCGGCCAAGGCCGCCGCCTGCCCAAAAGGTCATTCCCGGCCTGATCGGGGATCTACGCGCCTGTCCACCAGACACTGTCATGTGTCGTGCGGGAAGCATCCCGGGATCGGGCTTTCCTGTTCCTCAAGGCCCGCCAAGACGAAAACCGTTTGCAGCCTGCCATCCGCGCACGCCGAATGAAACCGCCCCAGCGCTGGACAAAGAGTGGGGCTCCGGTCGAGCCGGGGACGACCTGCGGAGGACACATCAATATTAGCAGAAAGCCAAATCTCCGCCGCCGGGCACCGTACAAAAGAGGCTGCGCGGCGTCAGGAACCCGGACCTCTGTTTGACCGCATCTGGCATGCTACAGACCAGATGCTCGCCTTTGCGCGCGCAGACAGACTTCCGTTTTCCCTGAGTGTGTCTGAAACAAAGCGATAGCGGACGCATGGGCCTCGGAATATCTTCCGTTTGAGCTAACCGTTTGCTATGTCCTCATCATGGCCAGTTTGATCACCCTGTCGGGTCTGCCCGGCGTCGGCAAGACCACCGTGGCCCGGGCTCTGGCCCGACGTATCAAGGCCGTACACCTGCGTGTTGATTCCCTTGAAACAGCGATTGAAACCAGCTGTCTGGACATTCAAGAGGCCGGGGACGCGGGCTATCTCGCCCTTGCTGCCGTGGCCAAGGACAATCTGTCCTGCGGTCTCGACGTGATTGCGGATACAGTGAATTCCCTCGCCGTCACCCGGAACCTGTTTGCCGATTGCAGTGCTTCTTGCGGGGCCGATCTTGTCCTGGTGGAACTGGTCTGCTCCGACCGGGCCGAACACCGCAGGCGGGTGGAAAGCCGCAAAAGCGATCTTCCCGGACACACAGTGCCCACATGGCAGGACGTGGCTGGGCGCTTCTTCGCCCATTGGGAGGAGGAACACCGTGTGCGGCTTGATACATCCGTGCAATCACCGGAGGATTGCGTGGATATCATCCAGAAAGCCTTGCGCAACGTTTAAACCGGGTCTTTGTCTTTCCCGCCTCTGTCCTTTTTGAAACACCGCGCTTTCATCTCTCAAACGATAGCGACTTGGTCTGAGAGGGGGCTCCTCTTTCGGAACGGGCCGCTGTCCCACCCCAAGAGGAAGACCTTTTGGGCCACCGGCCTATGACACCAGCCCCGCCACGGCCCCCGTTGCCGTCGCTGCCTCATCTCCCACCTTGACTCCTGCCCATGAAAGTCAGATATTTCTGTTATGACAGAAATATCTGATAAAACCGCAAAAGCGCAATTCATCCTCTATTGGGGGGATATGGGCAGCCAGTGGGGGGTCAACCGCTCCGTGGCCCAGATCCATGCCCTGCTTTATCTCAGCACCGATCCGCTGAATGCGGAACAGATTTCCGAGGAGTTGGGCATTGCACGCTCGAATGTCTCCAACTCGTTGAAGGAGCTGGCCGGCTGGCGGCTGATCAAGAGGGTTCCGGTCGCAGGTGACCGGCGCGAGCATTTTGTTGCCGAAACCGATGTCTGGGAAATGGCCCTGCTGATTGCCAAAGGCCGCAAGGAACGGGAGATCGATCCGGCGATCCGGGCCATCGACATGTGCGCCAGCCAGGCCAGGACCGAGCCCGGCCTGAATCCGGAAGTTCTGGGGCGTATACAGGCGATGCAAGAGTTTCTGGCAACGGCTGACAGCTGGTCGGCGCAGATGCTGGGCGTGCCGAAATCAAACCTCGCCGCCCTCATGAAACTGGGCACCAAGGTCCTGTCCCTGGCGAAGATCAGTGGCCGCAAGGCCGGATAAGAGACAGGAGCCAGCAGATGCCAGTTCCCCCTGTCCCCGTCGCTCTCCGGGTCCTCATGGCGCCAGCCCTTCGGGCCAAAGGCCCTCCGGGAAACAAGGCCAAGTCCTGAACCTGTCGCCAGAACCAGAACCAGAACCAGAACCAGAACCGGCTGAGGACAAGTCGAAAAATTTTTGTCTATTAATTTCTCTTTATACAGAAACAACAAACCTAACAGGAAAGGGTGTATCATGCAGATCCCAACGAGCCCTCCACCACCCGCAGCCCGTCTTTGCGCCCCCCGGCGCCCGCCTCCTGGCGGGACCGGACAGCAGGCCGATCTGCGCTTTCGCAAATTGCTGGGCGAAACCGCCTGGGCCAGCCTGTCCCCCGCCATCCGCCGCCGCTTCGGCAAACGGCTGCGCGGCGGGGCCAGCACAGTCTATCAAGGCCAGGTGGTTGCCATGCGCAGGAGCCGGGCCGGAGCCTGCCTCTCCCAGCTGGCACGGCTGGTGGGCGCCCCGCTGCCCCATGACCTGAGCTGCCTTAACCAGCCCGCCGTCGTCTCCGTCACGGAGGACTGTGCCGGAGACGGCCAGTTCTGGCTGCGCCAATATGGCCGGGCGCGCGGGTTTCCGCAGGTCATTCACAGCTCCAAGCGCTTCGCCGGTCCAACCGGCCTGGAAGAATATATCGGCTGCGGCATCGGCATGGCCTTGCGCGTCAGCGCCCGCCCCAACGCTTTGGTCTTCACGAGCGACCACTATTTCCTGCAAGCTGGAAGCGTCCGGCTGCGGCTGCCCGCCTGGCTGAGCCCGGGCGCGCTTGCCATCACCCACCGGGACCTTGGCGGCGGCCGTTTCCTGTTTTCCCTCGCCTTGACCCACAGCCTTTTGGGCGACCTGGTTCACCAGGACGCGATCTTCGCAGACATGGAGGACTAATCATGGACACACCCCTTCTGTGGAGCCTGATTGCGCTGCAAATTGCCCTGGGGCTCTCTGGCACAACATCTTGACGGTCCCGGCCCCGTATCCGGCAGACGCCCCAACGACTGACCATCAGTCAGAGCAGCACCAACAATTGTCCACCGGTTTTGCAACGGGGTCCGTCCTCCGGTTTCCGCTGCTGATCCGGCCCAAAACAGCGTCCCGGTCCATTCTGCCTCTGATTTGAGCAAAATCCCGAACCACCTACAGATTGACACCAGAACTCACTTACCTACTGTATCTAGTGTTCAGGGCCCGGCGATTCTTTTGCATTGCCGGCTAAGAGGGAAACCGGTGCGCAGGCAGATGCAAACCCGGTGCTGCCCCCGCAACTGTGAACAGGAAGCTGGGATCCAGACGCCACTGGAGATCTCCGGGAAGGCGGATCAAACCGGCATTGACCTGTGAGCCAGGAGACCTGCCTTGAATGTAAAAACGCTAACGGACGGCGGGTCCGCGGGGCGGGATGACCATGTGCCTCGGCACAGGCCCTTCTTGCGCGCTGCCGTTCCCATGAAAAAACCGACTCGGGGTGCAAGAAACAATGACCATCACCGTTTACAGCAAGCCGTCCTGTGTGCAATGCAACGCCACCTACCGTGCGCTCGACAAAAAGGGCGTCGACTACACCATTATCGACCTGAGCGAAGACAGCGAAGCGTTCGAGCACGTTCAGTCCCTCGGTTATCAGCAGGTGCCGGTTGTTGAAGCCATGGGCGACCACTGGGCCGGGTTCCGCCCGGACAAGATTGCAGCGCTCAGCTAAACCTCCGGCGGCTTTGATCCAATGGGAACGCTTGTCTATTTCTCAAGCGCCTCCGGCAACACCCACCGCTTTATCGAACGGCTCGGTGCGCCCGCCCTGCGCATTCCCCGCAATGCGTCCGCAGCGCTTCCAGACGTCGCCGGGCCCTTCGTCCTCGTCCTTCCGACTTATGCGGATGGGGAAGGACGCGGGGCCGTTCCAAAGCAGGTGATCCGGTTCCTGAATGATGCGCCCACGCGCGCGCTCCTCAAGGGGGTGATTGCTTCCGGCAATCGCAACTTTGGGTCTTTTTTCGCCTATGCAGGGCAAGTCGTGTCGAAAAAATGCGGCGTACCGGTGCTCTACCGCTTCGAGCTGGCCGGAACCGACACGGACCTTGCTCGCGTTGACCACGGGATGACGAAATTTTGGCAACAGATGTCCTAGACCGGCCTGCCCAGCAGGCTGCTGCCGTTGACTACCACGCCTTCAATGCCATGCTGAACCTTTATGACAGCGGCGGGCAGATCCAGTTTGATGCGGACCGGCAAGCGGCCCGGCAGTATTTCCTGCAGCATGTGAACCAGAACACCGTGTTCTTCCATTCGCTGGAAGAAAAGCTCGGTTATCTGGTACGAGAAGGCTATTATGAGCAGGAAGTTCTGGACCGGTACGACGCGGCCTTCGTCAAGTCCGTGTTCGAGGCGGCCTATGCCCGCAAATTCCGGTTTCCAACCTTTTTGGGCGCCTTCAAGTATTACACCAGCTACACGCTGAAGACCTTTGACGGCAAGCGCTACCTGGAGCGGTTCGAGGACCGGGTGGTGATGGTGGCCCTGACCCTGGCCGACGGCGATGAAAACCTGGCCATGCGGCTGATGGACGAGATCCTGTCTGGCCGCTTCCAGCCGGCGACCCCGACCTTCCTGAATGCGGGCAAGCAGCAGCGCGGCGAGCTCATCTCCTGCTTCCTGCTGCGCCTTGAAGACAACATGGAATCCATCGGCCGCGGCATCAATTCCGCGCTGCAGCTGTCCAAGCGCGGCGGCGGGGTCGCCCTGCTTCTGACCAATATCCGCGAAGCCGGCGCCCCGATCAAAGGCATTGAAAACCAGTCCTCCGGCGTCATTCCGGTGATGAAGCTTCTGGAAGACAGCTTTTCCTATGCCAACCAGCTTGGCGCGCGCCAGGGCGCGGGGGCGGTCTATCTGAACGCCCACCATCCGGACATCCTGCGCTTTCTCGACACCAAGCGGGAAAACGCGGACGAGAAGATCCGCATCAAGACCCTCTCCCTCGGGGTCGTGATCCCGGACATCACCTTCGAACTCGCCAAGCAGGACGAGGACATGTACCTGTTCTCGCCCCACGATGTGGAGCGGGTCTATGGCATGCCGTTCTCGCAGATTTCGGTGAGCGAGAAATACCGCGAGATGGTGGACGATCCGCGCATCCGCAAGACCAAGATCCGCGCCCGCAGCTTCTTTCAGACGATTGCGGAAATCCAGTTTGAGAGCGGCTATCCCTATATCCTGTTCGAGGACACCGCCAATCGGGCCAACCCGGTGGACGGGCGCATCAACATGTCGAACCTGTGTTCGGAAATCCTGCAGGTCAACGAGGCGTCCGAGTTCCGGGACGATCTCAGCTATTCCCACCTGGGCACGGATATCTCCTGCAATCTCGGCTCCCTGAACATTGCCAAGGCGATGGATGGCGGCGATCTGGGCGCCACCGTGGAAACGGCCGTGCGCGCGCTGACCGCCGTCTCGGTCATGAGCGCCATTGACAGTGTGCCATCCGTGCGCCGGGGCAATGACGAAAGCCACGCCATCGGCCTCGGCCAGATGAACCTGCACGGCTTTCTGGCCCGCGAAAAGATCCACTACGGCTCTGAAGAAGGGGTCGACTTCACCAATTTCTATTTCTACGCGGTCGCCTATCACTGTATCCGCGCCTCGAACGCGCTGGCACACGAGCGCGGCACAAGCTTCACGGGCTTTGAAAAGAGCCGCTATGCGGACGGCACCTTCTTCGACAAATACATCGACACGGCCTGGGTGCCGGAGACGGACCGGGTCAAGGAGCTGTTCGCGGCCTTCAACATCACCCTGCCGACGCAGGACGACTGGCGCGCCCTGAAAGAAGCCGTCATGACCCACGGCCTTTACAACCGCAACCTTCAGGCCGTTCCACCCACCGGGTCGATCAGCTATATCAACAACGCGACCTCGTCGATCCATCCGATCGTGTCGAAAATCGAGATCCGCAAGGAAGGCAAGATCGGCCGGGTCTACTATCCCGCGCCCTTCATGACCAATGACAATCTCGACTACTATCAGGATGCCTACGAGATCGGCCCGGAAAAGATCATCGACACCTATGCGGCGGCGACCCAGCATGTGGATCAGGGCCTGTCCCTGACCCTTTTCTTCCGCGACACCGCCACCACCCGCGATATCAACCGGGCTCAGATCTATGCCTGGAAGAAGGGCATCAAGACCATCTACTACATCCGCCTGCGCCAGATGGCCCTGGAAGGGACCGAAGTGCAGGGCTGCGTGTCCTGCTCGCTTTAGGAGAGCCCAAATGACCCTGCACACACCCCTTCCCAATCTGGCCCGGCCCGTGCCCCGGGCCGTCAACTGGAACCGGCTGGAAGACGACAAGGACCTGGAAATCTGGAACCGGCTCACGGTCAATTTCTGGCTGCCGGAAAAAGTGCCCCTGTCCAACGACATTCAGAGCTGGGCAACGCTGCACGAGGACGAGCAGCAGCTCACCATCCGCGTGTTCACCGGCCTGACCCTGCTCGACACGATCCAGAATACGGTCGGGGCGCCCACCCTGATGGCCGATGCGCTCACGCCCCATGAAGAAGCGGTGCTGACAAATATTGCCTTCATGGAAGCGGTCCATGTGCGCAGCTATTCCTCTGTCTTTTCCACCCTCTGCCGGACGGCGGATGTGGATGAGGCTTTCCGCTGGTCGGAGGAAAACGAATTCCTTCAGGCCAAGTCCAAACTGATCCTCCAGGAATATGACGCTGCGTCTTCGCCGTTCAAAAAGAAGATCGCCAGCGTCTTTCTGGAAAGTTTCCTGTTCTATTCCGGCTTCTATCTGCCCATGCACTGGTCCAGCCGGGCCAAGCTGACCAACACGGCCGATCTGATCCGCCTGATCATCCGCGATGAAGCCGTTCACGGCTATTACATCGGCTACAAGTTCCAGCGCATGCTGGAAAAGACCGGGGACGCGGAGCGGCAGGAGATCAAGGACTTTGCCTTCTCGCTTCTGCTCGACCTTTACGAGATCGAGTCGAAATACACCGAAAGCCTCTATGACGGGGTGAGCCTGACCGAGGATGTAAAACACTTCCTCCATTACAACGCCAACAAGGCGCTGATGAATCTGGGCTATGAGCCGCTCTTTCCGGACAGTGTCTGCCAGGTCAATCCGGCCATCATGGCCTCGCTTTCCCCGAATGCGGACGAGAACCACGACTTCTTCTCCGGGTCCGGCTCGTCCTATGTCATCGGCAAGGCGGTGGCGACCGAAGACGAAGACTGGGATTTTTAAAGCCAGCCGCTCCTCAAGGGCTTGGCCGTTCGCAGCCTGAAATCACAGATTTCAACGCAACAGACACAAAGAGGCTGCAGTCATGAGGCTGCAGCCTTTTTGGTTTCACCCGCCCCCTGCACCGGACCAGCTGACACTGGAGGACCTGACACTGGGCCACCTCGGCCGGGCGGGCCCGCATTGCCTGTTCGCAGCCGACACTTGCGCCACGTTCAAATCACAACGGCCCAATGCCGTGCCCGCCAGGGCTGGTGCCACGCAGCGCCTGGCCTGCATGTGCAGGCCGTGCCATTTCCTCCGCCGTCGGACGGACCAGCCGGTAGCATGTGCCTGCTACGAAGGCATCATATTGCGATCCGCCAAGCAGCTGCCAGCGATGGACGCTGTCCATGGGCGTCAGCTGGCGAACTGTATCTGGCTGATTGTTGTCATAGACATGGAGCCGCGCGACACTGTCCCGGCTTCCGTTGACAAGATCATAGCCGATGGCAACCACCCAGTGGCTGCGGGAGGGCGTCCCGCCCCCGTCCAGCAGAATGGGATAGGGCTGTTCCCGGTCCAGGTAAGGTTTCAACAACCTGAACTGCTGCCTCTTGCTGTCCTCGTACCGTTGCTGCGGTCTCGTATCCGCGGCGGAGCCGGTAAAATAGGGAAAGGCAAATCCGTGGGCATCAAACTGCCGGCGGTTGATATATCCATGCAAGGTCGAGTGCTCGGCGGGCGGTGTCGTATCGCTGGGTATCGGGGTGTTGGAATAGTAAAAATCAAGCGCTGCAAAGGACATACCGCCGCATAATTGCCGCCCGCTGGCACCAAAATAGCTCCAGCGAATGTCCTTGTTGCTGAAATGAAACCCGTGTGTCGCAGGATTAAAACGCGTCTGCATATCTGAAATCCTTCGGTTCAGTCGATCACAGCAGACCGCAGTTTCAATGACACACGGCCTGCGCCCAACGTCCCGGCTGGCAAAAGACCGGCCAGCCGACTGCCCACTTGTCCAATTGCACACCGGAGCGCGTGAAAAAGGCTCCAAAAAAGCCGCTACCGCGTCGTTGGCCACAAGCCGAAACTCATCGGATTGCCTTTGGCCGCCTGAAAACAAAAAACTCAACACACATGACAAACCGGTTTGTTTCCCCAAGAACGCGGCGCGCTCTGGTCCGTTGTCAATTTCCTGCCGGCCCCATCTTCAAGCCCGGGGGATGCCTGCTTGCCAAAAAAACGTCTGCGGCCAGCATCTTCATCAAACCGGCCCTATAATAGCTTAAATTGATGATTTTACCAAGTTGCCGCGCATTTCCGGCAGTTGCGCCCTTCTCAAGAAGGGCAGGAGACAGGGGGACTGCGCCTTATCCCCCCGCGCCTCACACAAGCCTCAATAAATAAGACCCTATTGGATGGTGAGGTTGGCATCAGGTGCTGTCCTTTGGCGCCGCCCAGTCCTTTGCTACCAGGGTCAGAACATCATATTGCGCGGCAATCTCACCGGTCTGCTTGGTGACCTGACAGTCCCAGCGCACTTCGCCATAATCGGCGGTTGCGCGCGGGTTGATCTCCTTGCAGGTCAGACGCACTTTGAGGCTGTCGCCAAAATAGACCGGGGTCAGGAAGCGCAAATTATCGACGCCGTAATTGGCCAGAACCGGCCCCGGTGCCGGATCGACAAAAAGACCGGCAGCAAAAGACGCGATCAGGTAGCCATGGGCGACCCTTTCATCAAAAAACGGATTGGCCCTGGCCGCATCGCTGTCCATATGAGCGTAGAACGTGTCGCCGGTAAACTCCGCGAAATGCTCCACATCCTCCTGACTCACCTCGCGCGCCTCTGTCACGATCTGATCCCCGATTGCCAATCCGGCCAGGGACTTGCGGAACGGATGCCCCCCGCTTTGGGCAGACGCCCCTTCCATCCATTGGCCGGTGACCGCAGACAAAAGCTCCGGCGTGCCCTGAAGGGCGGTGCGCTGCATGAAATGTTTGACCCCGCGCATGCCGCCCATTTCCTCGCCGCCCCCGGCGCGGCCCGGTCCGCCATGAACCAGAGGTGCCAGTGGCGAGCCATGCCCAGTAGAGCTTTTCGCCGAGCGGTGGTTGCCGATCAGCACCCGGCCGTGGAAAGCCGCAAGACCAGCGACAATCTCCCGGGCAACTACCGCATCATCAGTGAAGAGAGAAGAGACCAAAGAGCCCCGCCCTTTCTGCGCCAGTACCACAGCTTCCTCGGGCTCCCGGTAGGCCATCACGGTGGCCACCGGTCCAAAGGCCTCCACCGCGTGAACCGCCCCGGCTGACAGTGGATCTGCGCAGTGCAGCAGCACAGGAGCCATGAAGGCGCCGTGCTTCACATCGCCAGAAACAAGATCAACCAAGTCCAGCCCGCCGCAGACAATCTCCGCTTCGCAGGATAACGCCTGCACCTTGGCTTTCACATCCTCCCGGTCCTTGAGCGAAACCAGCGCGCCCATGCGCACGCGCTCATCGTCCGGCAGGCCAACCGGCGTGGCGGCGAGACGCTGAGAGATAGCCTCCATGAGAGCCCTCTCATGGCGCAGCGGAGCGATCACCCGGCGGATGGCCGTGCATTTCTGCCCGGCTTTTACCGTCATCTCCCGGCAGACCTCTTTCACGAAGAGATCAAATTCCGCCGTGCCGGGTCCTGCGTCCGGGCCAAGGATCGCAGCATTCAGACTGTCCGCTTCCATGGTAAACCGCACCGAATGGGCCAGCACTGCCGGGCTGGATTTCAGCTTGTGCCCGGTTGCGGCAGACCCGGTGAAGGTGACCACGTCCTGCTCGCTCACATGATCCAGAAGCCCCCCGGCCGACCCGGTCACGATCTGCAGTGCGCCCTCTGGCAACAAGCCGGTGGCCAGAATGCGGCGCACCACCAGCTCGGCCAGATAGGCGGTCTGGGAGGCAGGCTTGATCAGGCAGGGCATACCGGCAATCAGTGCCGGGGCTATTTTTTCCAGCATGCCCCAGACGGGAAAGTTGAAAGCATTGATGTGAATGGCAACGCCCTGAAACGGGGTCAGAATATGCTGGGCAGAAAAGCTGTTATCCCGGGACAGAAGCTCTACCGGGCCTTCGGTGAGCAATTTGGTGTTTGGCAAATCCCGACGGGCCTTGGAGGCAAAGGTCAACAGGGTGCTGATGCCGCCTTCAATGTCGATCCAGCCGTCCGAACGCGTGGCACCGGTGGCAAAGCTCTCCGCATAAAACAGCTCTTTTTCGTCCATCAGCTTCAAGCCGACTGCCTTCAGCATCAAGGCCCGTTCGTGCAGGGTCATGGCGCGCAGGGCCGGACCGCCCACAGCCCGGCCCCAATCAAGCGCGGCCGCAAAGTCCAGCCCCTCTGTTCCGATCAGGGCATGGGGAACGCCCGTCGCGGCATTCAGCACCGGCCGCCCTTCGCCCTGCCCCGGACGCCAGGCCCCTTCCAGATAGCTTTCCAGACGGCGCGCCTTCGCTCCCGCTCCGCTCATGGAGTGTCCTTTCTTTTATTTGGCATGCGTTGATGTTGGCCCGCAGGCTCAATCGTCATAGCTCAGGACCAGCCGGGCGGAGGTGGGGCGGCTCTGGCAGCACAGCACATAGCCGGCGCGGACCTCGTAATCCTCCAGCGCGTGGTTGGCTTCCATCTCCACCGAGCCCTCCAGCACCTTGGCCCGGCAGGTGGAACAGATCCCGGCCTTGCAGGCATAGGGCGCGTCCAGATGGGCCTCCAGCGCCGCTTCCAGAACGGACGTCCCGTCCCGCGCCATGGAAAAGCGCCGTGTGGTTCCATCCAGCGTGACCGAGACATCGCAGGCACCCGCGTGACGGTCCTCAGCCGCCATCTTTGGCCGCTGCTTGAGCCGCCCAGGCTGGGACGACTTGAACAGTTCATAGCGGATCTGGTCGTCCCCAAGCCCATGGGCCTTCAGGCGCCCGGAGATGACCTTCATCATCGGCTCCGGCCCGCAGATAAAGGCTGTGTCGACCGTCTCCGGATTGATCAGATGGGTTAAGAGCCCGTCCATTTTCTCAGCATCGATCCGGCCGGAGAAAAGATCGATCTCCTGAGCATCGGTTTCCAGAATATGGATGAGCGAGAAGCGGCCAAGATAGCGGTTCTTCAGATCCTCCAGCTCTTCACGGAACATGATGGAGCTTGTCTGCCGGTTGGCATAGACCAGCGTGAATGAACTCTCCGGTTCCCGCGCCAGCACGGTCTTCAGGATCGACAGAACCGGCGTGATGCCAGACCCGCCCGCAAAGCCGAGATAGTGTTTGGGCTGCTCCGGGTCGAGAGGTGTGAAAAACCGGCCCATCGGGGCCATGGCCTCCAGCCGGTCCCCGACCTTAAGATGCTCATTTGCCCAGGAGGAAAAGGCCCCGCCCTCGACCCGTTTGATGCCCACCTTGAGCAGGCCGTCATCAAGCCCGGCGCAGATCGAATAGGACCGGCGCAGCTCCGTGCCGTGAAAGTCCCGCCGGAAGGTCAGATACTGGCCCTGAATGAAGGCAAAATCCTTGGCCGCGTTTGCGTCCGGCTTCAAGGTGAGCACAACCGCATCCCGGGTGTCCCGGCGAATGTCGGTCACTTCCAGGGCATGAAACCGTGCCATTTTCTTCTCTCCTGCCCGCCCCCGGGCTTTGGTATGTGCCGGAGCTCTAAAAACATTTGAAATAATCGAAGGGCTCCAGGCAGGCCCGGCAGCGCCAGGCGGCCTTGCAGGGGGTCGAGCCGAACTGGCTCACCCGCTCCGTCTCAGCCGAAGCGCAGCGCGGGCAGGCCACAACAAGACCCGCTGTGCCGGAAAGCCGGGCTGCCTTCGCGCTCATGCGGTCCGGCGCCGTGCCATCGACAGGCGGGGCAATTCCGAATGCCCGCAGCTTTTCCCGCGCCGCAGTGTTTACCCAGTCTGTGGTCCAGGGCGGCGACAAGCGCCGCTCCAGCGCAAGCGCTGTCATGCCCTTTTCCCGCAGTTTCTCCTCAATCATGAGATCAATCACCGCTGTTGCCGGGCAGCCCGAATAGGTCGGCGTGACTGCCACCACCAGGGTGGCGCCGTCATAACGGACCTCCCGCACGATCCCAAGGTCGGTGATGGAGACAACCGGAATTTCCGGGTCCGGCACCTCGGCCAGCCAAGCCCAGATTTCCTCAATCTTAGGCAGGCCTTCAGCCAACATATCCTTGGTTGGTGTCAACATCGCTGGCATGGCCGCACCCCCTACCATTGCGCGCCCGGATAGGCCCGCTGGAGAAACTGCATTTCGGCAAGAACAAACCCCAGATGTTCCGTATGCCGGCCCTGCTTGCCCCCCAGGTGGGCATAGCCGCCCGGAGCAGGTGCTGTCAGCGTGGCTTCCTCCAGCGTATCGCGGACAAGGCGGTCCCACTCCGGCTGCAAGGCGCGCAAGTCCGGGGCAAGACCGGCGTCCATCATCTGCGTATCAACCGCGTCTGCGGTGAACAATTCGCCCGTATAGGGCCAGAGGCGATCAAGTGCGTCCTGCATGCGCCGGTGGCTTTCCGCACTGCCATCACCCAGGCGCACCACCAGATCGGACGCCCGGTCCAGATGATAACTGACTTCCCGGAGGGCCTTTGCCGCGATCTCGCGGATGCGTGTGCTGCGGCACTGCGCTGCCAGCCAGCTCAGCAGCAGATGATGAAAGGCATCGAACAGAAATTCACGCATCATCGTCACGGCCATGTCGCCCTTCGGTAGTTCCACCAGCAGGCAATTGCGGAAAGCGATAGCATCGCGCAGATAGGCAAGGTCGTCAGCGCTGCGTCCGGCCGCCTCCACCTCCCCTGCAAGCTCCAGCCACAGGCGGGTATGGCCGATCAGGTCAAGCGCCGTGTTAGCCAGCGCAATATCTTCTTCCAACACCGGCCCCCGGCCGCACCATTCAGAGGTGCGGTGGCCCAGGATCAGCGCATTGTCGCCCATCCGGCACAGCCAGTCGAACAGCGCTGGCCGCAAGGCAGCATCACGCACAAAGGGGTCTGCCGCCCCGGTCTCTAGCAATAAAGGTGCTTTCGTGTTAACGGCCGTTTCCATCACATCTTTCCGACGTCTTCCGGAATGTCGAAGAAGGTTGGATGGCGGTAGGTCTTGCTGTCCGCCGCATCAAACAACGGTCCCTTGTCTGAGGGGCTGGAGGCCGTAATCTCCTTTGACGGCACCACCCAGATCGACACACCTTCCCGGCGGCGCGTATAGACATCACGCGCATGGTTGACCGCCATTTCCGCATCCGGCGCATGCAGGCTGCCCACGTGGCGGTGGTTCAGCCCGTGCTGTCCGCGAATGAAGACCTCCCAAAGCGGCCATTCCTTTTTGCTCACGGCCTGTCCTCCCCTCGTCTTTGATCCAGCCTATTCCGCCGCGTCCACAGCCATTTGACGGCGCTGCGCCGCCTTGTCCGCATAGGCACTCAAGCCCTCCCGAAACCAGGCGCCGTCCTCCCAGGCGGACACCCGTGCCTCCAGCCGCTCCCGGTTGCATGGCCCATTGCCCTTGATCACGTCGAAAAACTCCGTCCAGTCCGGCTCTGAAAAGTCATAACCGCCCTTGTCTCCGTTCCAGGCAAGCTTCTCATCCGGAACTTTCAGCCCCAGATAGTCGGCCTGAGGCACGGTTTCGTTGACGAATTTCTGGCGCAGCTCGTCATTGGTGTTCATCTTGATCTTCCAGGCCATGGACTGGGCTAAATGGACCGAGTCCTTGTCGGACGGACCGAACATCATCAGAGCCGGAAACCAGAACCGGTTCAGGGCATCCTGCGCCATTTCCTTCTGGGCCTCGGTCCCGGAGGCCATTTTCATCATGATCGAATAGCCCTGGCGCTGGTGGAAGCTTTCCTCCTTGCAGATGCGGATCATGGCGCGGCTATAGGGCCCATAGGAGGTGCGCTGCAGCGGCACCTGATTCATGATCGCCGCCCCGTCCACAAGCCAGCCAACCGCGCCAATATCCGCCCAGGTAAGGGTCGGGTAGTTGAAAATGGAACTGTATTTCATCTGCCCGCAATGAAGCTTCTCCAGCAACTCATCCCGCGACACACCCAGGGTCTCGGCGGCCGAATAAAGATAAAGCCCGTGGCCCGCCTCGTCCTGCACCTTGGCCAGCAGGATCGCCTTGCGCTCCAGGGTCGGCGCCCGCGTGATCCAGTTGCCTTCCGGCAATTGGCCGACAATTTCCGAATGAGCATGCTGGCCGATCTGCCGGATCAAGGTCTTGCGGTAGCCCTCCGGCATCCAGTCTTTCGGCTCGATCTTATCGCCCCGGTCGACCCGGTCCTGAAAGGACTGCTCTTCCGGCGTCATGTCTGAGCGGGGTTTCAGCCCCTCAGATTTCACAAGCTGCGCATACATGGCCTCTCCTCCCATGCGGGTCTGCCGGACACTCCTCCTGCCCGACAGCTGACCAACGATAGCATATTACATCACACTAAAAACAAAAATTCTAAAAATGTGATGTATTAGAGAGCCCGCCCCAACTTCCGCAGTCAAGCAAACCCGGCCGCCTCCCGCAAAAGCCGGTCGCAACGGAGGCAGGTTGCCCCCGTCCGGTCCGGCAGCAGTCCTCCGATATCCCGGAACCCGTGCCCGATGAAGGCATCGGCCTCGTTCACAAGCGCCAGATAAAGACGCACAAAGAGCTGGCGGGCCGTTTCCGCCGGCCACCCGTCCGGCCAGGCTTCTCTTGGCAGACGCGGATCTTTGAGCGCCGCATGACGGTAATGATGCACAAGCTGAAGACGCAGCGCGAGCGCCCGCTCTCCCGGCATGGCCTTGCCTGGATCAGCGCTGGCGGCAAGGTCCACCAGCCCTTCAAACCGCTGCAAAAAGGACCGGTATCGATCCGCAACAAGGTCCAGATCCCACAGCGCCCGGCTCAGCGCGGGCCACTCTTGCGGCGTGCTGACGGTCTCTGCGGAAAGAACAAGGCCGGGCAAAGCGGGCAGATCGGAGCGGTTCGGGCCAATGGCCAGACCGGAGCCCAAAAACGCCCATCCGTCAGGCAAAGGCCCCTGTGCGCCGGGTGCTATCAGCCAGCCCCGCGCCAGCGGCGGCGGGGCATAGAGAACCCGGGCAGCGGTCTGAAATTCGGCCTCTGCCGCCTCCGTCAACCGGTAGAAACTCTTGCGCCCCACCCGTTCGCCGCGCAGCTTGCCTGCGGCCACCAGCCGCGACATGGCCGTGCGCACCAGGCTTTCATTGATGCCGTGCTGCGCACAACAGGCAACCACATCCCCCATCCAAAGGGCGCCGCCGCGCGGGGCGACAACATCCCCATAAAGCGTCACGATAAAGGCAGGAGCCCGCGGCACCGTATCAACGGCGGCTTTGGACTGCAGGTCAAACGGGTCAGTCGGCATGAAAGGCACCTCTGAAAAATTATATCACACCATATTCAGTTTTTGAAAAAGAATGTGCTCTATTAAAGTGCAGGTCTATGACCGGCAGTCTGGACAAGGAAAAACCCCGCCCCCGTTGCAACGGCGACAACCCGGTCGTCTTTCAGCGCCTCGGCAGGCACCGGATAGCGGGAGCGGTTGTCGAGCACAAAGGACTGATCACCCGTGATCTGCAGAACCATATGCCCCTGGCCCTGCGCTGTCTCCAGCACGATCAGGCGCAAGGTGTCTTCCCGGTAGCCTGCAGCCACCAGCAGCGCCCGTTTCAACAGAACATGATCTTCGCAGTCCCCGGCGCCTGACAAAAGGGTCGCCAGCGGATTGGCCCAATGGTCATCCAATGCGCTGTCCCGCACATAGCGGAGCCGCTGCGACAGAACCGCTTGCACCAGAGCCGGTTGCCCATGACGGGGGCTGGACTTGACACGCGCCACCGCGCGCTGCCAGACCGCTGCCCGCCGGTCCCGGCACGCACCGTGACCACAAGACGAAAGCCACCCCGCCTCAGCCGCCAGCCTGGCCCGGGCACGCGACCAGCGCCGCGCCAGAACCGTGTCGGACCGTTTTTCAAACCCTGAGACATCACTTGAAAAGGCAGTCTGCTTCAGCTGTGGATCAGGACGGCCGGGCGCAACAGTGGATTGAAAATGCCGGCCAGCATTGGCGGCCCGGCTAAACTCGGCAGCAGCCGCCGCGCCCGCAGACGTCAGACCAGCGGTCGCCAGCCCTGCAGCACCGCAGAGCCCCAGAAGGAGCGTCAGCCCGACGCGGTATCCCTTTGCAAATGCCATCGACCCTGCCCGGTTCAGGCGGGCCGGACTGTGCTCATCTCTCGCGAAAAGCTTCCGAACGCGCCTTGATAATGGGCTTCAACAGATAGTCGAGGACCGTTTTATTCCCGGTTAAAATGGAGGCACTGACAACCATTCCCGGAAGGATTGGTAAAGGACTGCTTTCCGTTCCGAGCCAGTTGCGCTCGGTTTTCAAAATGACCCGGTAATAGGTCTGCCCGTCCTCATCCGTGACCGTATCCGCCCCAATGCGTTCCACCGTACCGGGCAAGTCACCATAGAGCGTGTAATCATAAGCTGTTACCCGCACACGGGCACTTTGCCCGGGATACAGGAAAGCCACATCCTGAGGCCGGATACGGGCTTCGATCAGGAGCGTGTCTTCCAGCGGAACGATCTCTGAAAGGTTCTCACCCGGTGAGACAACAGCTCCGATGGTGGCAACGGAAAATTTGTTGATAATGCCGCGCACCGGTGCCCGCAGCACTGTACGGCGCACCTTGTCCCGCGCTGAGGTGATGGTTTCCTCCAGAATGGTCAACTCGGTCTGGGTCTGGGTCAAGGCCTCATGCGCCCTGGCGCGGAAACCAAGCACAGCGCTGTCGCGCCGCGCGGAAGCTTCCGTAATGGCGGCTTCAGCGCGCGGGATTGACGCCTTCAACACCGCCACGTCCAACTGCCCGCCCCGGGCTTCCCGTTCCAGGCGCAGCAGATCCATTTTCGGATAGGCGCCTGCCTCTGCCAGCTCCCGCGCCCGGGCCAGTTCCTCGTCGAGCAGCGATGCTGAAACACCGGCGCTTTCCAGCCGGGTTTGCAATTCGGCCTTTTCCAGCTGGCGCTGGGACAGCTGCTGTTCGATCACCGACAGTTCCTGACGCAGGGCAATCCGGCGCGCCTCAAAAAGCGCCAGCTCCCGGGCCGCTTCCGGTGGTGCCTGCCCATCCTCTCTCAGGTCCAGCTGGTGTCCCTCTGCTTCTGCTTGCAGACGCTGAACCCGGATCTTGAGGGCCGCGCGCTGTTTTTCAAGTTCCCCGAGCCGCGCTGCAAAGCCGGTATCATCAATCCGGAGCAAGGGGTCCCCGGGTGCCACCACATCCCCTTCCCGAACGAAGATCTCGGCAACAAGCCCGCCCTCCAGAGTTTCCACCACCTGGATCTGGCTCGAAGGGATCACCCGCCCGGCTCCCGTCGTAACCTCTTCCAGTTCCGCCAGCGACGCCCAGATCCCCAAAGCGCCAAGCAGCCCCAGAGCCGCCAGAAGCACGCCCCAGAGCCCGGCCTGACGCCGCTGGTCCAGTGCGGCCCTGAGATCATTGGCAAAGACCTCATCCAGCCGGGACATCATCACCTCCCCGGAGACTTGTCTGCGCACCGGCCTTGAGCCGCGCCAGAACGTCTTCCTTTGGCCCATCCATCACCAGCTTGCCCCGGTCGAGCAGAAGCAGGCGGTCAACAAGGTCCAAAGGCCCGTCCCGATGGGTGGCGATGACAAGCGTCACCCCCTCCTCCGCAATCCGGCGCAAACGCTGGCACAGCTGGCGCTCCGACATGATATCGAGATAGGCGCTCGGCTCATCCAGGCACAAAATGTCCGGGCGACGGATAAGACACCTGGCCAGCGCAACCGCCTGCCGCTGGCCACCTGACAGGCTGCGCCCGCGCTCTTCGACCGCCATCTCCAGCCCCTCCCGATGGTGGGCGGAAAAAGTATCAACACCGGCCAGATGCACAGCTCTTTCAAGATCTGCGGACGAGGCATCGGCAGCGCCCATCAGGATATTGTCTTTGAGACTGCCGGTGAACAGTTCCGCATCCTGCAGGCACAGGCCGACAGAGGCCCTCAGATCTGCAGCGGAAAACTGGCGCGTGTCGACACCGCCCAGCAGATAGGTGCCTGCCTGCGGTTCATAAAGACCGGCCAGAACCCGGACCAGCGAGCTTTTGCCCGAGCCGACCCGGCCGATCACACCGACCGCTTCGCCTTTCTTGAGAGCAAAGCTGACCTTGTCCAGCGCGGGCACGGACCTGCCCGGATAGGTCAGGCAGACATCCTGAAAGGCAAGGCCGGGGTCAGCCGGAAAGGTCAGGGCGCGGGCGCTCACGCCGGTTTCCATGCCCGCCTCCATGAGCCGGTCGAGACTGCGCAGGGCGCTGCGTGCATGCAGCAAGCGCGCCAGGGTCTGGGCAATATTGTTCAACGGGCTCAACACCCGGCCAGCCAGTATATTTGCCGCAATCAGGGCGCCGATTGTGATCCGGCCCTCCAACACCAGAAAGACGCCCCAGACCACGATGACAATCGACACGAGTTGAAAGACAACACCGGTGAAAGCGGCAGCGACATTGGCCCAAAACCGGGCCCGGGTGGTGGAGCGGCTGGTGGCAGCCACGGACCGGTCCCAGGCCCGCCGGAACCAGCTTTCGCTGCCGCTCACCTTGACCGTTTCCAGCGCCCCGACCGTTTCCACCAGAACCGACTGGCGGCGGGCCGCATCGGCCTGGCTCTGGGCCAGCGCCTTTGAGAGCGGCCGCTGCACCAGAGCCGTCACCGCAACAACCAGCGGCACGGCAAGGGCTGGCACCCAGGCGAGCGGACCAACCAGGAACCACATCACCCAAACGAAAATACCGATGAACAGAAGATCGGTTGCCGCAATCACCGTGGAGGAGGTCAAAGCATCGCGCACGCTGTCAAGATCCCGGACCTGATTGGCCAGCCCACCTGTGGAGGCAGGCCGCCCGGACAGTTTCAGCCGCAAGACGTGATCAAACATCCTCCCTGCCACCGCCATATCGACCCGCCGCCCGGTTTCATCCACCAGCCCCATGCGCAGCATCTTGAAAATGAAGTCGAACAGAAAGGCGATCAGAACACCGGCGGTCAATGCCCAAAGGGTGGGGATCGCCAGATTGGGAATGACCCGGTCATAGACATTCATGATGAAAAGCGGGCTGGCCAGCGCAAGCAGATTGCCGATCAGAGCCGCGACCACCACTTGCAGGTAATTCGGCCAGAACCGGCGCACCGCCGACCAGAACCAGTCCTTCGGGGTGTCCTCCTGTTGCTGCCTCCTTCGCCCGCCCGGCACCAGTCCCACAAACACCACCACCGGCAGACCGCGCCCTTCGAACGCCTCAAGCGGCACGTCCCGAAAGCCGCCAAACCCTGGCCCCATCACAAGATCTTCCGGGATCCGCACGGTCCCTTTCGCCCGGTCAACCGCCTCCACGGCCACAGCCGGTTCCCCCCTTTGCACAACGATGACGGGCAAAGCGACCTGCGGAAGACCTGCAACCGCACGCTGCTCGATCCGCACGACAAGCCCAACCCGCCGGGCGGCCTCCTCCAGATCCTGAAGTCTCAGGCCAGGCCCGGCCGAGGGCAGCCCGCGTGTCAGCTCGCCCGGATTGACGGCAATTCCGTGAAACCGGGCCACATGCACCAGCGCCTCCAGCAGGCCTGTCTGCGGCGTCTCAACCGCATCGGCCAAGGGAGCCAGCGCAGCGCCCCCGGAGAGTGCCATGCCGGAAGGGGCCTCCCCATCCAGATCAGCGCGGCGGCTGTCCCGCCGGATGATCGGTTCCCCCTCTTCCATGGCGGCCCCTCACCACTTGCGCAAGGGTTCGATCAGCCCTTGCGACCCGACAAACCATGGCAACTCCTCCGGTCCGGGCTGGCTTTCCGATGGGGCAGAAACACCGACGGAAGCAAGTAGGCTGCCTGTTGAGGCCAGCAGCCGATAGCGCGCAAAGACGTCAATCGTCTGAGAACTGATCAGTTGGACACGGGAGGTGAAGACCGAATTCTGCGCAATCAGCAGGTCCAGAAGATCCCTGAGACCCGCTTCATATTCCTTTTCATAGCTGACAATCACAGCCTTGGCGGCAACGCTCTGCTGCTGCAGGGCTTTCAGACGGAGATCGTTGGCCGCAATATCGCTCCACGACCTGCGCACGCTTTCATCCACCTGACGCCTCACATAATCGAGCTGCAACTTGGTTTCCGTCACCTGCTCGCCCAATTGCCGCCTGCGGCTGGTGTCGATCGTGCCATTGAAAAGGTTCCAGGACATGGTCATGCGCACGGCAAATTCGTTGTTGCGCCCGGGTGTGCCGTCCAGATCCTCGCCCACGGATGCCAGCCCCTCGACGCCCAGGCTCGGCAGGAACAACGCCTGGGACTTGTCATAATCAGCCCTGGCCGCATCCACATCCGCAGATCCGGCCCGGAGCGAAGGGTGGTTGGCGCGCGCCGCCGCAATGGCCTTCGCCTGGCTTTTTGGCAGAGCATCCGGGCGCTCCGGCGCAGACAGTGCCGGGGGAGGCACTCCGATGACGGCCTCGAACCGGGCCTTGGCGGCCCCGAGTTCCCGCAGCACATCCGCGCGCACCGCATGCACAGCCGCAACACGCTCCTCGGCCTGGCGCAACTCGCTCTCCGTTGCCGAACCGCCTTCGACCTTGGTGCGCACAATGTCCAGCAGCCGCACATGCTCGCGGATATTGACGTCTGCTGCCTGCAAGATCCGGTGATGACGGACCACATCCAGAAACGCTTCCACGGCATCCAGGCCAATCAGCTCCGCCCGTTCCATCACCCGCGCAGCAGATCCGTCCACCCGCGCGGACTGGCGGTAGATCTCATTGGCCCGTGCAAAACCATCGAAAAACACCTGCCGGGCCACCAGTGTTGCATCCCGGGCATTGCGCCAGGCGCGATTATCCGCCTCAGAAAGCGAATTCGGCCGGTCGACATATTGCGCCCCAAAAGACGCTTCCAGATCCACCTTTGGCAGATAGGCCCCTTGTGCCTGGGCATAGTCATAGCCGGTAGACCGCCGGCTGGCCGCAGCCGCCAGAACCTGAGGGTGCGTGGACACCGCCCGGTCGACCGCCTCGCGGAGGGACATGGCCTCTCCGGACAGCGTGAAACCCGACAACAGAACCAGAGACAGCAAGGTCTTTGACCAAAAAGGCTTCCACAGCGCCAGAGGCGGCCTCACCGGATAGAGGCCTGACACCGCCGACCTCGCATTCCTGCTGCACATCATCCTGCCCGAAACCCACCCCTTGAAACCGCTGGGACAGCCCTTTTCAAACGCCAAAGTTACCCAGCGTTTTTTAAAACACCCGACAGACCGGAAAAATTAAATTTCCGAGACACACAATAAGCTTAACGCAGTTTATTTGGACGCAGCAAAGTTTTTTTGTTAAAAATGCGTTAAAGCACCAAATAGTCTTTTAGTTATCACGACTATCGTGATAAATTACGATGAAATGAACGTGGGCCGTGTTTAGTCATCCGAATGCCGAAAGCGCCGCTGCGGAGACGGAGAAAGCTGCAGTTTTGGATACTGCCAGCGCGCCGCCCCTCATTGCCAACGCATCGCTGCTGTTTCAGGGCGAATACACGCGTGAGGGACCGGATTTACTTATAACCCACCCGGACCACGGCAGCCTGACGATCATCGGTTACTTCATACATTCGCCACCCGCCTCCCTGACCACCCCCGAAGGGGCTTTTCTCGACGGTCAAACGGTTGCCCAGCTCGCCGGTCCGCAAGCCTCGACCCAATTTGCCCAGGCCGGGGGCGCCGCAGCCAGTGCCCCCATCGGCTCGGTTCAAACGGTCAGCGGCACGGTGACCGCCCAGCGAACGGACGGAACCAATGTGGTGCTGGCGGCCGGAGACCCGGTGTTTCAAGGCGATGTTGTCCAGACTTCGGCCGCCGGGTCGCTCGTGATCATCTTTGCCGATGAAACCCTGTTCACCCTGTCGGCCGATGCCCGAATGGTTCTCGACGAACTGATCTATTCCCCCGGCGGCTCCGGCAATTCCATGGTGATAAACCTCGTGCAGGGGAGTTTTGTCTTTGTCACCGGACAGGTGGCCCCGACCGGTGACATGCGGGTTGAGACGCCGACAGCCACCATGGGCATTCGCGGTACAACGCCAGTCGTACAGATCAGCGCTCTGGACGGAGCCACCAGGTTTGCCCTTGCTGTCGACCCCGACGGGCAGCTGGGCTCCTACCAATTGTTCGACAGGGTCTCCGGCCTGCTCCTGGGCACGGTGGACACGACCGACTCCACCTTCCTGGTACAGTCGGCAGGCGCTCTGCCGGTCATCACGGCCAGAACTCCGGCCGAATTCGCGGCAACCGAAGGGCAGATCCAGCTGGCCTACAGTGCCTACGGTTCGGCAGGTCTCGGCCAGCAAAGCCCCGGCGGGCCACAAAACGGTGGCCAGAACGATGGCCAAAACGGCGGCCAGCAGAATGGCAACAGCCCGGACCAGACCGACGCAGGCCCCGGCCAGATCCAGGGCGGCCCGGTGCCGGACCTTTCGGGGCCAGATCTCTCTCCCCTGGGCGGAGGGGCCAGCGACGGGCCAGCGGGCACTGACACGTCCGGCGACCGGTCCGGCAGGTCCCCGTTTGCGCCCGACACAGCGCCCTTACCAAGCGCCCCTCCGCCAGGAGGCACCTCCGCTCCCGAACCGGCCGGTGATAGCTCCCTGCCCCCCTCTGGGGAGGAAACGCTGGCTGTGGTTGTACCTGATGCCCTGGCAACCCGGGAGGACGTCTCCTTCAGCCTGAACGGCCTGACCGTGGAGATCCCCGGCAACGGGGATGGGACCGTTTCGATCACCGCCCGCTCGACCGTCACGCTTGCCCAGATAACCGGGCTGACATTCTTGGCGGGCGATGGCGTTGCGGACGAGACGGTCACCTTCTCCGGAACGGAAAGCGCGATCAATGCGGCCCTGGACGGCATGGTGTACACGCCCGCACCAGACAGCGAGATGGGTGGCCTCTCCGTTACGGTATTTGATGGCACCACCAGCCTGTCAGCCGAGGTCCCCATTGCCATCGAGCCGGTGTTCGACGCCCCCATCGTCTATGACATTGCCCTCACCGTCTCTGCCGACGGCTCCGTGACAGCGCCGTTTCTCGGGGCTGATCCGGATATTGGCGACAGCCTGACGCTTGAGACCCTCAGCGCTCCGGCGGCGGGCAGGCTTGATGTCTTTGACGACGGCACCTTTACCTTCAGCACCGATGGTGCCTTTGGGTCCCTGTCTGCGGGCTCGGTCCGCGACATCACGTTCCAATATACCGCCACCGACAGCACCGGCCTTGTCTCCGAGGTTCCGGCAACGGTCACCATCACGGTAACTGGCCTCAATGACCCGCCCCGGCTGACGGTAACGCCGCCGCCCGCCTTCACGGAAGCAGCCGATGCGTCCGCGCAGGTGCTGACCGGGTCCGGCTTCGTCATCTTCAACGACATCGATCAGGACGACACGCTGACCCTTTCCTTTGAGATGAGCGGGGCTCCCGTCTGGAGCGGCGGCGACCTGGATGCACAGTCTCCGGACCTCGCTTCGATCCTGAGCCTGGGATTTGCGATCAGCGGCGTGGATCCTGACACAGGCCTTTACACCACAAGCGTCAGGCAGGGTGTTCTGCAATGGTCCTATTCCGCAGAAGCGGATCTGGATTTTCTGGAGGCGGGAGACACGATCAGCTTTTCCTACGATGTCACGGTGCAGGATGCTGCCGGAGACAGCATCGTCAAGTCCGTGAGCTTCGTCATCACCGGCACGGAAGATGCCCCGGACCTGTCCGGCGGCGCTGACGGAAGCTTGGCACCCATGCCCCAGCCAGCGCTTTATGAGGCGGGCGGGGAGACCATTCTCGATTTCTCCGGCTGGGCCGAACCAGTTCTTGTCAACCTGGACCTTGGCACATTCCAGCAGCCGGACGGACCAGCCGAACCAATCGGGACAGTGCCCGGAACGCGGATCAGCCGGGTTCTGGGAGGCTCCGGGGATGATGTTCTGACGGGCAGCCGTCTGGACGATACACTCCATGGCGGCCCGGGCCTGGACACTCTCACGGGCGGGGCGGGAGCCGACACATTCGGCCTGGCCGGGACCGATATTGCCGATGTCATTGTTGACTTTGAAGCGGGCGAAGACCGTCTCGATCTGTCCGCCTTGCTGGACGCTCATTTCAGCACCGCTGACCTGTCCGCCTATGTCAGGGTCACACAGGACGGCAGCAATGCAATTGTCAGCGTCGACCGGGATGGCGCGGCCACCGCTTCGGATTTCAAAGACGTGGCTGTTCTTCAATCCATTGATGCCGGGGGGATCATTGATTTTGTCTTTTCAGATAACGGCGTTCAAACGCCCGACACTGTTGTCTCCTGACGTTCTTCCCCCTGACTGGCGCACCTGCCGGAGCGCCGCTGTCCTGGCCCCATGAAGGCCGTGTTCCGAAACCTGTCTTCGGTGTTCGGGGTCGCCCGTCTAGCCGCGCTGGCGCTGCTGCTGGTGTTGCTCGCCATCCGGGTCGCCGATCCGCTTTTGGTCGAACTGATCCGGCTTAAAACCTTTGACTTTTACCAAGTGCTTAAACCCCGCGCCTATGAGGAAGTCCCCGTTACCATTGTCGACATTGACGAAAAGAGCCTCGCGGAACTTGGCCAATGGCCCTGGGCGCGCTCCACCCTCGCCCGCATTCTCAACAACATTGCCCAGGCGGGCGGCGTGGCGGTGGCGTTCGACATTGTCTTTGCCGAACCGGACCGCCTGTCGCCGACGCAATACAGCCGGTCGGTGAACGGGCTCAGCGCGGCGGCCCGCAAGGAACTGGCAGCCTTGCCCGGAACGGACCAGATTCTGGCGGACACCATGCGCCGGATGCGGATTGTCGCCGGTCAGGCGGGCAGGGCTGACAGCACCGGCGCACCCCGCCCGGACCAGGCGCAAACACCGGTTGCCCTGCTTGGCCCGGATCCAACCGGCTTCCTGTTCAACTACCCGTCCTTGCTGCGCAACATCCAGCCGCTGGAGGACGCCGCCCTGGGCAAGGGCCTCTTTTCCATCTATCCCGACCCGGACGGGGTGGTCCGCCGTGCAGCTCTTGCAGCAAGGGCCGACGGCAAGATCCAGCCGTCCCTGAGTCTCGAATTGCTGCGGGTGGCCACTGGCCAGAATGCCTTTGCCATCAAAAGCGATGCCGCCGGCATCAAGAGCCTTGTCGTTGGCGGCGTTGAGGTTCCTACCGACCGGAACGGACGGATCTGGATCCATTTCACCCCCTCCCGGCCTGATCGGTATGTCTCTGCCGCCGACCTTGCGAGCGGCACGTTTGATGGGGCCAAAATCCGCAATCACCTCATCTTGTTCGGGCCGTCCGCGACGGGTCTTCTGGATCTGAAGACCACACCCCTTGATCCGGTCATGCCCGGGGTGGAAGTGCATGCGCAGATCCTTGAGAACATTCTCAGCCAGTCTTTTCTAACCCATCCGAATTTCGCCCTTGGTGCCGAACTGGCCGCAGCAACGGCCTTGTCGCTCCTGGCCATCCTGCTGGTCCCGATCCTGGGTGCCCTGCCGGTACTGGCCTTCGGCTTCCTTCTGGCGGCCAGCTGGGCCGGGGGCAGCTGGTATCTGTTTGCCAGCGAAAACCTGTTGATCGACGCCGGCTATCCGCTGTTCACCAGTCTCAGTGTCTTTCTTCTGCTGGTCTTCATCAACTACCGCCGGGAGGAAATCCAGAGGCAGGAAATCCGGTCCGCCTTCAGCCAGTATCTGGCTCCCGACTATGTGGAGCAAATCGCCAAACACCCGGAAAGCCTCACCCTTGGCGGGGAGCACCGGTCCATGACGATGCTGTTTTCAGACGTGCGCGATTTCACCAGGATTTCCGAGAGCTTTGCCGACAACCCGCAAGGGCTCACCAGCCTGATGAACCGGTTTCTAACCCCGCTTTCCAACGGCATCATGGAAAAACGCGGTACAATCGACAAGTATATGGGCGATGCGGTCATGGCCTTCTGGAACGCTCCGCTGGACGATGACAATCAGGAAGTCCATGCCTGCGAAGCGGCCCTGCTGATGGTGGCCCGCATGCGGGCGCTTAACGCGGAACGCGAACGGGAAGCGGCCGGGGAGGGCCAGGTTTTCTTTCCGCTGAATGTGGGCATCGGCATCAACACAGGAGACTGTGTTGTCGGCAATATGGGCTCCGAATTCCGCTTCGACTATTCCGTGCTCGGCGACGCGGTCAATCTCGCCTCCCGGCTGGAGGGCCAGACCAAGACCTATGGTGTGACCATTTTAATCGGCGAGACAACCGCTCAAAAGGCCCTACCCCGGTTTGCCCTGGTGGAAGCGGACCTGATCCGCGTCAAAGGCAAGCAGGAGCCGGAACGGATCTTCTGCCTGCTGGGCGATGAAGATCTTGCTCAAGAGGACGCGTTCCGTGCCCTCAAGTCCCGGTTCGGCGCCATGCTGGCAAGCTACAGGGCCCGAGACTGGGACGAGGCCTTGTCCCATGCCAAGGCGGTGGCGGACGCGGGCGGCGGGGACCTTGCTCAGCTGGCCCGGACCTTTTGCAGGCGCATAGAGGCTTACAAAACAACGCCGCCCCCGGAGCCCTGGGACGGCGTCTTCATTGCAACGGCCAAGTAAGGCCGATCGGCAGGTGTTAGAAAGCTCAGGCCCGTTTGACCGATTGCTGCTGCACGCCAAGCTTGTCGATACCGAGCCGCATGGTTTCCCCGCCGCGCAGATAGACCGGCGGTTTCTGGCCCATGCCGACCCCCGGAGGCGTGCCGGTGGAGATCACGTCGCCCGGCTGCAGGCTCATGAACTGGCTGCAATAGCTGATCAGGTGCGGCACCTTGTAGACCATGGTGGACGTGGACCCGTTCTGATAACGCTTTCCGTCCACTTCCAGCCACATGCCCAGTTGATCAAAATCACCAACCTCGTCCGGGGTCACCAGCCAGGGTCCGAGCGGCCCGAATGTGTCGCTGCCCTTGCCCTTGTCCCAGGTGCCGGACCGGTTGATCTGGAAATCCCGTTCCGAAACGTCATTGATAACGCAGAAACCGGCCACATGGTTGAGCGCATCCGCCTCGTCAATATATTTGCCGCCTTTACCGATCACGACCCCAAGCTCGACTTCCCAGTCGGTCTTTTCAGAGCCGCGCGGGATTTCCACGTCGTCATTCGGACCGACAATCGCCGAGGTCCACTTGCCGAAGATCACCGGCTCGGGCGGCACATCCAGGCCGGACTCTTCCGCGTGATCGGCATAGTTGAGGCCAATGCAGATGAATTTTCCGACGGCCCCGACGCAAGGCCCAAGACGCAGGCTCTCCTGCGGCTGGCCGTCCACCAGGGGAAGCGCAGCGCTGTCGAGCCCCTTTAGCTTGGCAATCGTGTCGGGCTGTAACGCCTCGCCGGAAATGTCGGCGACATGGGCGGACAGGTCCCGCACACGTCCTTCGGCATCCAGCACACCCGGTTTTTCCTGTCCGGTGGGACCATATCTCAGCAGTTTCATGTAGCAGATCTTTCAGTTGTGCAAACGGCCCGCCGGAGGGTCCGGCGGACTGGCTTTTCTGGATCAACCGCTGCCCGGCCAAACCAGGTCAGGCAGCGGCACGGTGATCACTGTCACAGGCGCCGAGCGTCCGGCGGCCGGAAGACCGCAGGACGCTCGCGGGTCAATCAGTCGTAGAGAACCGCAGCAATTTCAGGGTCATCCATATTGGATGCGTCATAGTAGAAAAAGCCCGTATCGATCAGATTCGGTACGTCCTCTCCCTTTGCCGCGGCCACGGCCGCCTTGACAGTTTCATAGCCGATGCCAACCGGGTTCTGGGTGATCGCCCCGGCCATGACACCGCTCTTGATGGCGTCCTTCTGGGCTTTGCCGGAATCATATCCGATGATCACAAGCCCATCCTTGCCAAGTTCCTGAACCCCATTGACGACGCCAATGGCGGAGCCTTCATTGGTACCGAAAATGCCTTTCAGATCCGGATTGGCGGTCAGGATCGCCTTGGTCACCTCCGTCGATTTCAGGTGATCGCCCTGGCCATACTGGACCGTGACGATTTCAATTTCCGGATAGGCCTCGTTGAGGCGGTTGACGAAACCATCGCGCCGGTCAATGCCGGTGCGGCTGGTCTGGTCATGGGCGACAACCGCCACCTTGCCCTTGCCACCGATCTTTTCAGCCATTTTGTCGGCTGCCAGCGCGGCAGCGGCCACGTTGTCGGTCGTAGCGGTGGCCACCGGGATTTCACTGTCAACTCCGCTGTCAAAGGCAACGACCGGAATGCCGGCCTCATCAGCTTGACGCAGCAGCGGAATGGCGGCCTGACTGTCCAGGGCCGCAAAGCCGATGGCTGCCGGCTTGTTGGCAAGAGCCGCGGCCAGCATGTCGATCTGACGGTCCACCATGGTCTCGTTGTCCGGACCTTCGAAAGTGATCCGGACGCCTTCCTCCTTGGCTGCCTTTTCAGCGCCGAGCTTCACAGCCTGCCAGAACTGGTGTTGGAACCCCTTCGAGACAAGCGGGATGTACATTTCCTCCGCCAGCACCGCCGTTGACGGCAGGCTGAGGGTCAGGGCACTGATCGCCCCCAGGACAAAACGACGTGAAAACATTGAAACTCCTCCTCTTTCTTCACTTTGCCAAACGTCTTTCAAACCGGGGCGTCGGCCGCCCTCTTCTTGTGTGTTCAGACCAGATCCTCACGCGGCCCGGCGACGGCGCACCATATCGGCATAGACCGCTAGAATGATGATCGCGCCGGTCACGACCGTCTGCCATTCCTGGGCAACGGACAGGACCCTGAGGCCGTTGGTCAGAACCGCCATGATCAGCGCGCCGATCAAGGTTCCGATAATGGTGCCGCGTCCGCCGGACAGGGACGTGCCGCCGATGACCACGGCAGCAATTGCCTCCAGCTCGTAACCGAGCCCGAGGGCCGGCTGGGCAGAGTTGAGCCGTGAGGCGATCAGGATGCCCGCAATGCCGCAAATGCCGCCTGCAAGCGCATAGATCCCCATTTTCCAGGCATCGGTATTCACTCCGGACAGGCGCACCGCCTCCTCGTTGGAGCCAAGCGCAAAGGTGTAGCGCCCCAGAACCGTGCGGCCGAGAATATAGGATGCCGCCAGAGCCACCAGAAACAGGATCAGCACCCCGTTCGGGATTGGCAGCGCCGGGATCACCTCGCCAATCAGCGAGCCCCGGGAAATCTGATCGAATCCCGGCGTGTCGTTGAAATAGATCGGCCGGGTGCCGGAAATCACCAGGGACAGGCCCTTCAGGATCAGCATCATGCCGAGCGTGGCAATGAAGGGCGGGATCTTCATCTTGGCCACGAAAGTGCCCGAGCAGAGCCCGCACAGCGCCCCTGCCCCGATGGCCGCCACAACACCAAGCGGAAGCGGCATGCCCGCATAGGTCAAAACCACCCCGGCAATAACCGCGCAAAAGGTCATGAGCGTGCCCACGGACAGGTCAATGCCACCGGTGATGATAACCAGCGTTGCCGCGACCGCCAGCACCCCGTTGACCGAAGTCGCCTGCAGGATCGCGATCATGTTGGAGGTCTGCATGAAATTGGGCGAGGCAATCGAAAACCCGATCAGCAGCACAATCAGTGACGCAAAGGCGAGCAGCTTTTGATGCGCGCCCGTCTCGGCCAATTTTGCCAGCAGGCCGGCCGGTTTGGCCGCCCCCGGTCTTGTTTCCTCCATTGTGTTCACGCTGTCCCCCCGATCGGTTGCATGGCCGCCGCGCGCCGGGTGGCCAGTTCCATGATCTGTTCCTGTGTCGTTTCCTTGCCGCCCGGCAGAATCCCGGTCAGCCGCCCCTCGCACATCACCGCGATCCGGTGGCTGAGCCGCATCACTTCCGGCAGTTCGGACGAGATCACGATGATTGCCTTGCCCTGGGCCGCAAGGCTTTCAAGAAGCTTGTAGATTTCCGACTTGGCGCCAACATCGATGCCCCGGGTCGGCTCATCGAAAATCAGGATATCGCAATCCCGCAAAAGCCATTTGGCAATCACCACCTTTTGCTGGTTGCCGCCCGACAGCAGCCGGACCTCCTGGCCGTCTGATGGCGTGCGGATGCCGAGCTTGCGGATATAGTCCCTTGCAGTGCCACGCATATCCGCTTCGTTCAGCACGCCGCCTCGCCCGGTGAACGTCTTCAGCGAGGCCAGGGCGATATTGTCCCGGACCGTCATGCCTGTCGCAAGACCGAAATGTTTCCGGTCCTCTGACAGATACCCAATGCCTGCCGCGACCGCATCATGGGGCGAGGCAATTCTGACCTTACGGCCGTGCACCTTGATCGTACCGCTATCGCGCGGGTCGGCGCCGAAGATGGCCCGGGCGACTTCCGTGCGCCCGGCACCCATCAATCCGGCAAACCCCAGGATTTCCCCCTTGCGCAGCGAAAAGCTCACAGTGCGGATATCGCGCCCCCGGCTCAGATCCTGAACCTCCAGCGCAATTTCGGCCTCCGACAGGTCCGGCACCTCGACCGGCTCTTCCGTCACTTCGCGGCCGACCATCATGGAAATGATCTTCGAAATCGGTGTTTCGGCGGCCGGCACCGTCGCCACATATTCCCCGTCCCGCATGACCGTGACCCTGTCGGCAATCCGCTTCAATTCGTCCATCTTGTGGCTGATATAGATGATGCCGACCCCTTCGGCCTTCAGCCGATTGATGATGACAAAGAGTTCGGCAATCTCCGCATCATTCAACGCTGCGGTCGGCTCATCCATGATCAGAACACGGGATTTGTAGGACAGAGCCTTGGCGATCTCGACCATCTGCTGTTTGGCAATGGTCAGGGTGCCTGCAACCGCTTTCGGGTCCAGCGCCAGGTTCATGGACGCGAAAATATCCGCGGCCTGCCGGTTCAGCGCCGCCTCATCCAGACGGCCGAAGCGCTTGCGCGGCTCACGGCCAATGAAGATATTCTGGGCGACGGTCAGATCATTCATCAGGCTGAGTTCCTGGTGAATGATGCCAATGCCCTGGTCCTGCGCGGCCCGCGGCGAAGTCAGATCAACGGTCTTGCCGTCGATCTGAAGGTCGCCGCCGTCGCGCAGATAGATCCCGGCAAGGATCTTCATCAATGTCGATTTGCCCGCCCCGTTCTCGCCCATCAGGGCGTGGACTTCACCGGCCTTCAGCTCGAATTGCACATTCTTGAGGGCATGAACCCCCGGAAAGCGCTTTTCAATGCCGGTCATCTTGATGACTGGCGTCACATTCTCCTCCCCAGGATGATATCTTGAGAAGCGTGCGGTCCTGCACCCTTACGCCCCCCAATCTTGTTGACGGCAACCTCCATTGCCATGCCCAACCGGGTTTTCCCCCGCTTCCGCTGCCCGGACACCTCGGGTGTGCACTCCTCCTGACGCGGTAAGACGCCCGGGCGTGCCCCAAAGGCCTAGATCGTCACACCGCCATCCACCAGCAGCGCCTGTCCGGTGACAAACTGACTCTCATCGGACAGAAGGTAAATGGCCAGCGGCGTCACATCATCGACCACCGCCAGACGGCCCATGGGCTGGCGGGCGATGAAGTCCTTTTCCGCCTGCACCGGATCCGGCGCCGCCTCGATCCGGCCGCGCAGGGACGGCGTGTCAACCGTGCCCGGGCAGATCGCATTGCAGCGGATGCCATTTCTGACAAAATCAGCCGCAATGCCCTTGGTCAGGCCAATCACCGCAGCCTTGGTGGCCCCATAGGCAGTGCGGAACGGGAACCCTTTGATCGATCCGGCCATGGAGGACATGTTGATGATCGAGGCCGATCCACGTGTCTCCGCCCGGCGCAGCATGCCCGGCAGACAGGCCCGGCTCAGACGCATCATGGAGGTGACATTCAGGTCAAAACTGAACGCCCAATCCTCATCGGAAATGTCCAGAACCGTGCCGTGATGAACGAACCCGGCCACATTAAACAGCCCGTCCAGATCCGGAAGGTCCTCGGCAAAGTCCCGGATCGCTGCCGGGTCCGTGACATCAAGGCCATGGGTTTCCATGCCGTCAAGACCCGCCAGCAGGGCCGCGTCCTTGTCGGTCGCAATCACCCGGGCACCTTCGGCCGCGCAGGCCAGCGCGGTGGCCCGGCCCATGCCCTGGCCGGCCGCCGTAATCAAAATGGTTTTTCCGTCGAGACGCATCACATCACCGCTCCAATTTGCCAGGGCACGAATTCCACACCACCGTAGCCGAGCTTTTCACTCTTGGTCTGACTGCCGGACGCGACCTGGATCATCCGCTCGAAGATCTCCTCGCCCTTTTGCTCAAGGCTCACACCTTCGCTGACGATGTCGCCGCAATTGACATCCATGTCTTCCGACATGCGGCCATACATTTCAGAATTTGTCGCGAGCTTGATGCAAGGGGTGGGCTGGTATCCGGAGACAGATCCCCTCCCGGTTGTGAATACGACAATATTCGCCCCGGAAGCAACCTGCCCGGTGACAGAACATGGATCAAAGCCCGGGCTGTCCATGAAGACGAACCCGGCCTTGTCGATGCGCTCGGCAAATTCATAGACACCGGCAAGCGGGGCCGTGCCCCCCTTGGCCACGGCCCCGAGCGACTTTTCCAAAATCGTCGTCAGGCCGCCGCGCTTGTTGCCGGGGCTGGGATTGTTGTCCATCTCGCCGCCATTGCGGGCCGTATAGTCCTCCCACCAGCGGATGCGCTCCATCAGCTTGCGGCCAACCTCTTCGGTTTCGGCCCTGCAGGTCAACAGGTGCTCGGCCCCATAGATCTCCGGCGTCTCGGACAGGATCGTGGTGCCGCCATGGCGCACCAGAAGGTCCGACGCATAGCCCAGGGCCGGGTTCGCCGTCACACCCGAATACCCATCAGAGCCGCCGCATTGCATACCGACCGTAATCGCGCTGACCGGCGCCGGGCTTCGCTCGACCGCGTTGGCAATCGCCGCAATGCCTTCCAGCTCCTGCAGCCCCTTTTCGATGGTCCGGCGGGTGCCGCCCTCATGCTGGATGGTCATGTAGCGCAGGGCGCCATCGGCCCGGATCGGCCGGCCACCGACCAGATCGGAAATCTGCATGACCTCGCAGCCGAGACCAACCAGAAGGATGCCACCGAAATTGGGATGCTGCGCATAGCCAGACAGGGTCCGAAACAGGGCCGCATAGCCTTCATCCACCCCGGACATACCGCAGCCTGTGCCATGCACGATGGGCACCACGCCGTCCACATTGGGAAACCGGTCAAGCAAGCCGTTCTTTTGGGCCGCTTCCGCGATGAAACGGGCCACAGACCCGGAGCAGTTCACCGACGTCAGAATGCCGATATAATTTCGGGTCCCGACCTTGCCATCCGCCCGGTGATAGCCGTTGAAGGTTCTGCTGGCCTCAATGGTGGGCAGCGGGGTGTTCTGGGAGGCAAATTCATGGCTCTGCAAACTGTGCTCGGCCATGCCGATATTGTGGGTGTGAACATGTTCACCCGGCCGGATATCCGATTTCGCCTGTCCGATGACCTGGCCATAGCGCAGCACATTTGCACCTTCGGCAATCGGAGCGCTGGCAATCTTGTGTCCCGGCTGGACTGTCGACAGAAGGGGGCCTGACACGCCCTCAAGCTCGGTTCCGGCGGCCAGCGTTTGCAAGGCGATGACCACGTTGTCCTCTGCCCCGAGCCTGATAAAGCCGCTTCCGATCATGTCTGTCTCTCCCGCACCGGCAGCACCGTTGTTGTCTGGCGGCCTGAAGCTTACGAACTAGCTTGACTTGGCAGCTCTGTCAACTAACATGTTAGTCAACATAGGACGAACATGACCAGTATCGATATCAACGTGAGTGAACTTAAGGACATCAGCAGCTTTGAGGGATCGCTGGCGAACCGGGTCTATATGGCCCTGCAGGACGCAATCCTGTCGCTGCAGTTTCTGCCCGGCGAGGTCATCCGCAAGGGCCCTGTTTGCGAGAAGCTGGGGGTCTCCCGGTCGCCGGTTGCCGAAGCGATTGCGCGCCTGGCCACGGAAGGACTGGTGGAGGTCATCCCGCAATCGGGCACGCGGGTCGCCTATTTTTCCATGGAAGACATCCGGGAAGGCACCTTCGTGCGCCAGGCCCTGGAACTGGCCAGTGTGGCCAAGGTGGCCGCCGACCGGACAGAAGACCAGCTTGCCCGGCTGAACAGGAATGTGCGGCTGCAGGCCCTTCTGGTGGAAGATCAGGATTTTTCCGGCTTCTACCAGGCCGATGAGGAATTTCATGCGCTCATCATGGAATTCACCGGCTATGGCCGCATGAAAGCCATCGCCCGCATGGTCTCGCTTCAGGTGACACGGGCGCGCAAGCTGCTTTTACCGGCCCCCGGCCTCATCTCCTGCACGTTTGAAGAACATAGCAAGGTCATGGCCGCCATTGCTGACCGGGACCCGGACGCGGCTCAAGAGGCCATGCGCGCGCATTTGAACCAGTTGATGCCGCGCCTTGAGGCCCTTGCCGCCACCCGGCCGGAACTCTTTCACCCCCGCCAGATCAGGACCCCGGTATGAAAGTTACCGACACAACGCTTTTGAACAGCCGCACGCCCCGCCCGGTGCCACTGACCCGGATGGGCTTTGGCGGTGCGCCGCTTGGCAATCTTTACCGGAAAGTCTCCGACGAAAACGCCCAGGCCGCCTTGCAGGCAGCCTTTGACGCGGGCATCCGCTATTTCGATACGGCCCCCCAATATGGGCTCGGCCGTTCCGAAACCCGCTTTTCCGCCGCGCTCAAGCGTTTCGGCCGGGATCAGCTGCAACTGTCCACCAAGATCGGCCGCCTGCTGCTCGATTGCGAGCCCCATGAAGTCACCCCGGAAGCCTTTGTCGACGTGCCCCAGAAACGGATCGTCTTCGACTACACATATGACGGGGTCATGCGCAGCTATGAAGCGAGCCGGGAGCGGCTTCAAGTGGCCAATGCGGACATTCTGCTGGTGCATGATGTCTGTGTTTTTTCTCAAGGGTCGCAGGAGGCCAGCGACGCCAAGGTGAAGGAACTTTTCGACGCCGGTGGCTACCGGGCCTTGAGCGAACTGCGCGCCGCTGGCGAAATCGCCGCCATTGGTGCGGGGGTCAATGAATGGCAGGTATGCGAGAAGCTGCTCGGCCTCGGCGATTTCGACGGCTTTCTCTTGGCCGGGCGCTACACGCTTCTGGAACAGGACGCCCTGGAGAGTTTCCTGCCGCTGTGTACGCAGCGCGATGTCGGCATCATCTTGGGCGGCCCGTTCAATTCCGGCATCCTGGCGACTGGCGCTGTTCCGGGCGCCCGCTACAATTATGAAGACGCTCCAGAAGACATTCTGGACAGGGTGCGCAAGATCGAGGCCGTTTGTGCGGCCCATGACACGCCGTTGATTGCCGCAGCCCTGCAATTTGTCTTTGGCCACCCGAGTGTCAAAACCGTCATTCCGGGCGCGGTAAATGCGGCGGAAGTCACCGCCAATGTCGCCGTTCTCGAAACGCCCATTCCCGCCGGCCTGTGGTCGGATCTCAGGGCCGAAGGCCTGATCCGCCCTGATGCCCCCCTGCCCTCGGAGACCGCTGATGCTGCATAATATCGATCCCATTCTGTCGCCTGAACTGCTCTATGCCCTGCGTGCCATGGGCCATGGGGACGAAATTGTTCTGGCCGATTCCAACTACCCGGCCGAAAATGCAGGCCCCACCTGCATCCGGGCCGATGGCTCCAGCGCCAGTGATCTGCTGAAAGCGATCCTGGCCCTTATGCCGCTGGATGACTTCGTGGACGATCCCGCCCTGACCATGCAGGTCGTCGGCGACCCGGACACGATCCCGGAGGCAGTTGCGGACTTCCAGAAGATCATCAACACCACGGCCGACCACCCGGCCGAGATCAGAACTTTGGAGCGCTTTGCCTTTTATGAACGCGCCTCCAGCGCCTATGCGATCGTTCAGACCGGCGAGCGCCGTCTTTACGGCAACATCATCTTGAAAAAGGGCGTGATCCGGTGACCCGGATCGATGCCCACCAGCATTTCTGGAATCTCGAGCGAGGCGACTATCACTGGCTGACTGAAGACCTCGGGCCAATTTACCGCGATTTCGGCCCCGGGGACCTCAGCCCCCATCTTGAGCGCCACGGTGTTTCAGGCAGCGTACTCGTGCAAGCGGCCCCGACGGTGGCCGAGACCCGCTATTTGCTGTCCCTCGCCAAAACCAGCCCCTCGGTCAAAGGGGTGGTCGGCTGGGTTGATTTTGAAAGCCCGGACGCACCGGCCGTGATTGCCGGTCTGGCTAAGGACCCCAAGCTTGTCGGCCTGCGGCCGATGATCCAGGATCTTGACGATGACCAGTGGATGCTGCGCCCGGATCTGACACCGGCGTTCGAAGCCCTGATCGCCCAGGAGCTGACCTTTGATGCCCTGACCCTGCCCCGGCACCTGCCGCATCTGAAAACCCTGCTGGCGCGCCACGGCACGATGCGGGTGGTGATCGATCACGGGTCCAAGCCAGACATCAGGAGCGGGGCCTTCGACGGCTGGGCTGCCGATATGGCAGATCTGGCCGCGAGCACGCAGGCCTATTGCAAACTGTCCGGCCTTGTCACGGAAGCCTCGGCAGAGTGGACCATGGACGAGCTCGCCCCCTATGTGAACCATCTCCTGGCCACCTTCGGGCCGGACCGTCTCATCTGGGGCAGTGACTGGCCGGTCTGCCTTCTGGCCAGCAGCTATGACCGCTGGGTGGAGGCAACAGACCAGCTTCTGGGGAGCGTGGACAGCGAATGCCGCGCCGCGATCTTCGGGCACACCGCCGCCCGCGCCTATCGTCTGGAACTCTGAATTGGCAAAGGCCCGCAGTGGCGCGGGCCTTTTGCACGCTCAGATGTCGAACTTAACACCCTGGGCCAAGGGCAGCTCAGCGGAATAATTCACCGTTGAGGTTTGACGGCGCATATAGCCCTTCCAGGCATCGGAGCCGGATTCGCGGCCACCGCCGGTTTCCTTTTCCCCACCAAAGGCCCCGCCGATTTCCGCACCGGACGGGCCGATATTCACATTGGCAATGCCACAATCGGACCCCGTGGCCGACAGGAAGGTTTCCGCTTCACGCATGTTGAGCGTGAAGATGCAGGAGGACAGGCCCTGTGGCACATCGTTTTGCAGGGCGATGGCCTCATCCAGATCCTCATATTGCATCACATAGAGGATCGGCGCGAAGGTCTCTGTTTTCACCACATCGCTCTGGCCCGGCATGTCAACCAGTGCCGGGGCAACATAGGCGCCATCCGGCACATCTGTCGTCACCGGCGCTCCGCCATAAACCGTTCCGCCCTGGCTGCGGGCTTTGGCAAGGGCGGACTGCATGGTGTCCAGTGAGGCTTTGTCGATCAACGGACCGATCAGAGTGCCGTCCCGGCGCGGGTCGCCGACCGGCAGGCTCTCATAGGCCTTGACCAGTTTGGCGAGAAGGTCCTCTTTGACCGAAGAATGCACGATCAGGCGCCGCAGGGACGTGCAGCGCTGCCCGGCCGTGCCGACTGCGGAAAACACAATGGCGCGCACGGCCATTTCCAGATCGGCAGACGGGGCGACGATCATGGCATTGTTGCCGCCAAGCTCCAGGATCGGGCGTCCCCAGCGGGCGGCGACTTTCGGACCGACAATGCCGCCCATACGGGTGGAACCGGTGGCCGACAGGATCGGCACATCCCGGGACGTGACCAGAGCCTCGCCGATGCCCGCCCCGCCGATCACCACCTGCATCAGGCCGTCCGGGGCATCGCTGCCGAACCGGGCCACAGCTTTGGCGAAGATCTTCTGGCAGGCCAGCGCGGTCAAAGGCGTCTTTTCAGACGGTTTCCAGATCACCGGATTGCCGCAGACCAGCGCCAGCGCCGCATTCCAGGACCAGACCGCAACGGGAAAATTAAAGGCCGTGATGACACCGCACGGCCCCATCGGATGCCAGGTCTCCGACATCTTGTGGCCCGGCCGCTCAGAGGCAATCGTCAGCCCGTAAAGCTGACGTGACAGACCAACCGCGAAATCGCAAATGTCGATCATTTCCTGCACTTCGCCGAGCCCTTCGGAGGTGATCTTGCCCGCCTCCAGCGTCACCAGCGCGCCGAGTTCCTCCTTGGCCGCCCGCAGCTCCTCGCCCAGAAGGCGCACCAGTTCGCCCCGGCGCGGCGCCGGCAGGGTGCGCCAAGCCTTGAAGGCTTGCTGGGATTTTGCAATCACCGCAGTCATATCCGCCTCCGGCGTCTCCGCAACATTGGCGGCAACCGCGCCGTCAATCGGAGAGCAGACTGCAAGGGTCCCTCCCTTCAGTTCGCTTTGCTCGAACCCAAGGGCGCTCAAAACCTGATGATGTTCCATAGCCGTCTTTCGCAGGCGCCTAGCCGTTATAGCGGGCGCCGTTTCTCGTTTTCAAAAAGGCCTCCAGCGGCACGTCTTCCTGTTTCAGAAAGCCGGTTGCCGGAAGGGTGCCGTCGCGCACCATTTCAATGATCGCCACGACCGAAGAGGCAGTCGTCCAGGCAATCGCAGTGCGGGTCTTGCCGGCAATCTCGACCGGCTTCAGGCCCCGCACGAATTCCTTGCGCTGCATGCGCCCATCCAGCCGCCCTTCGGCCGCCACATGGATATAGACAATGTCGTTGCTGACCGGCGGCTTTGCATTCACCAGGATCTCCCCGGCCTCTTTACGCCGGTCCCGCATCAGCAACTCGTGAAAGAAGAAGTTCATCAACTGCACATGGCCCGGATAGCGCATGGTCTTGTAGTCCATGTTCGGCACCCGGTCCTTATAGGTGTCGCACATGGTGCCAAGCCCGCCGGACGTGGTGAAGGCTTCCAGCTCGACGCCGCCAATGACGATCTTTTCGATCCACTCCATGGGCGAGACCCACTTGATCTCGCCATCTTCCAGAACTTCACAATCGTTCAGATATTCGTTCACCACTCCTTCCGGGGACCAGTTGAAGGAATAGCCCATCAGGCCGGCCGGGTTCTGGGGCAACGCACCAACCCGCATCCGGCAGGAGCGGCAGTTTTCGAAGTCCTCGATCAAACTGGCGCCGACAATGCCGACAAAGCCCGGCGCCAGACCGCATTGAGGCGCCATCAGGCCCTTGGACGTTTTGGACAGCTCCATGATTGCCTTGGTGGTCGGAACGTCCTCGGTCAGGTCGAAATAATGCAGCCCCAGCGCATGGGCGACCCCGGCCACACCGGTATTCACAAAATACGGCAGACAGGACAGCACCGCATCCATGCCCGACAGCAGGGATTTCAAGACCTCCGGATCGCCCACGTCAGCCTTTTGGGCCGTAAAGGGCAGGCCACTCACCTCTTGAGCGTCAATACCGGTTACGGCAAACCCGCTGTCATGGAGCAGTTCGCCCGCCAGCGCACCGACTTTTCCCAGTCCAAGAACCGCAATCTTTTGCATGAGCGCTCTCTTCGAAGATGTTTCTCCAAAGAGACTAGCCGCCCTTGACCCGCCCTAAAACACCTGAAAAAGAGTTATATTCATGATGATTACTCATGGATTGAAAGACCGCCCATGGAACGTGACATCCCCATACCGAGCCTTTCAGTGCTGCGCTGTTTCGAGGCGGCCGCCAAACACCAGAGCTTCACGGCGGCCGCTGAAGAGCTTGGCCTGACCCAGAGCGGCATCAGCCGACAGGTGAAGGAACTGGAAGACCAGATCGGCGCGGCCCTTTTCCGCCGGGAAGGCCGGGGCATCCGACTCACGCGCGCCGGAAGGTCTCTTGCGGAAGGACTGTTTTCCGATCTCGCCCGCCTGCGCAACACCATCAGCCAGGCGGTCGCCGCCGGAGAGACCCAGGAGCTGCTGACCATCGCCGCCCTGCCCACTTTTGCGACCCGCTGGCTGGTGCCCCGGCTGAGCGCGTTCAAGGCGGCCCGGCCCCATCTCGATCTTATGATCTACAGCCGCACCGAACCGTTCGACCTTGCCGAGGAAGGCATTGATGTGGCCATTCACTTTGGCGCCAATGACTGGCCTGGCGCCAAGCTGAGCCCGCTCTGCCCGGAAGATCTGGTGGCGGTGGCCGCCCCCGCCCTGCTGGCGGCGCATCCCATTGACCAAAGGGCAGACATTCTGGCCATGCCGCTGCTGCACATGACCTCGCGCCCGCATCTCTGGGCCGCGTTTCAGGCCAGCTTGCCGGAGACTGCAGGACATGTGCAGATGGGCAGCTATTTCGACCGGTTCTCGCTGGTGATCTCGGCCGCCGTCAGCGGCCTCGGCGCCGCCATCCTGCCCACTTATCTGATCGAGGCCGAGCTCGCCGACGGGTCTCTTACGGTCCTTGCTCCAGTGCGCGACGGCTCCGATCACAAATACTATCTGGCCACCGCACCCGGCAAAGTGTCTCCGCTCTCCCATGAGTTTGTCGGCTGGATCAAGAAACAGGTCAGCCGCCGCCCTTGAGTTCCTTGCCCCGGCCGGTCAGTTCAATCCAACTCTGATCCGCCGTCTCCTCTTCCAGGACAGGACAGGCAGTTCCAAAGAGCGCCCAGGGTGTTTCGAGCCTCAACGCAGAGGCAAAAATCGGGCCTGGAACATGTTCGAGGTCGTGGAAGAGGATTATTTCGGCAAGGGTGTCGTCACACTATGCGTCCAGCTGATATGGATCCCCATGCTCTTCATCCCGCTTTCCTTTGTCGTCACCATCTTGCTGGTCGTCCTCTTCGCGCTCCTGACCCGGAACAGTGAAGACAGCACGGGCCCCGGTTCTGCACGCAACAAGCCCTTTTTGATGCTGATCCTGCTGGCGGCCTTTCAGGCCTTCCTGTCCGGCCTGCGCTGGGGATATGAAATTGAAGCCGTGCGGTTTATCACCCCGCTCTGCGCCGCATTGATGCCGTCGCTGATCTATAGCGGCGTTTCAAAACTTGTCCGGGTGGACGGCTTTTCGCGGCCCGTTCACCTGGCCATGTATGCGATCCCCTTCGCCGTCATCCTGACGCTGATGGTTGCCTGGCCTGCCGCCATTGATTTCGTTCTGCCGTTGCTTTTTCTCTCATACGCTGCGGCGATCCTGCACCTCATGTGGGCGGGACCGGATGTTCTGCAAAAAGCCCCGTTTGAAAATGCGGTCCCGGCCCACCGCGCGCTCGTCTTCGCTGCGCTGGCGCTGGTCCTGTCAGCCTTGCTCGACCTCAGCGTTTCTCTCGACATCGTCTGGACCTATGGCGAATACACGCCCGCGCTGGTGACGTTCGGCAACCTTCTGGCCCTCGTCCTGCTCTCAATTCCAGGCTTCGTGGTCGTCCAAGGCAGGACTTCCACCGAAGGCGGGATTGGGAGCCAGGGCGGAGGCGAGCGCGGGACCGCAACAGGCGGCACCGGCCCCGCGTTCGACGAGGCCGAAGACAAGCAGACGCTCGACATTGTCTCAAACCTGATGACGGCCAAGCATCTTTACCGCGACCCGGATCTCAATCTTGACCGCCTGGCGCGCCGGGCCCTGATCCCGGCCCGGCAGATTTCCACCGCGATCAACCGGGCGACCGGCAAGAATGTCTCCCAATATGTCAACGAATTCCGCATTGCCGAGGCCTGCCGTCTGCTGGCTGAAACCAGCAGGCCTGTGACGGAAATCATGTTTGAAGCCGGCTTTCAGACCAAATCCAATTTCAACCGCGAATTCCGCCGTGTGACAGATATGACACCGCTTGAATGGCGGCAGCATCAAGCAGCCGCCTCACCCGGTTAAACCGGCCCTTCCCGCGTACCAAATCACGATCAAGGACGTTCCAGATCGTGTTCAAGGTCGAGATTGACCGGAAGAAGCGGTCATCTCAGGGTCATGAACACGCTCTACGAACATGACCGCAAACTTGCAGAAACACTCCGCTCGCTTTCTCTGGAGCCAGTGCCGCAAGCCTTGCCTCCCCGCAAGTACCACATCGGGTGGCTGGCGGGCATTCCAGCCGCCGCCTGCATCGCAGCGCTCGTTCTGATAATGCCGGCTGAGATCGCCAACCACATCCGGCTCGCCGTCTCCGGGAAATGGCAGGCGCCGCAGCCGGACAGCCTGCTGGAACCGCACCCAGCCGGTGCAACTCCCGGAACGGGAAGCGCCCGCCCCGCCAACCTGCCGCCGCCGCCTTCGGCAAGCGAAATGGCCGGTTCCGGTTTTGCCGTCGCCCCCCGTTCAACACTGGTCTTTTCCAAATATGAAGGCCAGGTGACCGGGATTGCAGTCGAGGCCGGGGACCGGGTCGAGGCCGGACAAACCCTCGTTACGCTTGACGACGCCACCGCCCGCCTCGCCCTGGCCCAGGCAAAAGCTGCGCGGGTTTCTGCTGACTTGGTGCTTCAAGGCAAGACAATCGCGCTTGAACAGGCAGCAGCCTCATTGCGGCGCAATCGCATTCTGGCCAAGAGCAAAACGATATCGGTAAAAGCCCTTGAAGACAGCGCACTTAGCCTCAAAACCGCACAAAACGCCGTCGATCAGGCTGCTCAGGCCGTCAAACAGGCGGAGATTGCCGTCAAGGTTGCAGCAGAACAGGTAGATGCCCTGGTTGTGCGCGCGCCCTTTGCCGGCACGGTGACCCGGCTCAACGCCCATATTGGCGACACAGTGCTCGCACGGGCCGACAGCGTCCGGGAGAACCAGAGCCTGCTGACACTTGCCGATACCACCGCAATGGTGGTCGACGCCGATGTCTCCGAAACAAACATTGCCCGGCTTCAGCCCGGTCTTTCAGGAGAAGCCGTGCTCGACGGCTTTCCCGGCCATCCCTTCACAGTCAAAATCAAACGGATCGCCCCGGCTGCCTCGCAGGCCAAAGGCACGATCAGTCTCCGCCTGTCCTTGATCAATCCGCCGGACGGCATCCGCCCCGGCATGGCCGCGCGCATCCGCATCACCGTTCCCAATCCCAAAACGCAACCCGGAGACGCCCACTCATGAGCGAACTGACCCAAGACACCCCCTATATCTCCTTAAAAGCTGTAAGGAAGAGCTACACACTCGGCGGCGAGACGATCCCGATTTTCGCCGAACTCGATCTCGACATTCCGAAAGGTGACTTCGTCGCCATCATGGGACCGTCGGGCTCCGGCAAATCGACATTGCTTAACATGCTGGCGGGCGTGGAGCGCCCCGATGCCGGAGAGCTGCGCATCGGCAACGCCCGGCTGGACCGGATGGGCGAAGCCGCCCGCGCAGCCTGGCGGGCCCACAACATGGGCATCGTCTTCCAGTTCTACAATCTGCTGCCGATGCTCAACGCGGCCGAAAATGTCGAGCTGCCGCTCTTGTTGAAACCGCTCTCGGTGGCGGAACGGCGTGCGCGCGTCAGCACAGTGCTTGACCTCGTAGGGCTTGCGGAGCGGGAAAAACAATATCCTTCGCTCATGTCGGGCGGCCAGCAGCAGCGCGTCGGCATTGCCCGTGCCATCGCCGCTGATCCTGCCCTTCTGCTTTGCGACGAACCCACCGGCGACCTTGACCGGAAATCTGCAGACGAGGTTCTTGACATGCTGCGCCTTCTCAACCGGGAACTTGGCAAGACAATCGTGATGGTCACCCACGACCCGCAGGCCACACTCCATGCCCACCGCACGCTTCATCTCGACAAGGGTGCCTTCATCGAAGCAGAAAGGGCCGCGTAATGAGTTTCCTCACTCTTGCCAGAAAGAACGCCTGGCGGAAGCCCCTGCGCACCTTGATGCTGATCTTCTGTGTCGCTGTGGCTTTTCTGATTTATGGTTTGACGGGAAGTTTCCTTGCCGGAACGCAAGGCACAAGCGGCGCAAGCGAAGACCTGCTCGGCGTGATGAACGCGGCCGGACGCACGCAATCCCTGCCAATGGCCTATCTGCCCCGGATTGCCGCCATGCCGGGCGTAGCTGCGGTCAGCTATTCGACACGCCTTCGGGGATTTGTCGATGTGGAAAGGAATGTTGTCGCCGTCAGCGCCGTGGATGCCGCATCTATGGCCAAAGTGAGCGGCAAGGAGCTTGGCCTCACACCAGAGCTGATCGCCGCACTAGGCAGAAGCGGAGACAAGGTTCTTGTCGGCCGGGCGCTGGCACAGGCCCAAGGCTGGACCGTTGGACAACATATCACCGTCACCGCCTTCCACACGCGGAGAAAAGACGGGGACCGCACCTGGCCCTTTGAGATCGCCGGTATCTTTGACGGCGAAAACGCCAGCACCGACACCTATTTCATTCTGGCCAATTACAGCTATGTCAACCGCTCAAGGGCGGCAGGTGAAAACACGGTCGATGTCTTCGCCTTACGCCCCGAAAAAGCTCTTTCCCCCGGGGTGCTGGCAGCCCGGATCGACGCCCTGTTCGCCAATACGGCGCAGCCAACGCGCACGCAGTCGGAAAAGCAGTTTCTTGAAGCCTTTTTGCGCCAATATGCCGATGTCGGTCTGATCATCAATCTTGTGACCGGCGCGGCTTTCATTACCCTGCTGATGATCATCATAAACACCATGGTCTTTGCCATCAGGGAGCGCAGCTTCGAGATTGGCGTCCTGAAAACGCTGGGCTTTTCGCAAAAACATATTCTGCTGCTGGTTCTGGGGGAAACGCTGCTGATCTTCGCGGCAGGCGGCGCACTCGGCCTTGGGCTGGCCAAGCTTGCAACGGTCGCAACCGGGCCGCTTCTCGGCCTTGTCTTTTCTTTCGAAGTGCTGGCCAAGGGCGTTGTGATTGCCCTGTTTTTTGGTCTTGCAACCGGGCTCCTCCCGGCCATCGGCGCCATGCGCACCCCAATCAGCAAAGCTTTCAGAGTGAGATAAAGATGACCTCCAATTTGCAACAGATTCACGTCATGGTCAGGGCCAGCCTTCTCAGCCTGCCCCGGCGCTTTGCCATTGCCGCCTCCATGGTGCTGTCCGTGACGCTGGTCGTCTGCGTCCTGGCGGGTTTCCTTGCCATGGCCGCAGGGTTCGAAGCCGCATTGAAAGGAGCCGGGTCTCCCAACGCCGCAGTTGTTCTTGGCGGAGGCACAAACCAGGAGACCGGGTCCGACATTCCTGCACAAGCCATCCGCACACTCCAAGCCATGCCGGGAAACATCGGTGTTGAGCGCAATGGATCGGGCAACCTCGTCCTGTCCCGCGAAATCGTTGTGCCGGTCGAAGTGCCGCAAAATGGTGCGGGCACCCGCAAGGTTCTGGCCTTGCGCGGCATGAGCGCGGAGGGCCCTTCGCTTCGCGATGGCATCACGCTGACGGCTGGCCGCTTCGCGTCCCCCGGCGCCCGTGAAATTGTCGTCGGCAACCGGCTCGCTCGCGATTTCCCGTCCTTTGCCGTTGGAAACAAGGTGCGGCTCGGTGCCGTCGACTGGACGGTCACCGGCCAGTTTTCCGCACATGGCAGCGCTTTCGAATCTGAAATCTGGGCGCCTCTTGATGCGGTCCGCTCCACCTTCGACAGGCAGGGTCAAGTCCAGAGCCTGCGCCTGCGCCTTGAAGGGGCAGACGGCCTCAAGAACCTTGACGCCGCGCTTGGAACCATCACCACAACACCCCTCACCGCCCTGACGGAAGCAGATCTTTACGCGGCTCAGTCCTCAAGAACCGCCGATCTCATCCGCGTGTTCGGATGGCCGCTTGCGCTGTTGATGGCGCTCGGCGCGACAGCCGGCGCGCTCAATACCATGATGAGTTCGGTGTCCGACCGCACGGTCGAGATGGCAACGGTCCGGGCCCTCGGTTTCAGCCGTTTGTCTGCTTTCATCGCAACCTGGACCGAGGCCCTTGCTCTGGCGGCAATTGGCGTGGTGATCGGCCTTGCCGTCTCCTGGCTTGTGTTCAACGGCTGGCAGGCAAGCACCATCGGGGCCAACAATGCCAGCATGGCGTTTCAGCTGACCGTCAATGCCCGCGTGATGGCCACAGCCGGCGTCCTGGGGCTTGCGATAGGTGCGGTTGGTGGCCTGCTGCCAGCCTTTTCCGCAGCGCGCCTGCCCCTTGTAAAGGCCCTGCGGGCACGCGCCTGACGGGCGCCGCACCAGCAAAACGAACGGCCAAACTGACCGATTGGCAAAGAGCATCACCGCCCGCAGCGTCTCTCTTGTGCCCGCATAAGAGGGACGTTCACTCAAGACACACATCCTGAGCTTTCTGGCAACTCTCGGCAGCTGGTTTCACAGCGGAGGCCCTTTAAGGGACACCGCAGAACCAGCTGTGCCTTGCCACTTGTTTTCCCAAACGGGCGAAGCAGTCAGGTGCCTAAAATGAAATCATTTTAAGGTTGAAATTTTAAACTTGAAGGATTTTGAAAATCGTGGTTCGCTGATCCTGCGCATCAATGGAGGATCTGATGAGAATTGCATGTTTGGGCGGTGGACCGGCCGGGCTCTATTTCGCGATTTCCATGAAACTGCGCGATCCTGAGCACGAGATTATTGTGTTTGAGCGCAACCGCGCCAATGACACATTCGGCTGGGGCGTGGTCCTGTCCGATGATGCCCTGAGCCGCATGCAGGGCAATGACCCGGTCAGCACACAGGCCATTCGCGGCCATTTTGCCTATTGGGATGATATCGCGGTTGAACATGACGGGGTACGCACTGTCTCCGGAGGCCATGGCTTTGCCGGGATCGGCCGCAAGCAGATGCTGGTGCTCCTGCAGAAAAGGGCCCGCGAGCTGGGCATTGACCTGCGCTTTGAGACCGAGTTTCAGGACGCGGAAAGCTACAAGAAGGACTTCGACCTTGTGGTTGCTTCCGACGGCATCAATTCCAGGGTGCGCGCGGAATATGCGGACATCTTCAAGCCGGATATCGACCGGCGCCTGTGCAAGTTCATCTGGCTCGGCACCCACCAGAAATTCGACGATGCCTTCACGTTCATTTTTGAAAAGACGGAACATGGCTGGGTCTGGGCCCATGTCTACCAGTTCGACGACAACACCGCGACCTTTATCGTCGAATGCCTGCAGCCGACATGGGACGGCTGGGGCTTTGCGGACATGACCAAGGAAGAAACGGTCGAAACCTGCCGCCGCATTTTTGAGAATCATCTCGGCGGTCATGATCTTATGTCCAATGCCGCCCATCTGCGCGGCTCGGCGGTCTGGATGAATTTCCCCCGTGTGATCTGCGAGACCTGGTTCCACGAGAATGTGGTGCTGATGGGCGATGCGGCCGCCACCGGGCATTTTTCCATCGGCTCGGGCACACGCCTCGCCTTTGACAGCGCCATTGCCCTTGCCGACTACCTGCACAGCGAGCCGGACATGCAGCAGGCTTTCCAGCGCTACCAGGAAGAGCGGCGCCTGGAGGTGCTGCGCCTCCAGTCAGCCGCCCGCAATTCGCTTGAATGGTTTGAAAATGTGGAGCGCTATCTCGGCCAGCATCCGGTGCAGTTCAACTACAATCTCCTGACCCGCTCACAGCGCATCAGCCATGAGAACCTGCGCCTTCGCGATCCTGACTGGCTGCGCTCCGCCGAACGATGGTTCATGGATCAGGCGGGCGCCCCCGCCGATGCCCCGGTGCGGCCGCCCATGTTTGCCCCGTTCAAATTGCGGGACATGACGTTGAAAAACCGGATCGTGGTGTCCCCCATGGCCCAGTACAAGGCGGTGGACGGCACCCCGGTGGACTGGCATCTGATCCATTATGGCGAACGGGCCAAGGGCGGCGCCGGACTGGTCTATACGGAAATGACCTGTGTCAGCCCCGAAGGCAGGATCACCCCAGGCTGTCCGGGGCTCTACGCTCCCGAACACGAGGCCGTCTGGAAGCGCCTGACTGACTTTGTCCATAGGGAAACCGAGGCGAAGATCTGCTGCCAGATCGGCCATTCCGGCCGCAAGGGCTCAACACGTATCGGCTGGGAAGGCATGGACCAGCCCCTTGAGGAGGGCAACTGGGAGCTGGTCTCCGCCTCCGCCCTGCCCTGGTCAACGCGCAACGCCTCCCCCCGGGAAATCACGCTGGCCGAAATGGCCCAGATCAAGAACCAGTTCGTCACGGCCACTGAAATGGCCGAGCGGGCCGGCTTTGACATGATCGAACTCCATGCCGCCCATGGCTATTTGCTGTCTTCATTCATATCGCCTGTCTCCAATATCCGCACGGATGCCTATGGCGGTTCTTTGGAAAACCGGATGCGCTGGCCGTTGGAGGTCTTCAGCGCCATGCGGGCCGTCTGGCCAGCCGGAAAGCCCATGTCGGTGCGCATTTCCGCCAATGATTGGGTGGGTGAAGAGGGGGTCACGCCTGAAGACGCGGTTCAGATCGCCCGCCTCTTCAGCGACGCCGGAGTGGACCTGATCGACGTCTCAGCCGGTCAGACCTCACCGGAGGCAAAGCCTGTCTACGGGCGCATGTTCCAGACCCCCTTTTCCGATCAGATCCGCAATGAAGGCGGGCTCAAGACCATGGCGGTTGGCAACATCTATGAGGCAGACCATGCCAATTCCATCCTGATGGCCGGACGGGCGGATCTTGTGGCCGTTGGCAGGCCCCATCTGGCCGATCCCTATTGGACATTGCACGAAGCCGGCCGGATCGGCGACCGCGCCGCGCCCGACTGGCCCCTGCCCTATCTGGCCGGGCGGGATCAGGCCTGGCGCCTGGCCGACCGGGATGCGGAGACCTTGCGCGCATGAGTGTTCAGGACCGGCATATCATCGTAACGGGCGGCGGAAGCGGCGTTGGTGCGGCCTGTGCCCGGCTTCTGTCGCAAAACGGGGCGCGCGTGACGGTTATCGGCCGCACGGAGTCCAGCCTTGCTGCCCAGTCCCTGCCCTATCAGATCTGTGACGTCACAGATCCTTCTGCCGTTGACAGCGCTTTCAAGGCTGCCCGGGACACCTCAGGGCCCGTGGACACGGTTGTCGCCAATGCCGGGGCCGTGGAGAGCGTGCCGTTTTCAAGGATGACGCCAGAGACGCTGCAGGCGATGCTCTCCGTCAATCTGATCGGTGTCTCCAATGTCTGGCAAGCGGCCTTGCCGGATATGAAGGCCGCCGGACGGGGGCGTATGATCGCCATTGCCTCCACCGCAGGTCTCAGGGGCTATCCTTATGTCAGCGGCTATTGCGCGGCCAAACATGCGGTGGTCGGCCTGACACGGTCGCTCGGCAAGGAGCTCGCGCGCACGGGCATCACCGTCAATGCCATCTGCCCCGGTTATGTCGAAACACCGATGCTGGAACGCTCCATCGATACGATTTGCGAGAAGACCGGCATGAGCCGGGAGGCGGCGGCACAGACCCTGAAAGCGGACAACCCGCAAGGCCGCTTCATTCAGCCGGAAGAGGTGGCGGAGATGGCGATGTGGCTGTTTTCGGAGGCGGCCCGGTCCGTGACCGGCCAGGCTCTCAGCCTGTCGGGAGGCGAGCTATGAACACAGCCGCCGAACCCCTGTCAAAGGCCCGCCTGCGGGTGTGGTTGAAACTCTTGAAAACCTCAAATGAGATCGAAGCGGAAATCCGCCGCAAGCTGCGTGATCATCACACCACCACCCTGCCGCGCTTTGACGTCATGTCCGCCCTGGCCCGGTTCCCGGACGGGCTGAAGATGAGTGATCTGTCCACCTACTTGAAGGTCTCCAACGGCAATGTCACCGGCATTGTCGACAAGCTGACCGGGGACGGGCTGGCCCTGCGCGTTGCGGTGCCCGGCGACAAACGCGCCCAGATTGCCCGGTTGACCCCCAAGGGGCGGGCCGAGTTTGAAATTCTTGCCGTCGAACATGAAAGCTGGATCAACGGCCTGCTGGGAGGTCTGACATTCGAGGACCTGGACACCCTGTCCGGCACGCTGGAGCAGGTTCTGGCCCACAGCACTGAAAAGGAACTGTCCGATGCGTAGCGACGTCACCCATTTCCGCTGCGAGATCGAGGGCGGCATTGCCAGGATCCGGCTGGACCGGCCTGAACGGAAAAACCCGCTGACCTTCGAAAGCTATGCGGAGCTGCGCGACTGGTTCCGCGATCTTTCCTATGCCGAGGATGTCCATGCGGTGGTGATCCTGCCGAATGGTGGCAATTTCAGTTCCGGCGGCGATGTGCATGACATTATCGGCCCGCTGACAACCATGAACATGAAGCAGCTTCTGGCCTTCACCCGCATGACCGGCGATCTGGTCAAGGCAATGATCGGCTGCGGCAAACCCGTCATTTCAGCAGTCGACGGTGTCTGCGCCGGGGCGGGGGCCATTCTGGCAATGGCCTCCGACCTGCGCCTTGCCACCCCGGACGCAAAGGTTGCCTTTCTGTTCAACCGGGTCGGCCTTGCCGGCTGCGACATGGGCGCCTGTGCCATCCTGCCCCGCATCATCGGCCAGGGCCGGGCCGCCGAACTCCTTTATCTTGGCCGTTCCATGAAGGCTGAAGAGGGCCATGCCTGGGGTTTCTTCAACCAGATCACCAGCGCAGACACGCTGGAAACAGCCGCCCTTGACATGGCAGAGCGCGTTGTCGCCGGACCGACCTTTGCCAACGCCATGACCAAGACCATGCTCGCCCAGGAATGGTCCATGAGCCTGGAGCAGGCAATTGAGGCAGAAGCCCAGGCCCAAGCCATTTGCATGCAGGGCAATGATTTCCGGCGCGCCTATGAAGCCTTCGCCGCCAAGGAAAAACCGGTTTTCGAGGGCGACTGATGGCCGATACGAGCTTCCTCACCTGGCCGTTTTTTGACGATCACCACCGGGCTCTCGCCGAGAAACTGGAAGGCTGGGCCGCCGCCCATCTGTCAGCTCTGCCCCATGAGGACACCGATGCGCTCTGCCGCAAGCTGGTTGCGATGCTCGGAGACGCCGGGTTCCTGCGCCGATCCGGATCACCGGACGGTGTTCTGGATGTGCGCAGCCTTTGCCTGATCCGCGAGATCCTGGCCCGCCATGACGGGCTGGCCGATTTTGCCTTTGCCATGCAGGGGCTCGGCACCGGCGCGATTTCCCTGTTTGGAAGCGACGCCCAGAAAGAACGCTGGCTGCCGCTGACCCGCAGCGGCAAGGCCATTGCCGCCTTTGCGCTGACGGAACCCCAGTCCGGGTCCGATGTGGCCAATTCCACCATGACCGCCACGGCCGATGGCGAGGGGTATGTCCTGAACGGCGAAAAGACCTGGATCTCCAATGGCGGCATTGCCGATCTCTACACCCTGTTTGCCAGAACCGGCGAAGGCTCCGGAGCCCGAGGCCTCTCGGCCTTTGCCGTGACGCCGGACCTTGAAGGTTTTGAGGTGGTGGAGCGGCTGGAGACGATCGCGCCCCATCCCCTGGCCACCTTGCGTTTCACCGGCTGCCGGGTGCCGCGCTCCGCCCTGATCGGTACGCCCGGCGCAGGCTTCAAGGTCGCCATGTCCGTGCTCGACATTTTCCGCTCCACCGTGGCCGCTGCCGCCCTCGGTTTTGCCCGCCGGGCCCTGGACGAAGCGCTGGCCCGGGTGACGACCCGCACGATCCAGGGCGCGCCGCTGTTCGACCTTCAGATGGTGCAAGGCCACATTGCCGATATGGCGCTGGATATCGACGCTGCCGCGCTGCTGATCTACCGGGCCGCGTGGACCAAGGACAGCGGCGCGCCCCGGGTGACCCGGGAAGCGGCCATGGCCAAGCTGTTCTCTACCGACCAGGCCCAGAAGGTCATCGACACCGCCGTCCAGCTTCACGGGGGGGACGGGGTGCGCTCCGGCAGCGCCGTTGAAAGGCTCTACCGGGAAATCCGCGCCCTGCGCATCTATGAAGGCGCGTCGGATGTTCAGAAAGTCATCATTGCCCGCCAGACCCTTGGCGCTTTTGAAGGAGACTGATCCATGCTTGGCCCGACCGCACATGTGGACACCTTCACCCGGGACAATCTGCCGCCGGAAAACACCTGGCCGGACTTTCTGCTTGAGGGGTTCGACTATCCCGACCGGCTGAATGCGGCGGTCGAACTGACGGACAAAATGGTCGAACAGGGTTTTGGCGACCACACCGCCCTGATCGGCAATGGCCGGCGTAGAACCTACAAGGAACTTGCGGACTGGACCAACCGTCTTGCCCATGCGCTGACAGATGACCTTGCTGTCAAACCCGGCAACCGCATCCTGATCCGCTCAGCCAACAACCCGGCCATGGTGGCCTGCTGGCTGGCAGCCACCAAAGCCGGCGCCGTGGTGATCAACACCATGCCGATGCTGCGCGCAGGCGAATTGTCAAAGATCGTCGACAAGGCCGAGGTAGAATTCGCCCTGTGTGACACCAGGCTGATGGAAGAACTGGTCACCTGTGCCAAGGGCTCTGCCTTCCTGAAAAAGGTGATCGGCTTTGACGGCACCTCCAACCATGACGCGGAACTCGACCGTCTCGCCCTCGAAAAGCCGGTCGTCTACCAGGCGGTCGGCACCGGCCGCGACGACGTTGCCCTGCTCGGCTTCACGTCCGGGTCCACCGGCACACCCAAAGCCACGATGCATTTTCACCGGGACCTTTTGATCATTGCAGATGGCTATGCGCGCGAGGTGCTGGGCGTGACCCCGGACGATGTCTTTGTCGGCTCGCCTCCCCTGGCCTTCACCTTCGGCCTCGGCGGTCTGGCCATCTTCCCGCTCCGCTTTGGCGCAGCTGCCACGCTTTTGGAAACGGCAACGCCGCCCAAGATGATCGAGATCATCCAGAAATACAAAGCCACGGTCTGTTTCACCGCCCCCACCGCCTACCGTGTGATGCTGCAGGCGATGGAAGACGGCGCGGACCTGTCCTCCTTGCGCGCGGCCGTGTCGGCCGGCGAAACCCTGCCCGCCCCCGTTTATGATGCCTGGATGGCCAAGACCGGCAAACCCATGCTCGACGGCATCGGCGCAACGGAAATGCTGCATATCTTCATTTCCAACCGGTTCGAGGACCATAAACCGGCCTGCACCGGCAAACCGGTCACCGGCTATCAGGTCAAGATCATCGACCTTGAGGGAGCGCCCGTTCCAACTGGCGAGGTCGGTCGTCTGGCCGTGCGCGGCCCGACCGGCTGCCGCTATCTGGCAGATGACCGCCAGCACGGCTATGTGCAGGACGGCTGGAACATCACCGGCGACAGTTTCAGCATGAGCGAAGATGGACATCTGCACTTTGCCGCCCGCAACGACGACATGATCATCTCTGCCGGCTACAACATCGCCGGACCGGAAGTGGAGGCCGCCTTGCTGGCCCATCCGGCGGTGCAGGAATGCGCGGTTATCGGCATCCCGGACGAAAGCCGGGGCGCGATTGTCGAAGCGCATGTGGTCCTCAACGAAGGACATGAGCCTGACGAGGCCATGCGCAAAACCTTGCAGGACTATGTGAAGGCCACCATCGCCCCTTACAAATATCCACGGTCCATCGTCTTTCCGCAGACGCTGCCCAAAACGGAAACCGGCAAGATTCAACGCTTCCGCCTGCGCGCGGAAGACACATGACACAAAGGCCCCATCGGCAGCTTGAAAGGACCCTTAGATAACCAAAAGTGCGTTCCCGCTTCGTGACAGGACAAAAAGACCGCCGAAGCCGCCGGACGATATCCGGCGAACGGGAAAGCCGGACAGGACCATCGCATTGATTGAACTGAGCCGCCAGGGGACAGTCCGGAAGCGGTTTCGCCCCCAACAAACCTGTTGGAACCAGGCTTGAACGGCCACACGGGCGCTTATGCCGCCCAAAGCAAGATGTAAAATGTCCAAAACACTTCCCAGAGGGGCAAAGGGACATGTCATTTATACTGCTCATTGAGCAGGTGCTGAACGGTTTGCAATTTGGCATCATGCTGTTTCTGATGGCCGCCGGCCTGACGCTGGTGTTCGGCGTCATGGGTCTGATCAATCTGGCCCATGGATCGCTTTATATGATCGGCGCCTTTTGCGCGGCCACCGCAGCCGCAGCCACCGGCTCCTTCCTGCTCGGCCTGATCGCAGCCCTGACCGGAGCCGCCGCCGCAGGCGCGCTGGTGGAGCTTCTTGTCATTCGCCGCCTCTATGACAAGGACCATCTGGATCAGGTGCTGGCAACCTTTGCCCTGATCCTGATTTTTTCAGAGGGCACCCGCTGGTTGTTCGGCTCCTTTCCGCTTTTTCTCGATGTGCCCGAAGCCCTCTCCGGCCCGGTGACCCTGCCCGGCGGAATCGAATATCCGCTCTACCGCCTCACCCTGATTGTTGTTGGCCTGGCCGTTGCCCTTGCCCTTTACGGGCTGATCTCCAGAACCCGGCTCGGCATCCAGATCCGTGCAGGCGAAAACGACCGGGAGATGATTGCAGCCCTCGGCATTGACATTGCCAAACTCTACACGATCGTTTTTGCCCTCGGCGCCGCCCTCGCCGGTCTGGCTGGCGCCCTGGTCGGAGCCATACAGTCGGTGCAGGTCGGCATGGGCGAGCCGGTGCTGATCCTTGCCTTTGTTGTCATCGTGATCGGCGGCATCGGTTCGATCAAGGGCGCCCTGATCGGTGCCATACTCGTGGGCCTGACCGACACGCTGGGCGGAATTTTTCTGCCCGAAGCACTGAAACTGGTGCTTGAGCCTGCCACGGCTACGTCACTCGGGTCGTCGCTGGCCTCCATGTCCATCTATATCCTGATGGCGGCCGTCCTGATCCTGCGTCCCTCTGGCCTGTTCGGAGCGCGCGCATGATCCGGGAAAGCACACTCAATGCCTTAACCCTTGCCCTCTTCGTGCTGATCCCGGGCTGGGCGCTGCTGGCGGACGAACCCTTCACCATCACCTTGATGACCCGGGCCGTGATCTTCGCCATGGCAGCCACCGGCCTGAACATTGCGCTCGGCCTTGGCGGCCTCGTCAGTCTTGGCCATGCGGTGTTTTTCGGCATCGGCGGCTATGCAATGGGCATACTGGCCCATCACGCCCAGACCTATACGCCGCTGGCCGAGTGGCCACTGGTGCTGGAGGGCACCAAATCCATGCCCGTGATCTGGTTGGCCGCCATTGCCGTGTCAGCGCTTGCCGCTCTGGTGATCGGCGCCTTGTCGCTGCGCACGGCCGGTGTCTATTTCATCATGATCACGCTGGCCTTCGGGCAGATGTTCTTTTTCTTCGCCATTTCCTGGGCCGAATATGGCGGTGAAGACGGCCTGTCGATCTATGTCCGCAATGGCTTTCCCGGACTCAACACGCTGGTGCCGGTCCAGTTCTATGGCCTTTGCTTCGCACTGTTGTGTCTCGTTCTGCTTGGCGCCTCACGGCTGGCAAAGTCCCCTTTTGGCCTGGCGCTGAATGCGGCCCGGCAGACTCCTATGCGCGTGGAGACCATTGGCCTCAATCCGGCCCGGCTCAAGCTGACCGCCTTTGTCATTTCCGGCGCCGTCACCGGGCTGGCCGGAGCCCTTTTTGCCGACCTGAACCGGTTCGTCAGCCCAACCATGTTCAGCTGGCAGACCAGCGGAGAAATCATGATCTTCCTGATCCTGGGCGGTGTCGGCCGCCTTTATGGCCCGGTGATCGGCGCGCTGGCCTTTGTCGCGCTGGAACATTGGCTCGGAGGCTTGAGCGACTACTGGCATATTTATCTTGGCCTTCTCTTGCTGGGGATCGTGCTGTTCGGACGCGGCGGCCTGATCGGGATGATCTCGGGAAAGGCAGCCCTTCATGACTGACTTCGTTCTGGAAACGCGGAACCTGAGCAAGAGTTTCGGAGCGCTGGCGGCCAGCCGCAACATTTCCATCGGCCTGAAAGCCGGGGAGATCCATGCGGTGATCGGCCCCAACGGAGCCGGTAAAAGCACCCTGATCGGCCAGATCTGCGGGACGCTGTCCCCGGATGCCGGATCGGTTCACCTTCTGGGGGAAGATGTCACTCTGGAGCCCGCCCGCGCGCGGGCCCGGCGCGGCCTCGGGCGCACCTTTCAAATCTCCGCCCTGGCAATGGAAGACACGGTGCTGCAAAACGCTCTTTTGGGCGCGCTCGGAGCCGCCGGAACACCCTGGCGTTTCTGGGGCAGCGCCTTTGGCGATGCGGATCTGCGCGCCACCGCCGAAGACGCGCTGGAACGGGTTGGCCTGACAGATCTCGCCAGTGCCCGCACCGCCGAACTCAGCCATGGCCAGCGCCGCCAGCTGGAGGTAGCCGTTGCCCTGACGCTGAGCCCCAAGGCCTTCATCATGGATGAGCCCATGGCGGGCATGGGCGCGGAAGGCTCCAAACAATTGACCGGGTTTCTGGACGCCTTGCGCGCAGAAGCGCCGATCCTGCTGGTAGAACACGATATGGATGCGGTCTTTGCCCTCGCCGACCGGATCAGTGTTCTGGTCTATGGTCAGATCATCGCAACCGGCACGGCCGACGAGATCCGCAAGGATGCCGCCGTGCAGGAAGCCTATCTGGGAGAAGAAGGATGAGCCTTTTAACCCTGTCCGGACTGACCGCTTCCTACGGCGCCAGCCAGGCGCTGTTCGGCGTCGACCTGAGCCTTGACGAAGGCGAGGTTCTGGCTCTGCTCGGACGCAATGGCATGGGCAAGAGCACCACCGTCAAATGTATTTGCCGCATGCTGGCCGCAAAGGGCACCTTGCGCTTTGACGGCCACGACCTGTCCGCGCTGCCCAGCCACCGGGCCGCCCGGCTGGGCCTGGGTCTGGTGCCCGAAGGCCGCCGCTGTTTCGGCGCGCTCACCGTGCACGAGAACCTGACCGCCGCCTCCCGCCCGGGCGAGTGGACATTTGACCGGGTCACCGGCCTGTTCCCAAGGCTCGGCGAGCGGCGTCATCAGCAGGCCGCCTCCCTTTCCGGCGGCGAACAGCAGATGCTGGCCATCGGCCGGGCGCTGATGACCAATCCAAGACTGCTTATTCTGGACGAGGCCACAGAAGGCCTTGCCCCGATCATTCGTCAGGAGATCTGGTCGGTAATCCGCACCCTCAAGGCGGAGACCGGACTGGCCCTTCTGGTCATCGACAAATCCTTAAAAGAGCTTCGGGAAGTCTGCGACAGCGCAGCCATTCTGGAACGGGGCCAAACCGTCTGGTCCGGTCCGGTCGCGGATCTGACCGACGACATCACAACGGCCCATATCGGCGTTTAAAGACATCAGGGAAACGGGAAATGCCATCAACACTCATCCAGCCGGACGGCTGGGCGCCCGCCAGGGGCTACGCAAACGGGATGCTGACAAAGGGACGGACCTTGCATATTGGCGGGCAGATCGGCTGGAACAAGGATCAGGTCTTTGAAAGCCACGATTTTGTCGGCCAGATGGAACAGACACTGGCCAACATCGCCGCCATTGTCCGCACCGCAGGCGGCGAGGTGACCGATATTGTCCGACTCACCTGGTTCATCACCGACAAAAAGGAATACCTGGCCCGGCAAAAGGATGTCGGCCAGGCCTACCGGCGGGTCTTCGGCAAGCATTTCCCGGCTATGTCCGTTGTCGTGGTCGCCGGCCTGATCGAAGACGAGGCGCTGATCGAGATCGAGGCCACGGCCCAGCTCGACTGACCTCCCCGCCACATCCGGTCATGTCAGTTCAAAACGTCCTGCTCATATTCCGCGTAGAGGACCGGATTGAAGATGGAATTGACCTGAAGCTCGCGCCTCGGTTTCAGGTCCTGCGAAAAATTCAGGGCGGCTTCAAACCCCTTCCGCGTGAGGGATCTTAATCCCTGGGGAAACGGCCCCAGCTTCTGGCCGGGCGTCTTGCTGGCAAGATTGAACCCCCAGATGCCGAAGGATGGCACCGCGATCTGATAATTGACCACCTCGGGAAAAATCTCTTCCAGCGTGCGGGAAATTGTCCAGTAGGTATGGGGTGAGAAAAAGGGCGAACTGCTCTGGGTCACAAGCGTGCCGTCTTCGGTCAAAAGGGCGGACACCATTGCGTAAAACTCCACCGAATAGAGTTTCGCCAGAACCTCGTTGTGCGGATCTGGAAAGTCGATGATAACCTTGTCATAGGTCTCGCCCGTCTCCTTCACATAGACAAAGGCGTCCTTGTTGTGGACGGTCAGAAGCGGGCTGTGCATGCTGCCCTGATTGAGGCGCACAACCGGTTCAAAACGTTCGCCTAGCTCCGTCATGGCCGGATCCAGATCGACAAGATCGATCTTTTCAATGCCGGGATGGCGCAGGACCTCCCGCACCGCCAGACCGTCCCCGCCCCCCAAGACCAGAACCCGCTTCGGCGGGTGTCCCCAGGACAGAACCGGATGCACAAGTGCCTCATGGTAACGGTATTCATCCGCTTGCGAAAACTGAAGGTGCCCATCGATGAACAGCCGCACCTCGTCCTTTCGCCAAGTGTTCGTCACCACCATCGTCTGATAGGCGGACTGCTTTTTCCAGATGATCCGGTCAAAATAAAGGTGGTCCTGGGCGTAAGCGGTGATCCGGCCCGCCGTCAGGGTCAGGACGATGAGCAGAAGAACGGTGCCGATCACAAAGCCCAGCATCCGGCGCGGCCGGTCGAGATAGTCCCAGAGCCAGAAGACATTCAAAAGGGCAACCGCAGCATTGGTCAGCCCGATGGCGAAGGACGAGGAGATCAGCCCGAGCGAAGGCAAGAGCAGCAGAGGAAAGGCCACGGACCCGATCAGGGCCCCCAGATAGTCGAGAGACAGGACCCCTGAAATCGATTCCCGCAGCGTTGCCCCTTCCGACAGAACCCGGGTCAGGATCGGGATCTCCAGACCGACAAGGAAACCGATAGCAAAGATGAACCCGAACATGCCCGTGGTATAGAACCAGGGCGCCATCGGAAACAGCATGAACAGAGTAATGCTGCACAGGCCGCCCGTCAGCGCCAGCATCAGTTCGACCCAGACGAAAGTCTGGATCAGGTTGCCGTCAATAAAGCGCGACACATACGAGCCGATGCCCATGGCAAACATGAAAAATCCGATGGTCATGGAAAACTGATAGACCGAATTGCCAATCAGATAGCTGGAAACGGTGCCGATAATCAGTTCATAGACAATACCGCACAGCGCAACCACGAGAATGGAGGCCAGCAAAATAGCCCCCTGTTTTTTCGGCAGGTGCTCATACCGGCTAGTTGGGGACACTTGATCCATGGAATTCCCTTGAGCCAAAAAACCCGGAGCCTCGCCAGATCCGGGTTTTTCCTGAACGGGGGAGAAGATGGTCCCCGATTATTTACCTAGGCGCAGACCACCGGAGCGGGCGCTTGAAGGCGCACGGTAGCTGGCGCGCGGCGTCACGGTGCGGTTGTTGAAGCTGGACGGGGTGATCCCCGCACCACGCTGGCGGTTGAGCAGGGTGCCAATCAAGGCCCCGGCGAGGAGCCCGGTGCCGGAGAAATGCATACCCGAGCTATTCCCGGCCACATCGGTCGCAATCAGACGCCGGTTGGCTTCATCGACTTCGACAGTGAACACATCAGCTTCGTCGCTGTCCTGAACATCATTGGCATTGTCATCCGCAAACCCGAGGAACTTGCCGTCAGGTTCCACGGCAATGCCGAGCGGCTTGTCGTAAAACCGGGGGTCGGTGTTCAGGGTATGGGCCAGATACAGCGAGAATTCCTGAAGCTGCGTGTCGGACGCACCATCCACCCCCTGGCTGCCCAGATAGTTCTGGTATTTGTTGATCGCAAATTCCGTGCGGTCGAGCACCTGTCCAAGGTCCGCCGTCTGCACGCTTGGACCCTTCAGGAAGACGCTATAGGCAATGAAGCCCAGCACGGCGACAATCCCGACCATCTTTAAATTGTTGAACATCTCGAATTCCTGCTGACTTTGAGATCTTTATGCACTTGCATCTTCAAGGGGTCTGACTCCACCAGACCTGATCTTCGCCCTTGGCGTAGAAATCGGCGAGCTGACCGCACGGGCGGAAGCCGGCACCGCTAATGGCCGTTTCATTCGCCTCCGACAGGTCCTGCGGCAGAATGAGAACGAGGGATCTGGCCCGCTGCGCTCTTGCCTCTGCCACGGCATTCCTGAGAGCCTCGGCATTGGGGCCACCGTCCGGACCGCTGCCGGCACCTTCCCCTTCTTCCCAGCGGACTCCCAGAACCCCGTCGCATTCCGGATCGGCGTCCAGGCCTGCAATCGACAGTGTCTTGCCCGCCAGACGGGCCGCAGGATCAAGGGCGGGCCGGTCCTGGTTTTCCAGACCGTAGATCAGCTTGGCTTCCCCCAGCGCGTAATAGTCCGGCACTGTGACCTTCAAATTGGCGCCGAACCTTTCATACATGCGATGCGCGGCCCCATAGAGCGGCACACCGTCTTCCTGGTAGTCGCTGGTCTCAATCAAAAGCAGACGGAAACCGGCGTTGTTCAGATGGCCCAGCAGCTCTTCAAACATCTGGGATCCAAGGCCATGGCCAGTCAGTTTGCGATCGAGATAGTGCCAGGACAGCCAAGCCACATCATCAACATGATCGTCGACCGCGTAGCCAGTGATACCGACAACCACCCCATTGCGCATGAGAACGAACTTGTTGCCGACCCCGCCCGTATTGAACGACGCCAAAGCCTCTTCGGCATCGTCCTCGTCAGTTTGGGAGATAATGTCGACCGCCCGCTCAATGTGCTTGGGCTCCATCGCTTTCAGGCGCGGCGTATTGTCGGCAAACAGGCTTTTGAACATCAGGACTTCGAGACCTTTGAAAACAAACGGAATAGATGCGGCAGACGGCGGGGCGCCAGAGAAATGGCGGAATGGCGCGCGGCGCTCCGCACGAAAATTGGAAACAAAAGGACGCTTTGCGACTTACCTGGAAACACTGGCACAATTACTAATAGCAATATTATTGCAGAAACGTTTCATTCAACCTTAAATAATGTCCTTTCTACCGGAAGGCACAGCTTTCTTCGAACCGTCACAGGATTGGCTGGCGGGCCGGAAAATTGGCCCAAAGCGCGGAAATCAAGCATTTTAAAAGAGATCCGCCCGTCAGAAACCGTCCGTCTCTCCTCCAAGGCGCGAAGACTACTCGCGAATACGGCGGCAGCAAGACCACAATCGAAAAACACTCTAAAGCTGAAATTTCAACCGCCCTTTTTGGCGGAAGACGTCCAGGCCGGGAGACACCCGGCCAAGTGACGCAGCGCGGGCAAGCCCTTCATTTACGACAGACCTGAAAACGGGACAGCGCGGGCAGAAGCTTTTCTTTACCGGCTTACCGAAAGTCTGGTCCGGGGCTGTGTTTGGAATTGTATTTCGGCGAACAGTCGCTACATACAATTGGTTACATTGTGAAATATTCAGGAAGGGGCAAATGGCAGATTTCAGCGCTCAGATTGACAAGTCCATGCAGGAAGTCACAGCTGCACGGCAGAAAATCGGTGAGTTCACCATGCGGTTCGAGACTGCCCGCAAAAAGCTTGACGCGGGTGAGGATATCTCGATTGATATTGAGAACGCGACGCTGGATGACGTTCATGCCCATACGGAATTGATGGGAGCGAATATCGCCGAACTCATCATGGGCCTGGATGACGTCACCGCCACCTTTTCCAAGGATTTCGACGCCATGCGTTCGAAGACAGGCTGGGAGTCCTTTGTCGGCTTATTTTCCAAGGCCCGGTCCGACAGCATCCGCCAGGAGCGCATGCGCAGCGCCAGCATCGACGACAAGCTTCAGGACCTGATCTCCAAGTCCAATGTCATCGGCCAGTTGCTTCAGGAACAGCTCAACACGCTGAATGAGCACAGCAAACGGGTTGAAAGCAATCTCAGCGAGACCCTGACCAAGCGGGAAGACGCCGTCGCTTCTCTTGAGACCATCAAGCAGCAGCTTCTGGACATGGATCCGAAAATCATCGCGCTAGAAAACAAGATCTCGGTGGAAACGGATGCTGCGACACGCACCAAGCTGGAGAGCGAACTTGCCGAGGTGAATGCGGACTATAATCGCCTTGCCCAGGAAGAGCAGGTCAAGCTGGCCGAAAGCCAGACCCTGGAACGCTATATCGAAAAAGGAAAAACCTGGGTTGACAGCCTGCAGAACCAGGCCGCCACCCAGATGGTCCTGATCAACAAGCTGCAAACGGACACCAAGCAGCGCGTGGTGCTTTATGACGCGCTGGTCAAGTCGCTCAAGACCGCCCAGCAGCAGGACGTTGCCCACAAGATCAACGAGATCGGGGTTGCAACCGACAAGGAAGCCCAGTCGGCAATGGCCGCCATCGGCTCGGCCACCAACCAGCGCATGGCCGACATGATGGAAGCCCATGAAGATCACATGGTCTTTGCCCGCAAGGTCCTGGAAGAAAAAGCCAAGTCGGACGAGCGCTTTGCCCGCCGGTTTGAGAAGATTATCGAAAAGCACGACAAAAACGCCTACGGAGCCTGAGGGCTGAACCTTGGATCTGACACTCGACCACAGGGTTCTGGAAGAAGCGCATGAAACCCGGCGCTACTTCGCCAAATTCGAACGCATCATCTCGCACCTGCAAGGCGTTGCGGACAGCGTCGTATCGGAAGACACGGCGCTCTTTTCGGAAATTCCGCTTCTGAAACAGTATCTCGAGGCACTGGCCGGAACATTCACCGCGTTGTCCTACAAGTATCTTCTGGCGGGTCGGGTCTCCGACAAGCTGCCCAACCTGCTCAGCATCGACCGCCAGGAAAGCGGCTTTCCGATCTATCAGGAACTTCTGGAAATGGCCAATGACGCCATGCAGGCCAAGACCCATTTGCGGTCCCTGCCCAGCATGCGCGATCTCAAACTGGGTATGCTCAATCACATTCTCAGAGAGCAGTCCTCCCCGACCAACCTGCAATTTGCCGCCGCAGAACGGCAATATTACGAGCAGCTCACGGAAGGGCCCCTGTTCTGGGCCCGCAACGACCCGCGCCTTGCCTGGTTCGGGAATGTGGATGAAACCCGCCGCAGATACCGGGTGCACTGGGCCGTCTATGACAGCTTGCAGAATATTCCGCTGATCTATGTGATGGATCTGGAAGACACCGGCAAGAGGCCCCTTGCCAAGGATGAACGGCGCTGGCCCCGGGTCCAGGCGCATCTGACCGCCCAGTCCTCTGCCGGGTTGAAGCTGCTGACCATTGCCCGCGGCTTCGACCACGACTTTGCCGACCTTCACCCCAAGCGGCTGCGCCGGTTCTATATCGGGCCGATGTACAGTCACACCTTCACCGAACAGAGTGGCCCGTTGCGAGATGTTCTGGCGCAGGCAGGACGGACGCCCGGGGAAGACTGGGCCCTGGCCTGGACCACGGAAACGCTTGTGGCCTCGGGGTCCGAACAGGAATCAACCGGCTTCTTTTCTTCCGTGGAACGGCAGGTCTATGAGTTAGATCCGTTCAGTGCCGGCAGGGACAGCGACGAGACCGCCGGGCACACCCGGCGGCAGCGCTCGCTCATCCTGCCGCAAAAGCCCTATCAGGTTCTGGAAGAAATGGCCCCCCCGGGCTTTGCCGCGATCCGTAAATATGCCGTCAGTCCGAGCGGCAAAATCCTTAGCTACAAATAGGTTTCAGCGTGACCTTTTCAAATGACCTCATGGAACTGAAAGAAGACAAGATCCGCGAAAAATATGCGGGCGCGGAAGCCATGCTCGCAGGGTTTGACCATACGCCGCGCATCGCCGCCAAGCGCGAGCCTGCCCCTGCCCCCGAACGTTCTCCCGGACTTGGCACCCGGCGCCGCTTCCGCTCCACCACGCCGGGCCTTGTCACCCGCTCTACCGCCCGCCCGGAAGGCGTCCAGCTGAGTACCCGCATTCTGGAAAGCGATGACGACGCGCTGACCACCCCCATTCAGGCGACCCTCCTCAGGGCCCTGCGCCGGGCCGTGTCCGTGGCCCAGGTCACCTGCGACCAGTTTGCCGAGCAGACCGGCCTGGCCGACCTGAAGCGCAGCAATCTGGCCGGAACGCTGGACGCAACCCAAAAAGACCGGTTCCAGGAGCTTCTGTCCGCCTCCGCGCTGATTTCGCTGCATGTCTTTGCCAATATGACCGACTTCCTGATCACCGGCCTTGTGGCAGAGACCGGAAACGGCGAGCTGCAATGCGGCGAGGCGGAGGAAATCCTCCTCGACAATGACCAGCTCGCGCTGCAGGGAGCCCTCTGGGAGCTGGATCAGGAAATCGCCGCAGCTGCCCTTGAAACCGAGACCCAGCTGGTCACGCTCATCATCTCGTTCTGCGAACAGCTGATGGAAAAGGTGACCCTGAGGGCGGAAGGTGCCGCAGCCGCGCAGCCCTTTACCGAGGCCCGCTACCGGGTCGAGGCAGATGATTTCGAAATCACCGGCTTCACCCCGGCCGCCCGTGCCCGCTCGACATCTCTGACCATGGCGTTCAAAAAGCCGGAGGAAGTCGTCGGCAACCACATTGCCAAATATCAGGCGATGAAACTTGCCAAGATGCTGATGGCCTATGATTTTGAGCGCAAGCTCAACCCATTTGCCGAGCTGGGCGGCTTCATCTTCACCTTCATGGGCGACGGAAAACCAGGCACCGGCAAGACCACACTGATCCAGATGATGGCCGGCATGATCAACGACTATTGCAGCCATGCCGGCTACACCTTCCGCTATCAGAACCTTTCGACGGAGAGCATTGACAGCTACCAGGGCAAGTCGGCGCAAAACGCCAAGGCCTTCATCCGCACGGTCACCGACCCGAATGTCATCGGCTTCGGCACCATTGACGATATCGACCAGTTGGCGGGAAAACGCGGCGACCGGCAATCGTCTGCGGGTCAGCTGGAAATCACCGCTGTCCTGATGGAGAGTTTTGCCGGCGCGAACACCGTGGTGCGCGGTAACTGCACCTTCGGCATGTTCTCCAACTATCCGGAAAATGTGGACGATGCCCTGCGCCAGCGCGCCGGAGCCCGGTTTCTGGTCGACGGCCCGCAGACCCGGGAAGACTATATCGACATTCTCTATCTCCTGATGGGCAAGAACCACGGCATTCCGGTGGGCGATCACGCCCTCTTTGACGCACAGGTGATCCAGAAAGCAGTCGCCGCCTCCTATGAAAGCCACGCGCAGCCGAAGGAAGACGCCCTGATCCAGGTGTTTGAAAAGGTCCACAGCGAGATTGGCGCCCTCGACACGCTGGCCAAACTCGGCGCCTATTTGAAGGCGATCCAGGAAGCGGACGAGCGTTTTACCGGCCGCGCGATCAAGAACATCACCGATGCGATCAAGGTCCGGGCCATGGATTTCGAATTGCCGGACGCGTGGATGGAAGAGCCGGACCTGTTCCTCTTCAAGGACTATGACACCAAGAAAGCCATGATTGCGGATCTGGCACAGCCGATCACCGTTGACATGGTGATCCAGGAAATCAACCGCTATGCGGACAGCGAGTTCCGTTATGCGGACAAGTCCGACGAGGTCGCCATTGAAAATGCGGTGCGCGACATGCAGCGCATGGACGAGGCCAAGCGCCGGTACATGGAGCTGTCCCGCCCATGATGCGTCTGGTCAGACAGGGACTGATGTATGGCAATCTGGTGGAGGTCACCTCCGCCTCCATGGTTGGCCGCTACAACCGGGCGCTGGAGCATCTGACCGGCAAGCGCACCGAACTGCAGGAATTTCACATCGATATCTCAGGCTTTTCGCCCGAAATCGGTGAGGAGCTGAACGATCAGACCTATCTCAACCCCAATGGCTGCAACCGCCAGTTCATCTTGCTGAGCAACGCCCAGAAAAGCGCGCCGCTTCTCAATGCGCATTTCTCCACGTCCCGCTCGATCCTGCGCCGGTTCATCGAGGCCAATGAAGAGCAGCTGTTTGCCCTGTCCATCCGCGACGCGGTGGTCGGAGAGCTGGTCAACACGGTCATTTCGATCCGCTCACCGCTTGATCTTTTTGACATCCGCACCATTGACGTGGAAGCCGATACGGTCGGCGGCCATGTGGAAGCTCATGACGAGCTGGTGGAAAAAATCGACAGGTTCATCAACGAGCCGGACGGCTGGTGGGACGACATTCTGATTGCCGAGATGGTGGAGCTGGCCAAACACACCGGCGACATTATCCGCACGCCCATTGACCTCAAGCCGCAAAGCTATGAGCAGGGCAACTTTCACACCAGCCACTATGGCGGCCTCTATATTTTCCGGGATGTGAAACGCACGGCCTGTCTCACCACCATCCCCCTGGACCATGACGGGGAGCTTCCGGTCGACGCGGTCATCCCTCTGGAGGACCGGGCCGGGGTGGCAAGCTTTCTCACCCGCAATAAACTGGTAGAGCCCATTTATGCTGCGGACCGCCCTCTTGCGCACAGCATCTTGAAACAGAAGCTCGACTTCATTGTCATCGATGCCGCGGCAACACAAGGCGAGGATCTGTCCGGCATGTCAAGGCGAGACATGCGCGCCCTCAAGCGCAAATACCACCGCGATCTGCCGGAGGAATATCACGCGCTGGAACAGGTGGTGCGCCGGATCTCCAAAGGCAGCGGCCTGCCGGACCTTAAAGCGGACAATCCGGCCTTTTTCTATCTGCTGCGCTCCCGCAACCACCCGGACAAGCAGCTGATCAACATGCTGCTATCGCAACTGACCCCGCTGGATTTCCGGCAGCTGTTCATTTGCCACAAGGACGCGTTCTATGCCCAATACCAGAGCTGGAGCGAGGCGAAGAAAGCCTACACGGCCCGGTTTCTGGCTGAGGAATATGCGGTTGACAAGGTTGGCACCCGGGCTGAACTGTTCGGCCCCGAACCTGGAATGTCGGGCGAGGATCCGGACACAGACTATGGTTTCGGCCGCAACAGGGGCCCCTGGGGCGCCATCCCGGAGATGGATGAGGATGACGACGATTGATGACATATGTTAAGTGGATTGTCGGCATCCCGCTGGTGCTGGTTGTGGTCCTGTTTGCCCATTACACCTTGCCGGGCCGCGATGTGGTGCGCATTGTCGGCACCGAGGTCAAACGCATGGATATCGGCTCCTCGTCCCTGTTCTGGGCGTCCCCGGATGCGGGCACCAATACAAGCTGGACCCGGGACGTGCGCTTTATCAATGCGGTCTGGCCAAACGGCAACCCGCGGGTCTACCGCAATGAGGACACCGACTGGGGCTGGCCGCCCTATTTCAAATTTGACAGCAGCAACATCACTGCAAAGGCCCAGGACCTGGCCAAGAAACAGGGGGATGTCTGGGTGGCTGTTACCCATTACGGCTGGCGCATCCAGCTTTTCACGATCTTTCCGAACGTGATCAGCATTCAGGAGGTCTCCGGCCCCGATGTGTTCCTGATCCCGTGGTTCAACATCATCTTCTTTCTGGTACTCGGCGTCATAGCCTATCTTGTCTTCCGCACCTTGCGGGCTTTCAAGCGCAGGCGCATTGATCCAGTCGTGGAAAATATCGACGAGTTCATGGAAGATGTCGGCGACAATGCGGAAGAGGCCCGCGCCCAGGCGGAAAAACATGTGACAGAGGCCACAAGCGGCCTCCGCCGCTGGTTCAAGCGCTGGTTCGGCTGATCCGGCGCAAGCCCTCAGACCAATGAAAGGGGTTCCATCCCGTGTCTTCCGGCCCCGTGTCTTCCAGCCCCCTGTCTTCCGGCCCCGCGCCTTCTAGCCCTTTGCACTCTGGGACAAACCCGTCTGCCCCTGACAAGCGCTGCCCGGACTTGTCCGGCATTGATCTTGTCATCTTCGACTGCGACGGTGTCCTGATTGACAGCGAGGTTATCAGCGCGCGCATGCTGGTGGCCGAACTGGCAACGCGCGGCGTCACCATCACCATGGACTATGTGGCCCGGCATTTTCTGGGGCGCAGCTACCCGGTGGTGCTGGAACAAATCCGCCGGGAATTCGGTGTTGACCTGCCCCCCGAATTTGAAGACCGCTACCGGGCCAGCCTGTTGGCCGCCTTTGAACGGGACCTCAAGGCTGTTCCCGGTGTCCGGCACGCCATCGGGAGCCTTTGCGTGGACTACTGCCTAGCCACCAGTTCCAGCCCGCTGCGGCTGGCAAAATCCCTGGAGATAGCCGGTCTCACCGACCTGTTTCATGACCGCATCACCACGGCGGCGGAGGTTAAAAATGGCAAGCCCGCCCCGGACCTCTTCCTTCTGGCGGCGCAAAAACGCAAGGTGGACCCCGGCCGCTGCCTGATCATCGAAGACAGCGAAAACGGCATCAAGGCGGGCCTTGCCGCCGGGATGACCGTGTGGCGGTTCACCGGTGGCGCTCATCTGACCGCCCTGTCCGGCACACAGGATGCGGCCGCCGGGGCTGACCTCGCATTTGCATCTTTCAGCGAATTCTTCCAGCTTAGACCTGATTACCGATTGGGCAGCAGCTGATATGAAACAGAAAAACACGAGTGAAACTTCCCGGCTGGACGATGCGGCGCGGGCCGGATGGCTTTATTATGTCGCCGGCAACACCCAGGACGAGATTGCGCGCAAACTTGGCGTTTCCCGGCAGTCGGCGCAAAGGCTCGTGTCCCTTGCGGTGAGCGAACGCCTGATCAAGGTGCGGCTGGACCACCCGATTGCCCATTGCATGGAGCTCAGCAGCAGGCTGATGGACCGGTTTGGCCTGAGCGCCTGCGAGGTCGTGCCCAGCGATCCGGACGCACCCGGCTCGCCGCTCGGGCTTGCCCAGGCGGCCGCGGCCGAAATGGAACGCCATTTCCGAGCCCCACAGCCGAAGGTGATCGCCTTCGGCACCGGCCGGACGCTGCGCGCCTCCGTCGATCAGCTGCCCGCCATGGACTGTCCGCAACACCGGGTCGTCTCCCTGCTTGGCAACATGATGTCCGACGGCTCCGCCTCCGCCTATAACGTGATCATCCGGCTGGCCGACCGGATCAATGCGCGCCACTATCCGATGCCTCTGCCCGTTTTTGCGCGCACCCGCGAAGAGCTACAGTTGATGCACAATCAGGAGGCCGTGCATAATATTCTCGAACTGACCCGCCAGGCGGACGCCACCTTTGTCGGCATTGGCAATATGGGCCCCACGGCCCCGCTGGCCATGGATGGGTTTGTCTCACTGGACGAAATGCGCGCCCTGGAAAAGGCCGACGCGGTGGGGGAAATCACCAGCTGGGTGTTCGACAGAAAAGGGGCCCTGGTCGAGGGGCTGACCAATGCCCTTGTGGCCAGCGCCCCCTTGCGCCCCGCCGGGGACAAGCCCGTCTACGGGGTCGCTGCAGGTGATGGCAAAGTCGCCGCCATGATGGGAGCCTTGAAAGGCCGGTTTGTCAATCGCCTGATCACAAATGAAGCGACCGCAGAGCAGCTACTCAAGAATTGAGCATTTGCTCATATTGATAAGCTTCTGAAACCAAGAAGCTTTTTGCAGCGCAGCAAGATTGGTGAGGTTTTCTGCGAACGTCACCCTTGACTCTTGCGCGGCCCTCAAGCGAGTATTTGCCCGCAAGAATGGCAAATGCCCAATCTCGCCTGGGAGGACAATATGGCAATTCATACCCGTGCGCTGCTCAGCGCATGTGCGGTCGTGGCCTTGAGCGCTGCGGCATCTGCAGAAACACTTACAATCGCAACGGTCAACAATGGCGACATGATCCGCATGCAGGGTCTGACCGAGGATTTCACCAAAAAAACCGGACATACGGTTGAATGGGTGACGCTGGAGGAAAATGTCCTGCGCCAGCGGGTCACACAGGATATCGCCACCAAGGGTGGCCAGTTCGACATCATGACAATCGGCATGTATGAAACGCCGATCTGGGGCAAACAGGACTGGCTGGTCTCCCTGAACGACCTGCCCGCGTCCTACGACATAGACGACATTCTGCCAGCCATGCGCGGGGGACTCTCAGTGGAGGGCACGCTCTATGCCGCGCCGTTTTATGGCGAAAGCTCGATGATCATGTACCGCACGGACCTCATGGAAAAGGCCGGACTGAAAATGCCGGACGCGCCGACCTGGGACTTCGTGGCGGATGCGGCCCGCAAGATGACCGACAAGGACAATGAGATCTACGGCATCTGTCTGCGCGGCAAGGCCGGCTGGGGCGAGAACATGGCGTTCCTGACGGCAACCTCCAACTCGTTCGGTGCCCGCTGGTTCGATGAGGACTGGAAGCCGCAATTCGACAGCCCGGAATGGAAGGAAACCTTGACCTTCTATCTCGACCTCATGAAGGAAGCCGGCCCTCCAGGTGCTTCCACCAACGGCTTCAATGAAAACCTGTCCCTGTTCCAGCAGGGCAAATGCGGCATGTGGATCGACGCGACCGTAGCCGCCTCTTTCGTGACGAACCCGGCAGACTCTTCGGTTGCCGACAAGGTCGGCTTTGCCCTTGCCCCCGACAATGGCCTTGGCAAGCGCAGCAACTGGCTCTGGGCCTGGGCCCTGGCGATCCCCGCTGGCACCAAGAAGGAAGCCGCCGCCAAGCAGTTCATCGAATGGGCCACCTCCAAAGACTATATCGAGCTGGTCGCCTCCGAAGAAGGTTGGGCCAATGTCCCCCCCGGCGCCCGGACGTCTCTTTACGAGAACCCGGAATACCAGAAAGTGCCCTTTGCCAAGATGACCCTGGACAGCATCAACTCCGCTGATCCGACCCAGCCGACCGTGAAGCCTGTCCCTTATATCGGCATTCAGTTCGTGGCCATTCCCGAATTTGCCGGGATTGCGAGCCAGGTCGGTCAGGAATTCTCCGCAGCCCTTGCCGGACAGCAAAGCGCTGAAGAAGCCTTGGCCAAGGCGCAGTCCATCACGGCTGAAGAAATGGAAGCGGCCGGCTACTGAGCCGCCGCCGGGAGGGCGGAAACCCCGCCCTCCCGAACATCCGCATCCTTTGAAAAGAACCCGCAGGACCGGTCTCCGGTCAACAGGTCAGGTATCCATGGCGACCCGGCACTCCCGCTCCGCTGCGCGCATCATGATGGCCCCGGCTGTGATCCTCTTGCTCGGCTGGATGCTCATCCCTCTGACGATGACGCTCTATTTCTCCTTCAAGAAATATCTGCCGTTGCGGGGGGGAGATCTCGGCTGGGTGGGCTTCAGCAACTACGCCCGCTTTGTTTCCTCCAGTGCCTTCTGGCCCAGTATTCAGACCACGCTGGTCATTGTGGGCGGCGTTCTCGTGATCACCATCGTCTTCGGCGTTTTGCTCGCGCTGCTGCTGGATCAGCCCATGTGGGGACAGGGCATCGTCCGAATCCTGGTCATCGCGCCTTTTTTTGTCATGCCCACCGTGTCGGCCCTGGTCTGGAAAAACATGTTCATGGACCCGGTCAACGGCCTGTTTGCCCATTTGTGGAAAGCCTTCGGAGCCCAGCCGGTTGAATGGCTCAGTGATGCGCCGATGGCTTCGATCATTCTGATTGTCTCCTGGCAATGGCTCCCCTTTGCGACCCTTATTCTGCTGACCGCAATCCAGTCCCTGGACACGGAGCAGCTGGAAGCAGCCGAGATGGATGGGGCGCCGCCCCTCGCCCGGTTCATCTATATTGTGCTGCCCCATCTCGCGCGCGCCATTACGATCGTCATTCTGATCCAGACCATCTTTCTGCTGGCGGTCTTCGCAGAGATTTTCGTCACCACCGGCGGCGCCTTCGGCACCCGCACCCTGACCTACCTGATCTTCCAACGGGTTCTGGAAAGCCAGAATGTGGGGCTCGGGTCGGCAGGCGGTGTCTACGCCATCATCCTCGCCAACATCATTGCACTTTTCCTGATGCGCATTGTCGGCAAGAACCTGGACGCCTGAGGAGGGAACGCAAATGGCCCGCGCTGTCACATCCCGCCGCAAGATGATGAATACCCTGGCCGCCTGGGCCATCGGTCTGTTGATCTTCTTTCCGATCCTCTGGACGATCCTGACCAGCTTCAAGACAGAAGCCCAGGCGATCAATGATCCGCCCCTGTTTTTCTTCTTCGACTGGACCCTGGACAATTACGCGGTCGTTCAGGAGCGGTCCGACTACATGCGCTATCTCTGGAACTCGGTCATCCTGGCCGGCGGGTCCACGCTTGCGGGCCTTCTGATCGGTATTCCGGCCGCCTGGTCCATGGCCTTTGTCCCGTCCAAACGGACCAAGGACATCCTCATGTGGATGCTGTCGACCAAGATGCTGCCCGCCGTTGGTGTGCTCTATCCGATCTATCTTCTGTTCATCAAGCTGGGTCTTCTGGACACACGCTTCGGGCTGACGCTGGTCCTGATGCTGATCAATCTGCCGATCATCATCTGGATGCTCTACACCTATTTCAAGGAGATCCCCGGGGAGATCCTGGAGGCCGCCCGCATGGACGGGGCAACACTGAAAGAGGAAATTCTCTACATTCTGACGCCCATGGCCCTGCCGGGCATTGCCTCCACCTTGCTGCTCAACATCATCCTGGCCTGGAACGAAGCCTTCTGGACCTTGAACCTGACAGCTGCAAAAGCCGCTCCCCTCACCGCCTTCATCGCCAGCTATTCCAGCCCGGAAGGCCTGTTTTACGCCAAGCTGAGCGCAGCCTCGGCCATGGCGATTGCCCCCATTCTCATCCTTGGCTGGTTCAGCCAGAAACAGCTCGTCCGTGGCCTGACCTTCGGCGCCGTGAAATAGGAGATCGTAGACACATGGGTCAGATCACACTCAAACAGATCACAAAGAGCTTCGGCGACGTTAAGGTGATCCCGCCGCTCGACCTTGAGATTGACGATGGCGAATTTGTCGTTTTTGTCGGCCCTTCCGGCTGCGGCAAATCCACCTTGCTGCGGCTGATCGCCGGTCTGGAGGATGTTACTTCCGGCGAGATCGTGATTGACGGCCAGACCGCGACCGGCACCCCGCCGGCGAAGCGCGGCCTGGCCATGGTATTCCAGTCCTATGCGCTTTATCCGCACATGTCCGTGCGCAAAAACATTGCTTTTCCCCTGAAAATGGCCGGCCTCGACAAGGCAGAGCAGGACCGCAAGGTGGAAGCGGCAGCACAGGTCTTGAACCTGACGGACTATCTGGACCGGCGCCCGGGCCAGCTCTCGGGCGGCCAGCGCCAGAGGGTCGCCATTGGCCGGGCCATCGTGCGCGAACCCGCCGCCTTTCTCTTCGACGAGCCCCTGTCCAACCTGGATGCGGCCCTGCGGGTGAATATGCGCCTGGAAATCTCCGAACTGCACCAGTCGCTGAAAACCACCATGATCTACGTGACCCATGATCAGGTTGAGGCCATGACCATGGCAGACAAGATCGTAGTCCTGCAAAACGGCCTGATCGAACAGGTCGGCACCCCGCTCGACCTCTATCACACGCCGCGCAACCGCTTCGTGGCGGGCTTTATCGGCTCCCCGAAAATGAACTTTCTGAGCGGGGCCTTTACCGCCGGGCACAAGGCCGACACGATCGGTATCCGGCCCGAGCATATCACCGCCTCCCCGCAGGACGGCCCATGGGCCGGCACCGTGGGCGTTTCCGAACATCTGGGCTCCGATACGTTTTTATATGTCGACATTGACGGGCTGGACACGCCGGTCACTGTGCGCTCCACCGGCGAGATTGCCTTCCGCCATGGCGACCGGGTCCACCTCACACCGGATCCGGAGAAGATCCATCGTTTCGACACACAGGGATTGAGGATCGCATGATGCGCCTTGAAGGAAAGTCCGCACTCATCACCGGCGCAGCGCGCGGCATCGGCAAAGCCTTTGCGGCCCGCTATGTGCGCGAGGGGGCAACAGTCGCCGTTGCCGATATCAACCGGCAGGGCGCGGAAGCTGCGGCGGCGGAGATCGGCAAAGGCGCTTATGCCGTCTCTCTTGATGTCACGGACCAGGCGTCCATCGACGCCGCGGTCTCCCAAGTCGAAGAGACCGCTGGCGGCCTGGACATCCTGATCAACAATGCCGCGCTGTTTGATCTTGCCCCCATCGTGGACATCACCCGGGACAGCTATGCCCGGCTGTTCGATATCAATGTGGCCGGGACCCTGTTCACGCTGCAGGCAGCGGCAAAATCGATGATCGCCCGGGGCAAGGGCGGCAAGATCATCAACATGGCCAGCCAGGCAGGGCGGCGGGGCGAACCGCTGGTCGGGATCTATTGTGCGACAAAGGCAGCCGTCATCAGCCTGACCCAGTCAGCCGGGCTCAACCTGATCGACCACGGGATCAACGTCAACGCGATCGCCCCCGGCGTCGTGGATGGCGACCATTGGGACGGGGTTGATGCTCTTTTTGCGCAGCATGAAGGTTTGCGACCGGGGGAAAAGAAAGCGGCCGTCGGCAAGACCGTTCCCTTTGGCCGCATGGGCACGGCGGATGATCTGACAGGCATGGCCGTCTTCCTCGCCTCTTCCGACGCCGATTACATCGTCGCCCAGACATACAATGTCGACGGCGGCAACTGGATGAGCTGAACCATGACCATCACCTTGACCGCAAGCACCCTTGATCAGCTGCCTGACACCGTGGTCACGCTGCCCTATGACCGCAGCCGCCTGAGCCCCGGCATCGTGCATATCGGCGTCGGCAATTTCCACCGCGCCCATCAGGCAATCTATCTGAACCGGCTGTTCGCGTTGGGAGAAGATCTCGACTGGGCCATTGTCGGCGCCGGTCTCATGCCGTCCGACGCCACCATGAGAACCCGCCTTCAAGGCCAGGACTGGCTGACAACGGTGGTCGAGCTCGATCCGGACGCCTTGAGCGCGCAGATCTGCGGCTCGATGATCGACTTTGTTGCGGCCGAGCCTGCAGCTCTCATTGACAGGTTGTGCGCGCCGGATATCCGCATCGTCTCGCTCACCATCACGGAGGGCGGCTATTTTGTCGATCCGGACAATGGCGGATTTGACATCAAAGATCCGGCGATTGTGAAAGATCTGCGCCAACCGGATCAACCGGAGACCGTATTCGGCGTTCTGGCAGCCGCCCTTGACCGCAGGCGCCAGAAAGGCCTTGCCCCCTTCACCGTCATGTCCTGCGACAATCTCCCGGAAAACGGCCATATCGCCCGGCAGGCCGTGACCGGCTATGCACGGGCAATCTCAAACGAACTCGCCAGCTGGATTTCAGACAATGTTGCCTTTCCAAACGGAATGGTCGACTGCATCACCCCTGCGACGGGGGACCGGGAACGCACCCTGGTGCGCGATCTGTTTGCCCTCATCGATGCCGCCCCGGTGGTCTGCGAACCCTTCCGCCAATGGGTGCTTGAAGACACCTTCCCGCAAGGGCGTCCTGCACTTGAGAAAGTCGGCGTGGAATTCGTGGAGGATGTCGCCCCCTATGAGCTGATGAAGCTGCGCATTCTCAATGGCGGCCACGCAGCCATTGCCTATCCCGGCGCGCTTCTGGGACACCATTTTGTTCATGACGCCATGGCGGACCCGCGCATTGCGGCCTATCTCACCAGACTGGAAACGGAGGAAATCCTGCCGACGGTGCCAGCCATTCCAGGCGTCAGCTTCAAGGATTACCTCAGCACCATCACCGGGCGGTTTTCCAATGCGGCCGTTGGGGACACAATCCCCCGGCTGTGCCTCGACGGCTCCAACCGGCAACCGAAATTCATTCTGCCAACACTTCAGGACCGGCTGGATCAAGGCCTGCCAGTCACCGGTCTGGCACTGGAAACCGCCCTGTGGTGCCGCTATTGCCTCGGCCATGACGAGGCCGGGCGGGATCTGGTGCTGGAAGACGAAAAGGCCGGCCTTCTGAACAACTGGGCCCGCGAGGTCTTTACGGGCGGAAATGACGCCGAGATGCCCCCCCTGTTTGGTGCACTCGGGACCCACCCGGCCTATCTGGAGGCCTTTCAGGCAGCTGTCAGCAAACTGAAAACACACGGCGTCGGCAAAACCCTGATGGATTACGCTGACGGCGGATAGGCCTGCCCTGTGTCAGTGTGCCGGGCCTGTCCTCTCCTGTGCCCCCTCACCCTGGTGCCTTGGCACGACAACCGGGCGTCCGGTTTCGTGACACGGCACGAGCGCCAGCGGAAAATCATAGGCACGGCTTAAAAGATCCGCTTGCATCACTTCGTCCCGTGCGCCGAAGGCCAGCCGCTGGCCCTTTTGCATCACCAGGATCTTGTCGGCAAAGGCGGCTGTCAGGTTGAGGTCATGCATGACCGCGACCACCCCACCGCCCCGCAGGGCATAGTCCCGAGCCAGCGCCATGATCTGATACTGATGTTTGATGTCGAGGCTGGAGACAGGCTCATCCAGAAACAGCCAGCGCGGCGGCCCCACATCCGGCACCGGCTCCCAGACCTGGCACAGAACCCGGGCCAGCTGGACACGCTGCTGTTCGCCGCCGGACAGATCCTGATAGCTGCGCGCCTCGAACCCGCCAAGACCGACCTTCTCAAGCGCCTCGCCAATGCGCCGGGCCTTGCCCGGCCGGTCCAGCCGCAGGCCGCTCAGGCCAAGCGAAACCACTTCGGCAACCGTCAGGGCAAAGGCGATCTGGCTGATCTGAGGCAAGACGCCCCGCCGGTCTGCCTGGGCTTCCGGGGTCAGGCCGCAAATGTCCGCCCCCGCCAGCACGGCCTGACCGCGATAAGGCAATTCTCCGGTGACCGCCTTCAGCAAGGTGGTCTTGCCGGACCCGCTCGGGCCGATGATTGCCAGAAGCTCACCGGCCCGGGCCTCAAAGCTCAGGCTGGACACGATCTGTGCCTTGCCAATGGTGACCGAAAGCTGGTTCACACTCAGGCATCGCACCTCATTATGTGCGGACCCGCCGGATTGATCTGCCACCTGTGCCACCGTCATCTTTCCTGTCTCTCCTAAAGCCCGGTCAGACCACGCTTGCGCAGCAGGATCCAGAGGAAGACCGGAGACCCGGCAAACGCCGTGATGATGCCGATGGGCAATTCCGCCGGGGCCACGGCCGTCCGGCTGAGCGTGTCGGCGGCCAGCAACAGGCACGCCCCCAAAAGGGCGGATGCGGGCAGCAGATAGCGGTGATCAGGTCCGATGGTCAGGCGAAGAAGATGGGGCACAACGATGCCGACAAAGCCGATGCCCCCGCTGACGGCCACCGACGCGCCCGTGGCCCCGGCGACCATCAGGATGCAGAGATTCTTGAGCCGCTGCACCCGGATGCCGGTATGGGCAGCGGCAGCCTCGCCCAGGGTCAGCCCGTTCAGGCCCCGCGCCAGAAACGGCACAAAGGCCAGCGTGATCAGAATGACCGGGGCACAGGACAGCGCCTTTTGCCAGTTTGATCCGGCCAGCGAGCCCAGCATCCAGAATTGCAGATCCCGCAGCTGCTGATCGTCCGCCATATAAATCAACAGGCCGGTGGCTGCTAAGGCGAGCGCGCCAAGGGCAATCCCGGCCAGGAGCACCGTTGCCACCGATGTGATGCCGCCGCGCGTGCCGATCCGGTAGAGCAGAAGTGTGGTCACCAGTCCACCGGCAAAGGCGGCAAGCGGCAGGGCAAACAGTCCCAGAACGGCCACCACCGGGGCCAGCACCGATCCCCCCAGAACGATGAAGGACGCAGCGCCAAGACTGGCCCCGGCGGAAACCCCGACAATGCCCGGATCGGCCAGCGGATTGCGGAAAAGCCCCTGCATAACGGCACCTGAGACCGCCAGCGCGGCCCCGATCAGGGCCCCGAGCACCACACGCGGCAGGCGGATTTCCATGACGACAATCCAGTCGCGCAAGGACACCCCGTCCGGGGCCCCGGATTGTGGCGGCAAAAAATAACCGGCGGCGTGGGGTAAGATGTCAAACACCTTCACCGGGATCGGACCAATCGCAAGGCTGGCAAGCATCATGGCCAGCACAAGGCCCACCAGTGCGGCGATGACGGCCCGCGCCAGACCTTCCCGGTTGCCATTCCTGACCAGCCTCAGGCCGGGAAAGCCGCGCGGCGGGGTCTGCCGCAGGGCAGGGGCCACGTCCTTCATGGTGCCGGTCAGCCCTCTGTCTTGGCCAGCTCTTCGGCCAGCTCCCGGATCGCACCGGCGGTGCGCGGACCGAAGCCGAGCAGATACTGGCCCGGCATCTTGATCAGCCGTTTTGCCTGCCCGGCCGGGGTCTGGGCCAGCGCAGGATGGCTGAACAGGTCTTCAGCCGAACTGCCATGATTGCCGCTGCGGTCCATCATCAGGATCACATCCGGCGCTGCGCTTAATAGCGCTTCGTCGCTGAGCGGCTTGTAACCGGAAAAGCCAGTCAGGGCATTGTCCGCCCCGGCCAGACGGATGATGCCATCGGCCGCCGTGCCCGTGCCGGAGGCCATGATCCGCCCGCCCTGGACCGACAGGATGAACAGCACCCGCTTGCCGGAGGACAGATCCGCCGCCGCCGCTTCCGCTGCCTTCAGATCCTGGCCCAGCTTGACCGCAAGCGCTTCAGCCTTGCTGTCAACGCCAAGCACATGGCCCACCGTGCGCACCTTGTCCAGAATGCCCTCGGCCGTATAGGTTTCAGGCACATCGGCAATGGGCAGTCCGGTCTGTTTCAGGACATCCAGCGTTTCTTCCGGTCCGCTGCCTTTCAAAAGCAGCACAAGGTCCGGCTCGACCGACAGAACCCCTTCCGGTGACAACGCACGCATATAGCCGACATCGGGCAGATTGAAGCTCGCGCGCGGGTAGACACTGGTCGAATCCCGGGCAATCAGCCGGTCCTCTTCGCCAAGGGCAAAGACGATCTCGGTCACGGAGCCGCCAACGGATACGATCCGCTTGGCTTCGGCTCCAGAGACATCGGCCGCAAAGAGGGAGCTTGCCGGGAAGAACACGGCTGCGGCGGTCAAAGAGATGGCGGCAGTGAGGCCCAGGATCTGGGGACGGTTGAAAAAGTTCATTCTGCGGCTCCTAGGGCAACGGCCCGGTCAAGTTTGGGAAGGTTTTCGGCAAGGCCTCGCCAGTCGGCCCGCTCCGCATTGCCCTCCCCGCGCAGGCCAAAGAACTGGATGATCTGCTGGCCCATGCTGTCATAGGCTTCCAGCGAGGTCACATGGCCCACATCCGCCGGTTTGCGCACCACCCAGACATCGCTGATATGGTCTGTGCGCAGATGCATGTGAAAAGTCGGGTCCATGACATTGATCCAGGGGCCTTTGCTGACGACATTTTCAATCGTGCCGGAATGGATCTGGATGCAGCCCCGGTTGCCGACAAAACACATGATCGGAATGCGTTCGGACGCAGCAAGCCGCAGCATGGCGGAGACAGCCCCCAGATCCAGCGGCCAGGCCCAGCGCTCTCCGGCCAGTTCAAAAGCACTGAGCCGGTCAAGATCCAGCTCCTTCAACAACCCGTGGAACTGGTGCACGTCGGTCAGACCCTGCCACCGGCTCTGCAATTTCGCGGCAACGCCGTCGGCCACCGGTTTGCGGGAAAACGGCGGGGCCGGCGCCAGGTCCGGAAGGCCATCGGCGCTCTGGTCGTCGAGGGCCAAACGGGCAATCAGGCTGCGCCAGGCGGCGAGATCCGTTGCCGGGCGCGCATGGATCTTCTGCACGGCATCCCCGTGCGCATCAAAGAACTGCAGCGACCGGCGGATATCCTTGCCATCGGTCTTTTCAACGGCAAAGCCGTGGACCCATTTGGCCGGGAACATGCGCGTGTCGATCTGGTCCCCCAGCATCAGAGCGGCCCGTTCGCCATTTACAAAATTGTCGAAGACGCCAATCTTTTCATGCACCGCGCTGTCATTGCGGGTCAGGGCCATGACCTCGCCCACCCCCTTGAGGCCGGGAAACAGCACCTCGAACCGGGGCGCAATCCGCGTGACGCCGTGGCCGGTAAAGGCGGCCACAAGTTCCGCTTCAGAGATCCCCAGGGACTGGGCAAGATCCCGCTCACGCGCTTTCGGGTTGCGGGTGCGTGCATCCCGTATCTCGGCAGCACTCGGTTTGTTTTCAGGAGAACCGTGACCGGCATTCATGAACTTTTGCCTTCGTTGACTTCGACCGAACTCACAAGCGAACCTGTTCCAAAACCCCCAACAGAGGATTGAAAAGAAACATCTTTTTTGAACCCTTCCAATCTAGGACAGGATCCAGAAAGGCACCGCTTAATACTTGACTCCTATATTCATGTTTCATATGAAATTCAATACTTGAGTTAACAACTCATTTTAAGCACCGTTTGAGGGGACGGGGCAAGGACGCGGCCACCCGCATTCTTGGAGAAATTTATGGGGCGAATTAAATCGAACCGTTCGCGGCTAGCGAGCGGTGTAGCGCTTTGGGTTCTTGTTAATACCGGTCTTGCCAGCGCGCAGGACCTGAGCGAAGACATACCGGTTTCAGAAACGCCGGAAACCGCCGTGGATGAGACGGCGGAAACGGCCAATACAAAGCTGCAATTGATTGTGGTCGGTGCCGGTGTCGACAAGGTGGCCTATGACACACCCCAGGCCGTGACGGTTCTGGATCAGGAAGCCATCGATTCCGAGCAAGCCGTCACAATCGGCGACCTGTTCCGGGAGGTCCCCGGCGTGACCGTGACGGGCAGCAACCGTGTCGGCGGCCAGTCCTTCAACATTCGCGGGATCGGGGATCTGAACGCCTCCGATGAATCGAAAATCATCGTGACGGTCGACGGAGCAAACAAGTTCTTTGAACAGTACCGTGTCGGGTCGTTCTTCTCCGATCCGGAACTTTACAAACAGGTTGAAATCCTGCGCGGATCCGCTTCTTCAACGCTCTATGGGGCGGGCGCTCTTGGCGGCGTGATCAACTTCACCACCAAAGACGCCAGTGATTTCCTTGAGGACGGTGAAAGATTGGCCGTCAAGGTCAAGGGCATGTTCGATTCCAACAAGGACGGCTTCATGTCCTCTGGCATTGTTGCCGGCCGGATCAACGAACGGACAGAATATCTGCTGAACGGCACCTTCCGGCGCGCATCGGACTACGAGACTGGCGACGGCTCGACAATCCTGGGGTCAGGCTTTGAATCCGCATCCGGTCTGGCCAAGGTGATCCATCACTTTGGTGACAATGAAGAGCAATCCATCCGCCTGTCCTACCAACGCTGGCAAAGCGATCTCGACGACACGCAATATTCGCAGACCGGGACGATCTCGGCCTTCGGAACCATCGACCGTGACATCACTGACCAGACGGTTGTGTTCAGCTATGACAATCCGGCATCGGATAATCCTTTCCTGGATCTGAACATTGCCCTGTCCTTCTCTGACACGGCCGTGGATCAGGAAGACGCCTCCTCAACCACACCCTCGGTTCTGTTTGAAGATTCCAATTACAGCTACCGGACCTGGCAAGGTAAAATCGACAATACGTTCGCGTTTTCCGGCACTGGTTTTGAGAACTTCCTGACCGTAGGAACGCAGCTATCCTATCAGGAACGAATCGCCAGCGCGGAAAGCGGGTCCGTTGATTTCCATCCGGAAGGAACAGATACGAAACTCGGGATCTTTGCCCAGAACGAGTTCATCTGGAACGACCGCCTCACCATCACCCCCGGTGCGCGTGTTGACCTGATCAACCTGCAGCCCGACAGCTCGATTGAAGACGCCTCAGACCAGTTCGAAGTCGCATTCTCTCCCAAACTGGCCGCGCTCTTCAAGATCAATGACAATCTGGCTGTGTTCGGATCTGTCGCTCACACGGAACGGGCACCAACCCTGGATGAACTGTTTTCCACCGGCGCCAACAGGACCTATCCCGGCGGCCGCTTTGCAAGCCTTGATCTTGAAAAGGAACAGTCCAACTCTGTTGAAGCGGGCTTCTCCCTCTCCTTCATGGACATTGTGGCGAACAATGACAGTTTCCAGCTCAAAACCACCGGCTTTTACAATGATCTGACCGATCTCATTGCAGCCAATCCAAATACCGGCCAGAGCACACCGGTTGTCTATTACGTCAATATCGATGAAGCGGAGATTTATGGTGTTGAGGTGGAAGCGGCCTATGATGCCGACTATGTCTTTGCGTCTCTCGCATACAGCGTGATCCGTGGTGAAGACAAGGAGACGGGCGAAACGCTCAGCTCCATTCCAGCCGATACACTGGCAATGACCCTCGGCGGCCGCTGGCCGGACCACAACGTCGAGTTCGGCTGGCGCGGCCTCTTTGCGGCAGGCATGAAAACCGGAACGACGGACGGGCCGTTCCCCGGCTACGGCGTGCATGACATCTTTGCGAACTGGACACCCCAGGAAGGCCTGATGTCCGGCTATGAGCTGAGAGCTTCCGTCGAGAATATTTTCGACAAGCAGTACCAGAACAATCTGGCCGGCGACCCGGCTCCGGGCCGCACCTTCAAGCTGACTATGGCAAAGCAGTTCAGCTGGTAAAAGTCGCCTGGCAACGCTCTGCCGCCGCCCCCCACGGGGCGGCGGTTTCTTTTGACGCTTACGGCCCGGGAAAGGTGGAGCGCCAGCGGCGCAGAAACATGTTGCGGGTCATCTTGTCCAGCGCCACCATCAGCGACGGTGCAAGGCCGATGGGACGCAGCGCCGTCAGGCTGATGGCCTCCCCCTCCCCGCCCTCCGCCGCTTCCAGTATCGGACTGATGAGCAGCGCCTTGCGCAGTTCGATCGTGCCTTGCGGCGACAGCAGAAACTCCAGAAAGTCCTGCGCCGTTCCTTTGTGGGCCGCCTGTTTGGGGATCATCAGCGCCCGCGAAAGCACCAGCGTATAGTCGGAAGGCAGGACAATGCCGATGCGGCTATCCTCCTTTTGATAGCCCTGCGCATAGGATCCGAGCACATTATAGGCGATCAGATACTGCCCTTCCGCAACGCCGCGGATAATGTCCGCCGAACAGCAGGTGGAGACGGCGCCGGAACGGCTGAAAGATTCCTGCAGCGCGCCGAAGGTTGACGCCTCCTGGGCATCGGAAAAAGCGAACAGATACCCAAGCCCCGACCGCTCGATATCATAGGTGGCAACCCGGCCCGCATAGGGCGTATAGACGGGCCGCAACAGATCAAGCAGATCAAAGCGCGACTGCGGCACGTCCCCCTCCGGCACCAGATCCTTGTTGTAGACAATCACCGCCGGTTCACGGGTTATGCCCCAGATTTCATCGCGCCAGCGCAGCGCATCGGGCAGCCGTTCCGTTGCCCGCGACCGGTAGGACGCCGCGCAGGCATCATTGACCAGCTTGACCATCTGGTGGACCCCGGAACTGATCACCAGATCCGCGCCGCTCTGTCCCTCCCGGCACTCCTTCAAGGTCAGATCATAAAGCGCATTCGAGCCCCATTGTTCATAGATCAATCCGGTGCCCGGCCGGGTGCGCACGAAGGCCTCCACGACCGGACCGAAGACGGCAAGATCCGTAGTGGAACGCAACAGCAGCACCGTTGCGGCAGAGGGCTCCCCGAACCGGGCCGTCATTTCCTGGGCCTGCGCAAGCGTCGTCGCCAGCAGCAGCCCCAGACCGGCCAGACCCGCCCGCAAGACCTTGAGGCATCTCATGAGCGCCCCCGCTCCGGCGCCGGTACTGAAGACTGACCGAAAACAAGAGCTGCACGGAACCCGTCATCTCGCCCTGGCTCCAGGACCAGATGCGCGCCAAAGGAATCAGCGGCCGCATGGGCGATGGCAAGCCCCAGTCCGGAGCCCGAGGAGCGCGCCGGTCCCTTCCGGTTGAAGCGGTTGCCGAGGCCGGACACGATCTCCGGTGCCGGGCCCGGGCCCGCGTCCTGCACCCAGAGCTGCGCATGTCCGTCCACATGACCTGCGCCCACGCGCACAGGGGAGCGCCCGTGTTTGAGCGCATTGGCCAAAAGGTTTTTCAGAGCTTCTTCCAAGGATGGTGCGTCGGCCGTCACCAGAACCGGGGCCTCGCCGATCTCCAGCCCCACATCCATCTCCGGATAAAGAACCCCATGGTCGTCCTGATCGGTCACATCCAGCGCAATGTCCCGCAAATCCACCTCTTCCCGGCGCGCGCTGTCGCCGCGATGGATGACAAGAGCCTGGCTCAGCATCTGGTCCAGCAGACGCCCGAGGCTGACGGACCGGGTTTGCAGGCGCCCGGCGATCTTCTCCTTACGCGCCGGATCCGTTTCCTCGGCCAACAGGCCCGCTTGCGCCCGCAGCGCAGCGACCGGCGTGCGCAGCTGGTGGGCCGTATCGGAAATCAGGTGGCGCATGGACATCATCTGCCGGTCCAGCCGCGCCATGAACCCGTTAAGGGCACTGATCAGGACAGCCGTTTCCCGGGGCACATCCGTGTCCATGGGCGTCAGGTCATGGGGATCGCGGCCTGTCAGGCGTCTGGTGATCTTTTCCAAAGGCTGCAGCACGGAGCGGACCACAAGGCCCGCAAGCAGCGCCATGGCCAATCCGGACGCCGCCAGCACATAAAGCGCCTTTCGGGTAATGTCATAAGCCATGGCATCGCGCGCCAGCAGCGTCTGGCCGACGATCACCTGCACCGTACCATTCAGTCTGCGTTCGGCGAAGCGGCGCGAGACAACGGCAAAACGCGCCGCTTCGCCGAAAAACACACCATCAAAAAACCCGTTCTGAACCGCCTTGCGGCCATCGGGCAGAGAAATGCCGTCATAGCCGGTCAGGGTCGCGCCATCGGTGCCGATGACCCGGTAGCCGATCCGGTCATCCTTGGAAAAACCCAGCAGATCAAACGCGGAGACGGGCAGTTCCAGCTCTGGCTTGCCGTTCTGCACGGTGATAGAGGCTGCAATGTCATTGGCCGCACCAAGCAGAAGCCTGTCATAGGCGGTCCGCGCCGCCTCGCGCCCATAGGCAAAGGCGGCAATCGCCACAAGCATCCCCCCAAAGATCAAAAGGAAGGCAACCCCGAGCGCCACCCGGGCGGTCAGGGATTTTGGCGCCAGAGCGCGCAGGAAATCAGGCCTCAACATGGAGCTTGTAGCCGAGGCCCCTCTGGGTCTCGATCCGTACCGACGAGCCGGCCAGCTTCTTGCGCAGCCGGGCGACATAGAGTTCCAGCGCATTCATGCCCACATCCGTCTCCTCGAAACTGAACAGCCCCTCAAACAGGCGTTCCTTGCTCAAGGTCTTGCCGCGGTTGTGGATCAAAAGCTCCAGCAGCGCGAATTCCCGGCGGGTGAGCGTCAGCGGACTGCCATCGGCCCGCACCACCCGGGCCGAAGCGTTGAAACTCAGATTGCCAAGCGTGACTTCCTCCGCCTTGTCCCCCTGTTCCCGCCGGTAGAGCGCACGGAGACGGGCTTCCAGCTCCCGGTGGTCAAACGGCTTGACCAGATAGTCATCGGCCCCGGAATTGAGCGAAGACACCCGCTCGTCGACGGAAAACTCCGCCGTCAGCATCAGAACGGGCGTCCGGTCGCCCTGGGATCGCAGCTCCTTCAGAAGATCCGTGCCCAAACCGTCCGACAGATTGATGTCCAGCACCAGAACGTCATAGCGCTGCACTTCCAGGCAGGCACGCGCTTCTTCCAGCGTCTTGGCCAGATCACAGGCCATGCCGCTCCGCTCCAGGCGGATCATAATGGCCTCGGCCATGTCAAATGTGTCTTCAACGAGCAAAAGGCGCACGTAAGGTTCCTCCCAGCCCCAAACATTGCCCGCCTGAGCGCCCCATGCAAGCGCGGCGGCAAAGCTTGACAGGTTGGTGACAGGGTTTGGCGCTAGGCTGTTGAAATATTCGCCAACCGGCCCGGCTTGCCTCAGGCTGATGCCAGAAGCCCTGCACCCGGACGGTTCAGCGAATTTGAAAAAGGCATCAAACGCCTGACTTTGTGGAGGAACACATCATGGCATTCAAATCCACCCGCCTTCTTCTGGCGGCGGCCCTTCTTGGCGCGTCCGCTTTCGGCGCCACCGCTGCCGATTACAAGCCGGAAAATCCGGAATGTATCGCTCCGGCCAATCCGGGCGGTGGCTGGGACTTCACCTGCCGCCAGGTGGGCAAATCTCTCCAGGATCTCAAGCTGATCGGCAAGACCATGCAGGTGGTGAACCTGGCTGGCGGCGGCGGCGGGGTCGCCTTTGCCGAAGTGGTGAACAAGCGCGACAGTGACAACGACCTGATCGTTGCCGCATCATCCGCAACAGCCACCCGCCTCGCCCAAGGCGCGTTTCCGGGCAACACCATGGACCAGGTCCGCTGGGTGGCGTCCATCGGCGCCGACTATGGCGTGATTGCTGTTGCCGCCAATAGCCCGGTCAACACGCTTCCCGAGCTTCTGGACCAGATCAAGGCCGATCCGACCTCCGTGTCTGTGGCAGGCGGCTCTGCCGTTGGCGGCTGGGATCATCTGAAGGTCCTGATCGCCGCCAATGCCTATGGCATCAAGGACGTGCGCTCGGTCAAATACATCGCCTTTGATGGTGGCGGCGAAGCTGTGACTCAGCTGCTCGCCGGGTCGGTCCAGGCTTTTACCGGCGACATTTCCGAAGCGAAAGGATTTGTCGACAGCGGCGACATCAAGGTGATTGCCGTGCTGGCGCCGGAGCGTATTCCCGGTGAATTTTCCGACTTCCCGACCGCCAAGGAACAGGGCATCGACGCCATCGGCGCCAACTGGCGCGGCTTTTACGCCCCCGGCAAAATGTCCGACGACGCCTATAATTCCTGGGTGAACAAGATCTCCGATCTGTATAAGAGCGACGAGTGGAAAGGCGTGATGGCTGCCAATGGTCTTGCCCCGCTCGACCTGCAGGGCGAAGAATTCGAGCAATTCGTCGCCGGATCCGTGAAACAGATCCAGGACATCTCCAAAGAGATCGGCATCATCAAATAAAATTGCCATCTCCAGCCTCGGGGGGCACCGGCCGTGCCCCCCGTTTCTTTTTCTCAGCTCCTGAATAGGCGGCCCCGTCCGGCGCGCCGCCGCTGGAAGGTATCCATGAGCGACCGCATCTTCGGAGTGGTCGGGCTTCTCCTTGCACTCGGATATGCCTGGGCCGCGCTCCTGATCCAAGAAAGCTTCCTGTCCGACGCGGTCGGTCCCAAGGCTTTCCCACTCATCATCGCAGCAGTTCTCGGACTGTCGTCTCTCGTTATCATTCTTAAGCCCGACACGGGGCCGGACTGGCCCAGCCTCGGCCGCCTCGTGGAAGTGGCCGCCGCCGTGGTGGTGATGATCCTCTACGCCCAGCTGCTGCCGGTGATCGGGTTCGTCTTTGCCACCGCCCTTGCCGCGACCTACCTGACCTGGCGCCTCGGCTCCGGCCCGCTGGCCTCGGTTGTTACCGGTAGCCTTACCTCCATTGGCATCTATGCCGTCTTCCACCTTGCCCTCGGCCTGTCATTGGCCAAGGGCCCCCTCGGTTTCTGACGGGAGGCTTTCATGGACACTCTCTCTTCCCTGGCCGACGGCTTTGTCATCGCCCTGACCTGGCAGAACCTGCTGCTGGCCCTGCTCGGCTGTTTTCTCGGCACCATGATGGGCGCCCTGCCGGGTCTTGGCCCGTCCAACGGCGTTGCCATCCTGATCCCGCTCGCCTTCACCCTCGGGCTTGGCGCCACCCCCTCTCTGATCCTGCTGACCTCGGTCTATTACGGGGCCATGTATGGCGGACGGATCTCCTCCATCCTGCTGAACATTCCCGGCGACGAACCAGCCATGATGACCTGTCTCGACGGCTATCCCATGGCCCGCAACGGGCGCGCTGGCGAGGCCCTGTCGCTTTCCGGAATTGCCTCCTTTGTCGGCGCCTTTCTGGCCACCTGGGGCCTGATCCTGCTGGCCCCGCAACTGGTCAAGATCGCGCTACTGTTCGGCCCGGCGGAATATTTCGCCCTCTTCACCCTTGCCTTTGCCACCCTTGGCGGGGTTGCCTCCACCAACCAGGCCAAGACCGCCTTTGCGGCCGCCCTCGGCATCGGGCTGGCCACCGTTGGCGTCGACACCCAGACAGGCGTACCCCGCTTCACCTTTGGCGAAGTCCATCTTTATGACGGCATCGACTTCCTGGTCGCGATTGTCGGCCTGTTTGCCCTCTCCGAAGTGTTCCTCTTTCTGGAACACCGCCATGGCAACGCGGATGCAAGCGCCCACAAGGTCTCGGTCGGGCGGCTGATGCCCAGCTTTCAGCTGCTGAAATCCTGCACCCCGACCATGCTGCGCACCAGTGTGCTTGGCTTCATCGCCGGGGTTCTGCCAGGCGCGGGCGCTTCCCTTGGCTCGTTCATTTCCTACACCATGGAAAAGAAGCTGGTCGACAAGGACAAGACCTTCGGCACCGGCGATCCGCGCGGGGTTGCCGCACCTGAAGCGGGCAACAATGCGGCTGCGGGCGGCGCTCTGGTGCCCATGCTGGCCCTCGGGGTTCCCGGCTCCGGTACGACCGCCGTGCTTCTGGCGGTCCTGCTCGCCCTCAACATCACCCCTGGCCCGCTGCTCTTCACCCAGCAGCCGGATGTGGTCTGGGGGCTGATCGCCGCCCTGTTCATCGCCAATTTCATGCTTCTGGCCATGAACATTCCGATGATCGGCCTGTTCACAAGGGTGCTTTTGATTCCGCCGCGCATCCTCATGCCCATCGTGGCCATGGTCAGCTTTGTCGGGATCTACGGCATTTCCGGCTCGTCCTTCGACCTGATGGTCATGATCGGCTTCGGGGTGATGGGCTGGGTGCTGCGCAAGCTGGATGTGCCCCTGGTGCCGATCATTCTGGGAACGCTTTTGGGCGATGCCATGGAAAACAACCTGCGCCGGGCGATCACCATCGACAATGGTGACTGGTGGACCCTGATCGACAGCCCGTTGTCACTGGTCCTGTGGAGCCTCGCCATTATCGGCTTCGTGCTGCCGATCCTGTTCGGCCGGGTCCTGAAATCCCGCATGCGCATGGCCAAGGACGAGGAAGGCTCGACCACCGACTGACGGCACACACATCCGCACCGCAGAAAACGCCCTGTCCGGATGGAGAGGGCGTTTTTTGCGTTGGGGGCCGGTTGGATGGCAAGCGCCCAATCGGGCGGCTGGTGAGACCCATCCCGAGCCGTTTTGTCGGGTGGGGCTGCGTCGCGGGCCAATCCCGGCAGCGGGATCCATTGCGATCGCGGTGAACGGCTGAGATGAAAGCGCACGGGCTGAGAATTGCTCTCGGCCCAAAAGCGGCGGTTCGCGTCGTACGCAGCGTAGGAGCGTTTCGAGCCCATTCCAACCGATGCCGCGGCTTGTTTGTCCGTCTGCAATGAGTACGGCGAGCTACTTGCTGAGGAGCAATTTGGCGCCCAGCCCCCCCAAAGCAATTGCCCCGATACGGTCAATGTAGAACTCTGCGGCGAAGTAACCGTCACGCACGGCTTTGCGGCTCACTCCCGATGCCAATGCCGAATAAAAGGCTATCTCAAATATAAAATGGTTGGCGATGATGGCGAGGTTCTCGGAAACGGTCAGGTTCGAGGGAAATATTGCCGCCAGAATGGCGGCGGCAAACAACACCGTCTTCGGATTGAGCGCATTGATTGCCATACCCTGCCTGAACGCATGGGACTTGGGTTTGACATCAGCCACAGCAGTGGTGCATGCGCCTCGCCACATGCAATAGGCGACATAGAGTAAATACGAAGCGCCGATGGTTTTGATAACCAGATAAGCCCATGGAGCGGTTGCAAAAATCACATCCATCCCAAGCAAGGCGATGGCGGTCCAAAGAGCCCCCACCACCCCCAAGCCGGCCCCTGTCGCAATGCCCGCCCACTTTCCAGAGGACAAAGAGTTCTGCATTGCAATCAGGAGAGCGGGGCCTGGACTAACGATTGCCACGAGCAGCGCGAGATTGAACGTGACAAGGTGAGAGATGTCCATGAGGTTGGTGTCCGTCTGATTGTTCAGCTGGTGACGTCGCCTGCGATCACTTGCATCAGCGGAGAAGCTTCAACGAGCCGGTTAGGGACTTGACGGATCGGGCGCATCCGCACAGGCCAAGACCGCTGAGGGGTTCATTGCGAAGGGATCGGTTTGGGAACTCGACCTCATATTCATCAAAAGAATGCAGCTTTCGGGCAAACTCCGGAAAAACCACCAATTTCAGTTCCTGGCCTTTCGTCTGCGCCTTTTCCAAAATCGCAAACATCTGAGCGGAATCGGCTTGAAGAATGGGGACCGGACGATCCGCAGAGCTCAGGATTGCCTTATCTTCCCGGTCCCTAAGCCTCACATTGCCGAGCCCCGGATGCGCCGCACCAAGACCCACAGCGATGGTGGCAACCGTGTTCGCGAGAAATCCTATAGGCTGATCAGGAGAAACGACGATCGCCAGGCGCCAGTCATCTGCGCCGCGCAGAGGCGATGTGTTATTTGCAGCATTTGAAGGTGTGGATTCAGGTCTCATTTTGTCTTCCAGTTTTTTGGAGACAAAACCACATTCCCGCAGGGCGTTCTGCATCTATCTGCCTTGAAACCTCTGAGATTTCGGCATATTCTGCCTCTGCATGGCAAAATTCAGGTAGAAGTTTCCTAGATGGATGAAAAAACAGGAATCAAACCTATTCAGCTTGATGAAGCGGACCGGCGCATTTTGGCCGCGCTTCAGTCTGACGGGCGATTGAGCAACGCAGATCTTGCCGAAGCTACGGGTATGTCCACCTCTCCATGTTGGCGTCGCACACGAAGGCTGGAAGAAGAGGGTTACATTCAGGGATATCGGGCGATGATTGATCGAAAACGGCTTGGTATGGGCGTGCTTGTATTTGTGTCCGTGCAGATCGACACGCACTCGGTCGAGGAAGCCAGCGCGTTCGAGAGGGCCGTTGTCGACTATCCACAGATTGTCTCCTGCCATTCCATAGGCGGAGGAGCGGATTTCTTGCTTCAAGTTGTCTGCAGTGATCTCGACGACTATGCAGATTTTTCAATGGAACATCTTCGCCGCATGCCCGGGATTAAGGCCATGACGAGCAGCTTTGCGCTTAAGGAAATCAAACCGTTCCAAGGTTGGCCGATTCCATAGCCCTTCTGCCGGACAGAGCCCATGAGATTTTGCTGCGACCGAAAACCAGACATTGGTGCGCGCGCAGCGAAAGCCGGCTTCGTCCCGCAGGATGTGCGAACACCACCAGGTTCTGCTTTCGCGGCGAAAGTCCGGTCTGGCGGGCTGCACCGCAGCATTGGAAGTGACCTCTGGACGACACGCCCCCCTGTCAGGGTGGCTGGTGAGACCAGTCTTGAGCCGCTTTAACGGGTGGGGCTGCATCGCGGGCCAATATCGGGAGCAGGGTCCCGTCGCGATCGCGGTGAATGGCTGAGATGGAAGCGGACGGGCAGGTTTAGGCTCACCCGATGAGCAAAGTCGACATTCACGCAACGGGCGCAGAGTTGCTTCCGGCCCGGAGCGGTCATTTCTCCCCAGTGCTGCGAATGACTGGAACGAGTCTACCTTGCTCATTCGTCACAGCGCGGTGAATGACTGCTTCTTTGGTTTCGCTCTGTCTGATAGCGTTCGAGACAAGCTGAAAAGGAGAACAATGATGAGCGCAGAAATTTCCAATTTGCTTTTGGCTTTGGGCATCTTCTCTGTCGGCTTTGTCAGTATAGGCCCAAATATTCTCGCCATCATTGGTACTTCGATGGAACGGGGTCGAGAAGCCGGGGTAAAACTGGCCCTTGGCGTTGGTTCTGGCTCGGCAGTTTGGGCGACTTGCACAGTTGCTGGCCTGACGGCTCTCGTCACCGCCTACGCAGGCATTGTTACACTCCTAAAGGTGTTCGGGGCCGCATATCTCACGTGGTTGGCATACAAGGCATTTCGTTCGGCCGCGACACCCTCTCACTTGCACAAACCAAAAGCTGCCCGCGGAAAAAACCTCTATCTGCAAGGCATCGCGATTCAGCTAACAAATCCGAAGGCGGCGCTTCAGTGGATTGCGATTGTTGGTATTGGTCTTGGCAACGAGGCCCCTTTGTGGGTTGGGATCGCCCTTATCTTGATCGCCACCACACTGTCGTTAGCAGTTCACGTTCTTTATGCCGTGACATTCTCAACAGCACCTGTGATTGTGGCATATCAGAAGGCTCGTCGGTGGATTGAAGGATCGCTCGGCGTCTTTTTCAGCTTTGCCGCTTACAAGATTGCTACCTATCGGCAGTAACCAATAGCAGACCTTGGTTGAACATCAGCAAAGTCCCGCAGTACGACCATTCCTACAAATCGCAGCAAACGTCCGCTCCCCACCCCTGAAAGACCGTGGCCAAGTTTTCCCTTCTCGACACTTCCGGCCCAGAGCGGTCATTGACACACCGCGCAGCGAAAGCCCGCTTAGAGCTCATCTTGCCTGATGCTGCATATCGCACGAACGTCCGTTTGCACGAACTCGACATCACACTCGCTGTCTGGCAGACTCAATATTATTCAAATAATTGCAGTTGGTACATTCAGATGGACTCAGTTCTCTTTGCAGCCTTTTTGACAACAACTCTGGTGTTCTTGGCAGTTCCGGGGCCATCAGTGGCGTTTGCCACTGCACAAGCCATCCGACATGGGCCAAGAGCAGCCTATGTTGCTGTTGCAGGTGATGCCCTTGGAACAATGGTTCATGTGATAGTTGCCGTTGCCGGATTAACTGCGCTGGTAGCGATGTCAGAAATGGTTCTGCCATTCCTGCAAATCGCGGGTGGAATGTTTATTCTTTGGATGGCTCTAAACGCGTTCAAGAACATTGGCAAATCAGCGGGAAATGTCGCGCGACCATCTGACCGAACTACGTTTTGGGCGGGATTCTTTGCCTGCGTTACAAATCCAAAAGCAATAGTGTTCTTCGTAGCGCTATTCCCGGCCTTCATTTCCTCCAATCACAACGTGCTTTTTCAAGGTGCTGTGTACGGCATCATCTTTATTGTCTTGGACGCAATATCCATTTTGACTTACGCGCTGCTCGCCACAGCGACCGTGAAACGCACGACGTCCCGTTGGCTAAATCCAGAAATTTTGAGTGGCTTGGGCCTTACTGGGGTAGGCATTGGCATGGTGATTAAGGGATACCGCTCGATCCCATCCAACTAGCGTAAGAGCCGACATTGGAACAGTCGCGGCGAAGGACAAAAAAGTCCGCATCGCCGCCATTTGAACTCGCCGCAACAAAAGTCTGCTTCCCACCCTTGAAAGACCGTGGCCAAGTTTTCCCTTCTCGACAACTTCCGGGTGAGCGTCCGCTGAACCCCACCTCCCGCTTTTCGATTTTGCGCCTTAAGTGTCCACTTATGCAAATGGACACTTAAAGGCGCGTGATGAG
>NZ_JBSWYH010000009.1:0-175745 GCF_056161025.1 Roseibium sp. AWQ4_254
ACCTTGCCACGACCAACGACCTTCCCATCCCGGTCCTTCACACAGAACGAAGTCTCTTCCTTCGAAACATCAAATCCAACATACTCTGACATGGTCACTCTCCTTTTATGCCTCTTGGGGCGTGTGCTACGACCCCGCATCATAGGCTCAGGAGAGTGGCCGCCGGAATTACGCTATGTATAAGCCTCACCCGCACCTCCGGTCCTCCAAACGCGCTTAAGGCCCGGGCATCTCCGCCCGGGGCCTTTGTGTGGTTCGCGTGAGGACTCTTCAGAGCCTGTGATCCCTCAGATCCGGTAGGCCGTTTGATCCGGCTGGGCCGCCAGAAGGGCGGATTTCAGCTTTTCCATGGCGCGGCTTTCAATCTGCCGCACCCGCTCCTTGGAGATACCGAGCTTTTCGCCCAGGGATTCCAAGGTAGCGCCGTCTTCGGACAGGCGCCGTTCTTTGACAATGCGCAGCTCCCGCTCGCTCAAAACTTTTAAGGCCGTCCACAGCCATTTCCGGCGCCGCTCCGCGTCAATACTGCCGGTGACGACTTCATCCGGCAGGGGCGCATCGGACACGAGGAAATCCTGCCGGTCGGCGCTGGAGCCTTCGCTATCAGTCACCGGCGCGTTGAGTGACGTGTCCGGACCGGACAGGCGCGCATTCATCAGGGCCACATCGGACTGCTTGACGCCTATGGCATCGGCGATCTTCTGATGCAGCTCGCTGTCGGTCAGCGGTGTCTGGTTACTGGACAATTTGGCGCGCAGGCGGCGCAGGTTGAAAAAAAGTGCCTTCTGTGACGAAGACGTTCCGCCGCGCACAATTGACCAGTTGCGCAGGATGTAATCCTGAATGGAAGCGCGGATCCACCACGTCGCATAGGTGGAAAAGCGCACCTCCCGGGCCGGCTCAAACCGGGCAGCTGCTTCCAGCAGGCCCACATGGCCTTCCTGAATGAGGTCACCGAGGGACAGGCCGAAATTGCGGAAGCGGGAGGCAACGGCAATGACCAGTCGCATGTGCGACAGGGACAGTTTCTCCAGCGCCTTCTTATCCCGGTTGTCCCGCCATCGGATCGCAAGCGCCTGCTCCTCCTCACGCGTGAGGTAGGGTGCTTTCATTGCCGCCTGAACCAATTGCCGTTTTTCACTTGCCGACATGACTGACGCTCCGATGTGATATCGGGAAACTACGTATCGAAGTGCAGGTTAGATCACTTCACTGACGTCAGGGCGTTGTTTTTTTGCACTTCTTTGTGATTGACGCGCGAGGTCTGGCAAAACCGGGCGGAGCCCCTTGGCAGAAACAGCCATGCAAGGGACGCAGGGCAAACAAAATGGGCCCGTCTTGCGAACGGGCCCATGGACTATGCGAGGGGCGGTTCCGCCTCCAGGATGCGGGGCGCAGCAGGACGCTGCGGATGCCCCCGGATCAGGCGGCTTCTTCTTTGTCCTCGTCCTCTTCTGCTGCAGCTTCCGCTTCTGCAGCGGCCTTGGCCCGGCTCGGAGACTTGGCAAGGTTCTGCTCGATCTGCTTGACCGCTTCGGTTTCGGAACATTTGTTCACCGCAGCGATTTCGCGGGCCATCCGGTCGAGGGCTGCTTCATAAAGCTGACGCTCGGAATAGGACTGTTCCGGCTGGCTCTCAGAGCGATAGAGGTCGCGGACGACTTCAGAAATCGCAATCAGGTCACCGGAATTGATCTTTGCTTCATATTCCTGGGCCCGGCGGCTCCACATGGTGCGTTTCACCCGCGGACGGCCGCGAACGGTTTCCAATGCCTTCTTGACCGCAGCCGGGTCGCCGAGTTTGCGCATGCCGACGGAGGCGATTTTCGCCACAGGCACGCGGAGGGTCATCTTGTCCTGCTCAAAAACGATGACGAGCAACTCCAAAGAGTGACCCGCAACGTTCTGCTCTTCAATAGCGGTAATCTGGCCGACGCCATGGGCCGGATAAACGATGTACTCGCCGGTTTTAAAACCTTGACGCTGCGCGGTCTTTTTGGTGTTCGTTGCCATACTCGTATTCTCTCCTGCGCAGTTTGCCGGTCCATTCGGACCTGTCTTGGGCCTCAAGAGGCCGCCTTGTCTTATGCGACACGAAACCGCCCGGCGGTCCATGGAAGGAACGCCTGTTGATATGCGGCGTGTCGGGGCTGGTCAGTCGACGATTTCCACGATAGAACCTTGGTCATTCAAGTGAGGTGCCGGGAGTCGACGCATCCGGGATCTCAAGAAACCGGAACACGTTGTGTAACTCCATTGCGGGGGTTGATCTCGTGGTTGGTGACTAATCTCTAATACGTAGCATAGTTTTGTGGAAAATTAAAGGGTTACCCTTTCGCGCTGCGCAAACACCGCGAAACGGCCGCATGATCGCCTTTACAATTCTTTGATTCTTATGTCTGAATCCAAACGGCCACGGGCCGGGATCCGGCCGCGGCGCACTGTCGCATGTTCAGGGCTGTGCCGAATCAGGACGGTGGATTCGGCGAAAAGAACTGTTCGAACTTGTTTTTCTTGCCGTCGAATTCCTCTGCCTCGGGCATCGGATCTTTCTTCTCGGTTATGTTCGGCCACTTCTCGGAATATTCTGCATTCACCTCGATCCACTTTTCAAGACCGGGTTCGGTGTCGGGAAGAATCGCTTCCGCCGGGCATTCGGGTTCACACACGCCGCAGTCAATGCATTCGTCCGGATTGATGACGAGGAAGTTCTCGCCCTCGTAGAAACAGTCCACCGGGCAGACTTCAACACAGTCGGTATATTTGCACTTGATGCAGTTGTCTGTGACGACGTAGGTCATCGGTATCCTCGCTGCGGGCCGGTGCGAACGCGTCCGGTTCTGACAATCCGAAGGCTCGTCCGGCAGGTCGTTGGTGTGCGGCGCCGTGCTGCGCTGCGCACTGAAAAATCTCTGATCGGTGTTGGGTATCGTTTTTGGCTGACACGCGCAAGCGCACAGGTTGACGGATTTTTGACCGAAAAGAGAAAGTTATTCTGTTTTCCGGCATCCGGCAGGATTTTGCCTCACGTGTCGTTACGGAAGGCGTCCATCTTGCGCCGCTCCCGCTTTGTGGGGCGGCCGGATCCTGCCTCCCGCTGGCCCGGCGCGGGCGGTGGCCGGGTCTCCCTGGGTGGCGGCGGCGGTGAGAGGTCCTCGTATAAGGTGCGCGCTTCTGCAAAGGGGCCGCGCCGTGTGCCGAGGGCGGCGATTTTCAACACCAGAACCCGGCGCTCCAGGCCAATGGTCAGGACATCTCCCAACCGCACGATCTTGCTGGCCGAGGAGATCTTGTCCTTGTTGATGCGCACATGGCCCGAGGTTGCCAGTTTCTGGGCCAGGGAGCGGGACTTGGTGACCCTGGCGTACCAGAGCCACTTGTCGACCCGCAGCCCCGGGCCATCCTCTTGTGTGCGCTCTCCGGGGATTACGTCTTGTCCTTGTTGTCCATATCCGCCTTCAGGGCCATCAGCGCTGCAAAGGGCGAATTCGGATCGATGGGCTTGTCTTTCGGTGGAGTGTTGCGCCGGTTGCCGCCGTCAAAGGAACGGTTGCCGCCCTGCTGGCCGCTCCGGCTTCGGTTCTGTCCCCCCTTGCCGCCACCTTTGCCTTGGCGTTTTTCGCCTTCGCCGCGCGGTCCGCCCTTGTGGCCCTGGCCCTTGCGGTTGTCGCCGCGGCGCTGGTCCTGGCGGCCGCGCGGGCGCCGGTCGTGCCGGCCCGGACGCCAGATTTCAAGGGTAACGGTCTCAAGCTCGGGCGCGTCTGCGCTGTCTGCAGCGGCGTCCGCCGTGTCTGTGGGCTGGGCCGCGCCGCCCTCCTGTGATGAGGTGTCCTGAGACGTCTGCGAAATGGCGGCAGCGGCAGTGTTCTCATCCGTGGCCGTGGCTGGATCGGTCGCCGGGGTTTCTGAAGCGGCAGCCTCTGCCGGGGGGGCGGTCTCGTTAGCGGCGGCGTCCGGTTCCTCAGCAAGCGTGTCTTCAGGCGCGGCTTCAGCCCGTGCGGCCGGGGCTGTTTCAGTCCCTGCTTCCGTCCCGGCGGGATCGGCCGCAGCGGCCTCAGGCGCAGCAGTGTCTGCCCCAGAGGCGTCTGCCAGCGCTGCAGTTTTGTCTGCAGCTTCGGGCTTGGCCGCGGCAGGGCGCTGGATTTCTTTGGTCTCCAGCCGGTAGCCGAGGGATTTCAGGACGGCAGAGAAGTCTTCTCCCGCGCAGCCCAGAAGCGAGGTCATGGCGACTGTGACGGTAAAGCCGCCGCCTTGTGCGATGGCGCCGTCCGGTGGGCTCACCTCCGCATCCAGTGGTTTCCAGGCAATCAGCGGCCGGATCAGATCCGCCAGACGTTCCAGAATGTCGACACGCACGGCTCTAGGGCCGCAGACCCGGAAGCCGACCACTTTGTAAAGGGACTTGTCGATGCTTTCATCGACGGGAATGGACGTGCGGCCGGAGGCGGACAGTTGCGGCAGTTCGGACATGCCGGCCATGTCAAGCGAGCCGTTTTTCAGCGCCCAGAGCTGGGCGAGAAGCTGGCTCGGGGCCGGTTTCAAGAGCGCGGGGACAAATACGGTATAGGCACCGAAGCGTACGCCGTGCTTGCGCAGGGAGGCGCGCATGTCCTGATCCAGCTGGCGGATTTCATCGGCTGCTTCCTGGCGTTCCAGAATGCCGAGCCCTTCCACGATACGGAAGGCAATGCCCCGCGCCAGACCTTCCAGCCCTTCACCGGCCTTCAGATCCGCAAGCGGCTTTAAAAGGGTTTCGATCTGCGCTTTGACCCACAGGTCGATGCGGGCCTGCACCGTGTCGCGGGCCGGGCCGGTCAGATGCTCGTCCGCTAGAAGAAGCGCCGTCGGTGCCAGCACATCTTCTCCTGCCACCAGCTTGGCCACCGGTTCGCCGCGCCAGCGGATGGCGGCTTCCGAGGTCAGCACGAAATCGCTGTTCTCGGATTTGCCCAGCTTGTCGGCACGGGTCTCGATTTCCGTTGTCAGGGCTTTCTGGGCGGCAGCGCGCACGGTCTTGCCGTCCGGGCCTTCGGCCCCGGCATCAGGGGCAAACCGGAAGCCAAGCAGGTTCCCGATGTGCTGACCTTCCACGAGCACATCGCCACTCGATGTAATTTCTGCTTCCAGCATTGCGTTCTCTCTCAAACGTCGCATCAATACACTTGTCCGCCGGTCAACGAAACGCTGTGTCAAGCGTTCGTGCAGGGCGTCCGATAATCTGTCTTCAATGTCGCGGGTTTCCCCCTGCCAATGGGCCGGATCGGCCAGCCAGTCAGGGCGATTGGCGACGTATGTCCAGGTCCGGATATGGGCAATCCGGTTTGCGAGAGTGTCGATATCACCATCCGTGCGGTCTGCGAAGGCCAATTGACGGGTGAACCAGTCATCCGCGATACGATTGTCCTGCATCAGATGCGTGTAGATGGTGCTCAGCAACTCTGCGTGGTTTGCCGGAGCGATCTTCCGATAGTCCGGGACCTGACACACGTCCCATAACAATTCAATTGCATTTTCGCCCCTTGCCAGCCCGGATATTACGGAATCCCGTAACAGATGTTCAAGTGCCGTAATGTCGTCGCCGGTCGGGGCCCGCGCAAGGCCCTCCTCGCGCGGGACAACGTCCAGGCTGGCCCGCAGGCGTGCAGCAGAGGAGAAGTCTAGCGAACTGTTGCGCCATTGCAGCACTTTCAGACTGTCGAACCGGTGGCTTTCGATCTGTTCGACCAGTTCGTCAGCCAGCGGCTCGACCCGGCCGGTCACCCCGAATGTGCCGTCCTGGGTGTGGCGCCCGGCGCGTCCGGCGATCTGGCCCATTTCGGAAGGGGTCAGCTGGCGGTACTGGTAGCCGTCATATTTGCGGTTGCCTGCAAAGGCGATGTGATGGACATCCAGATTGAGCCCCATGCCAATGGCATCCGTCGCCACCAGGTGGTCCACATCCCCGTTTTGGAACAACTCCACCTGGGCGTTGCGGGTGCGCGGGCTCAAGGAGCCGAGAACAACGGCGGCGCCGCCGCGCTGGCGGCGCAAAAGCTCGGCAATCGAATAGACTTCTCCGGCGGAAAAGGCGACCACGGCCGAGCGGGACGGCATGCGCGACACCTTGCGCGCGCCTGCATATTCGAGAATGGACATGCGCGGTCGGGTGATGACATTGAGGCCCGGCAGCAGCTTTTCCAGAAGCGGGCGTGCGGTCGCGGCCCCCAGAAGCAGCGTTTCGGCGCGGCCGCGCAGGTTCAAGATGCGTTCGGTGAAGACATGGCCGCGGTCCAGGTTTCCGGCCAGCTGCACTTCGTCGATGGCCACGAACTCGGTGTTGAGATCCAGCGGCATGGCTTCGACGGTTGACACCCAGAAGCGGGGCGCCTTCGGCACGATCTTTTCTTCGCCGGTCACAAGAGCCACCGCCTCCGTGCCCGCACGCTCCACGATGCGGCCATAGACTTCTCTTGCGAGCAAACGCAAGGGCAGGCCGATCAGCCCGGAGGGCTGTGCAAGCATGCGCTCAATGGCCAGATGGGTCTTGCCGGTATTGGTCGGGCCGAGAACTGCAGTCACGGTGCGTGATCTGGCGGACGGCGGCAGCGGCAACGTTTGGGGACGAGGCATGGAACTGATTGGTTACGGTCGGCTTTCTTCGGGCGCAGCGCCTATATCTAGTGCGGCGTATCTAGCACAGGCCGCACCGGCGTGTCGCCCTTTCTTTTGGGCGAATTTTCGCCGGACAGATATGGGGTGTTTTTCTGTGGAGAACGAGTCTGGAACAAACCGAAACCGAATCGCGGACTCTTTGTGATTCAGGATTTGTTCCCTACGAAATATAGTGATTTGTCTGATCTACGCCACGAAATCCTGAATCTCGTCAAGGATTTGAGTCGCTCGGCAGAAACAGCTGCGTCCGGAGGCAAAATCCTGTCAAGGGTTAATCTTGTGTGAAGCCGTGGTCCTGCCGGGTCCGCGCAGGTGTTTACGAACGGACACAGGGTGAACGAAACCCGGACGAATCGCTGATTTTTCTCTGTTTTGGGTTTGTTACAACAAGATCTGGTAGGTGCGCTGTTTGAAAGACCTATGAAAATCGGGCGAAAAAATCATAATCTGTGTTGCAGGCCGTAAAATGCCCGTTTCCGTTTCAAAATGAAGCGGTCTGTTTACGTTTCTAAGGTCAGCGGGCTTTTCGTTCCTGCTTTGGGCGTTTCCTGTTTTATGCAAAAAGGCAAGCCCGGTTTTGCGGCCATGGGTGCCGGGCCGGGCGTTTCACGGTCGGCAGGGCATTGTGCGGGATCAAAAATGCTGCACTGCACCTTTTTTGGCGGCAGCGCTTCTTGCGCGGCACTGGGGATTTTCCCTTTTTCTTTCAATATGTTGTTCAGGTGTGTGGGTGGCGTTCTGGCCTGCCTTTTGGGGCGCTTGCCCGTCCAGCCCTTTTCAAGAGCTTGAGAGCACAGTAGAAATCTGGCCGGGTTCAAATGTGCTTAGGCGTAACTTTGGGAGGAGAAGGCGTTTGGCGATTACCAAGATTCTCGTTGCGAACCGGTCTGAAATTGCGATCCGGGTGTTCCGGGCAGCCAATGAACTGGGGCTCAAAACCGTCGCGATCTATGCAGAACAGGACAAGCTGGCCCTGCACCGGTTCAAGGCGGACGAAGCCTATCAGGTCGGCAAGGGCCTTGGCCCGATCGAGGCCTATCTGTCCATTGACGAGATTATCCGGGTTGCCAAACATGCTGGCGCCGATGCCATTCATCCCGGCTATGGCCTGTTGTCGGAAAGCCCCGAATTCGTTGATGCCTGCGAGCAGGCAGGTATCACCTTCATTGGTCCGAAATCGGAAACGATGCGCCGCCTCGGCAACAAGGTGGCAGCGCGTAATCTGGCCATTGAGGCCGGTGTGCCGGTCATGCCGGCAACGGACCCGCTGCCAGATGATCTGAGCGAGATCAAGCGCCAGGCGCTGGAGATCGGCTACCCGGTCATGCTGAAAGCCTCCTGGGGCGGCGGCGGGCGCGGCATGCGGGTCATTCCTGACGAAGCCACGCTGGAAAAGGAAGTTGTTGCCGCCAAGCGGGAGGCCAAGGCTGCTTTCGGCAAGGACGAGATCTATCTTGAAAAGCTGGTCCAGCGCGCCCGCCATGTGGAGGTGCAGATCCTGGGGGACGGTGACACCGTCGTGCATCTGTTCGAGCGTGACTGTTCCATTCAGCGCCGCCACCAGAAAGTGGTCGAGCGGGCGCCCGCTCCCTATCTGGATGCGGCAAAACGGGAAGAGCTGTGCGGCTATGGCCTGAAGATCGGCCGGGCGGTGAACTATCGCGGGGCCGGAACCGTTGAGTTCCTGATGGATGCGGACACCGGGTCCGTCTATTTCATCGAGGTCAATCCACGGGTGCAGGTGGAGCATACGGTCACCGAAGAGGTCACCGGGATCGATATTGTCCAGGCGCAGATCCATATTGCCGACGGGGCGAAGATCGGAACGGCGGAAAGTGGCGTGCCGCCGCAAGCGGACATCTGCCTGAACGGCCATGCCATGCAGTGCCGGATCACTACGGAAGATCCGGAACAGAATTTCATTCCGGACTATGGCCGCATTACCGCCTACCGGGGCGCGACCGGCTTCGGCATCCGCCTTGACGGCGGCACCGCCTATTCAGGGGCGGTGATCACCCGCTTTTACGATCCGCTGCTGGAAAAGGTCACTGCCTGGGCGCCGACGGCGGAAGATGCGCGCAAGCGCATGGACCGGGCCTTGCGTGAATTCCGGATCCGGGGGGTGGCCACCAATCTGGTGTTTTTGGAAAACATCATCGGTCACCCTGATTTCCGGGCCAACAATTACACCACCCGTTTCATTGACGAAACTCCGGCCCTGTTCGAGCAGACAAGGCGCCAGGACCGGGCGACCAAGCTTTTGACCTATATCGCCGATGTGTCGGTGAACGGCCATCCGGAAACCAAAAGCCGGGTGCGTCCGCCCAAGGATGCGGCGGCGCCGGTTGTGCCGGATTTTGGCGACAACAGGCCGGCGGGCACCCGCCAGCTGCTGGACGATCTTGGCCCCAAGGGTTTTGCGGACTGGATGAAGGCGCAGCAACGGGCCCTTGTCACCGACACGACGATGCGCGATGCGCACCAGTCGCTGCTGGCAACCCGTATGCGCACCCACGATATCGTGGCCATTGCCGAGGCCTATGCGGCCGGGCTGCCCCAGCTTTTTTCCCTGGAATGCTGGGGCGGGGCAACGTTTGATGTTGCCATGCGCTTCCTTACCGAAAGCCCCTGGGAGCGGCTGCATCAGATCCGACAGAAAGCACCCAACATCCTGTTGCAGATGCTGCTGCGCGGGTCCAACGGGGTTGGATATACCAACTATCCGGACAATGTGGTCCGGTTCTTTGTCAAACAGGCCGCCGATAATGGCATTGACCTGTTCCGGGTGTTCGACTGCCTCAACTGGGTCGAGAATATGCGCGTTTCCATGGATGCGGTCCAGGAAGCGGGCAAACTGTGTGAAGGTGTGCTGTGCTACACCGGGGATTTGCTGGACAGCGCGCGGCCGAAATATGACCTGAAATATTATGTCGGCCTGGCCCGCGAGCTGGAGGCGGCCGGGGCGCATATTCTGGGCCTGAAGGACATGGCCGGCCTGTTGAAGCCGGAAGCGGCCAGGGTCCTGATCCGCACCTTGAAAGAGGAAACTGGCCTGCCGATCCATTTTCACACCCATGACACGTCCGGTATTTCGGCGGCAACGGTGCTGGCGGCTGTCGATGCCGGGGCTGACGCGGTGGACGCGGCCATGGATGCCCTTTCAGGGCTTACGTCCCAGCCCTGTCTCGGGTCGATCGTGGAAGCGCTCCGGGGCAGTGACCGGGACACGGGGCTGGAGGCGAAAACGATCCGTCAGATTTCCTTTTATTGGGAGGCGGTGCGCACCCAGTACCGGGCTTTTGAAAGCGATCTCAGGTTCGGGGCCTCGGAAGTCTACTTGCATGAAATGCCCGGCGGCCAGTTCACCAATTTGAAGGAGCAGGCCCGCTCGCTTGGCCTTGAGACCCGCTGGCACGAGGTGGCCCAGGCCTATGCGGATGCCAACCGGATGTTCGGGGATATCGTCAAGGTTACCCCGTCCTCCAAGGTGGTGGGCGATATGGCTCTCATGATGGTGAGCCAGGGGCTGACCTTGGAAGAGGTTGAAAGCCCGGACAAGGATGTGGCCTTTCCGGACAGCGTGGTGAAGATGCTCCACGGGGATCTGGGCCAGTCACCGGGAGGATGGCCGCAGGCACTGCAAAAGAAGGTTTTGAAAGGGGAAACGCCGATCACCGTGCGCCCGGGCTCGCTTCTGGAAGAGGCGGATCTGGAGGCGGAGCGCATAGACGCGTCGAGCGCCGCTGGCCGGGAGATCGATGATACGGATCTGGCCGCCTATCTGATGTATCCGAAGGTCTTCACCGATTTCGAAAAAGCCCAGCAGCAATATGGGCCGACCTCGGTTCTGCCGACCCCGGTCTATTTCTACGGCCTGGAACCGGGAGACGAGATTCTGGTGGATTTGGAGCCTGGCAAGACCCTGGTCGTGCGCTGCCAGGCGTTCGGGGAGACAGATGAAAAGGGAGAGAAGAAAGTCTTTTTCGAACTGAACGGCCAGCCGCGCATTGTCAAGGTGCCGGACCGGGCCCACGGGGCCACCGGGGCCGCCGCCATGCGCAAGGCGGAAGACGGCAATGCCGCCCATGTGGGGGCACCGATGCCGGGCGTCATCTCCACCGTCGCGGTTGCGGCCGGTCAGGAGGTCACGGCTGGCGACGTGCTGGTCTCGATCGAGGCCATGAAGATGGAAACTGCGCTTCATGCGGAGCGGGACGGCACGGTCAAGGAAGTGCTGGTGGCCCCGGGCACCCAGATCGATGCCAAAGATCTGCTTGTGGTGTTCGAAAGCTGAACGGGATTTTGTGGAAATATGGCTCGAAAAGCAGCTATCTCACTCGAAAGCTTAACAAAACTTGGTGCGAAGAAACTTGCTGAACTGGTTCTGAGCGAAAGCGGAAACAATGCTCCCTTCCGGAAGAAAGTGTCCGCAGCTCTTGCTGCGGACAAAGGACCGGAAGCTGTTGCAAAGATTGTTGACCGCCGATTGACTGCGCTGGAAAAGGCACGCAGTTTTATCGACTGGGACAAAGCGCGCGGCTTTCGGGACGATCTTGCTGCAACAGTGGAGGTCGCGTACGGAGAGTTGGGCAACGCGGCTCCCATGATGGGGGTTGACCGCCTCTTGCGGTTCGTTGCGACCCATGAAGAGGTTTTTTGCCGCGTGGATGATTCCGGCGGCAAAATTCAGGATGTCTACGAACAGGCCATTGAAAACATAGGCACGTTAACAGGGAGGCTGACACCGCAGGAAATAACGCTCCTGCCGGACAAGATCATGGCAGCGCTTGGAACAAGCAGCCATGGTTATCTTCCCATGGTGGCTGAGATGGCCGTTGAGCATTTGCCTGAGGATGTCCTGGCTTCGTGGGAGCAGGTTCTGGCGAAGCTTCAGAAGAAACAGGAAGCCGCAGAGGGGACGTCCAAGGGCCGTTTCTATTTTTCAATTGCGTCGCAATACCGGGATATCCGGCAGATGATCGCGTTACAGCAAAGTGATCTGGATACCATGATCGCCCTTGAGGAGACCAAGTCCCCGAACACTCAAGACATCCTTGGAATTGCGCAGCATTTGCTGAATGCCAGCCGCGCAGAGGAAGCTCTCGAATGGGTGAGAAGGGAAAAAACGGGTGGACTAAAATACTCTTCCTTTGCAGATCTTGCTGATAACTTGCCTGCCCGCGAAACTGCCTCGATCCGTAAAATGACGCTTGAAGCGGAGATCCTCAACGCGCTGGGGCAAGGGGACGCGGCCCAGTCGCTGCGCTGGTCGTATTTTGAGGAAACGCTGGAGGCTGACTGTTTGCGTGACTATGTGAACGCTCTGCCGGACTTTGATGAATTTGACGCGCTTGATCGCGCATTTGACCATGTTCTGGCCTCCGGGACCATTCACCGGGCGCTTCACTTTTGCCTGGAATGGCCGAAACTGGATCTTGCTGCCCGGCTGGTGATTGCCAATCGGGATGGCTGGGATGGCAGGCAGTACCAATTGTTGCCCTTTGCGGCAGAGGCGCTTGAAGAGGACTTCCCCCTGGCTGCCGCCCTTCTTTACCGTACGTTGATAAACGACGTTTTGGACAGCGGGCGGTCAAAAGCCTATGGCCATGCTGCAGGGTATCTCCTGAAGCTGGACGATCTGGCCGCACAGTCGGATCCGGAGGCTGCCGCCGTGAAAGGGGGGGAGACCCATGTCTCTTTCCGGGCTGGCTTGAAAAAGAAGCATGGCCGCAAGCATGGGTTTTGGTCGAAACTGGAATAGCAGTTCCTGAAGATACTTTTGGCTATTACTCCGCCGCCTTCAGCTGCGTGTGGCGGATGGGGGATGCGGCCGTTCCGATCCAAAGGTCCAAAAAGGCATCGAGCCACTTTTTGACGGCCGGGTCATAGACGAAACGGCCGGCGAAATGGTCCCGGCGGCGCTGGGCGCCTGGTAATTCCATGCGTGGGGCGGCTTTGGTGGTCCATTTGACCATCATCTTGTGGGTCAGCTCCGGGTGGAACTGGATGCCAAAGGCTGCCGGGCCGGCCCGGAGCGCCTGGTTGGGGTAGGTTGGCCCGCCGGCCAGAAGCTCTGCCCCGGCTGGACAGTCAAATCCTTCCCGGTGCCATTGATAGACCTTCTGGGGCCAGTCCATCAGCGCTTTGCCGGCCTCTGTCGGCAGCAAGGGATAATACCCGATTTCCACCAGCTGGTCGCGATGACCGGCTACCGTGCCGCCCAAATGCTTGACCATCATCTGGGCCCCGAGGCAAATGCCGAGAAACGGTTTTTCTTCCCGAAGAGGCACCTTGATCCAGTCGATTTCCTTTTGAACAAAGCCATCCGGATCGTTGGCGCTCATCGGCCCGCCGAAAATCACCGCGCCCGCATGGTCTGCCATCGTGTCCGGCAGGGCATCGCCGAAACGGGGTTTGCGGATGTCCAGGGTAAAGCCGCGCTTGATCAGCTCCTGACCGACGCGGCCGGGAGACGAGGTCTCCTGATGGAGCACAATCAGGACTTTCGGGCGGATATCAATTGAAACGGACTGCAATCTCATGGGGTAAATATGAGGGACGCGCTTTGAAAAAGCGAGCCCGGGCGCCCTGTCTTTTTTCGGAAACCAGTTCAAAAAGAGGATGTTGTCCGGACAGTGCGGACTTAAGAGCGGGACCGTCTCTTGAACTGTCAGTCGTGGTGGGGGGCGTCCGGTGCGGTCTGGGCCACCTTGTGGCGCAGCGTCATGCGGTCCCGGGTCGACACGCCCAAAAGCTCGGCCACCCGCCAGATGGTGTTGTCCTCGAATTCATGTACATGGCCGTCCGCATAGACGATCTGCCACATCATTTCGACAATGGCGAGCCGTTCGGTCTCATCGGTGGTGCGCTTCAGGACGGAGGTGAAGCCGTAAAGGTCAACCGCTTCCTCGTCCCGCTGTTTGGCCGCGGCAATCAGATCGGATGTTTCCGTCTCGGTGAGGCCGTAATGGCTTTTGAGGATTTCGCGGAGCTTGCTGCTTTCGCTTTCCTCTATCACGCCGTCAATATCGATCAGATGGAACAGGAGGGCGGCGGCGGCCAGGCGCGTGTCATCTTCGGCGAAGGTCTTGCCGCCGCTGTCTCCGAAGGTGATGTCCCTGACAAAGCTTTTCAACGCATTGAGCATGTCCCGGCCTTCCTGTTTCCCGATAGTCTGCCTGTCTTATACCAACTCAATTGATAGAGACCTATCAGATTGGTTTTGATCCCTTGAGATTGGTGTTCCAGTTACATGATTGTCAAAAACACATCAAAGCTTTGTTGACAGCCAGATAAACTTACATGGGAGCAGAATCCGGCATCTTTGCGTCATGTTCTTTGAATCGTTCTAAAGTATTGACAATTCTCAATTTATTTCTTGACTTTCAGTCTCATGAAATGGTTTCTCCAGTGCGTATATGGCGCTCCGAAAGCGGCCACCTTGTCCAAATTTCGCCTGCGGTCCCCCCCGTTTGGCCCAGGCACCTCAAGAGTTGGGATGGAACCATGACTTCCTTTAGAGCCGGTCTTTTGGCCGCAACCGCATTGATTGCAACGCCTGCTCTGGCCGCTGCCCCGGCCGATATCCTGTCGACCTATGGCGACGTGGCCCAGGCCGGGTATGAAGATTCCCTCGCCACAGCGAAGGACCTGAAAAAGGCTATCGACGCCCTGACCGCAGAGCCGAGCGAAGCCAATCTGGAGGCGGCCCGTGCAGCCTGGATTGCGGCCCGCAATCCTTATCAGCAGACTGAAGCCTATCGCTTCGGCAATGCCATTGTCGACGATTGGGAAGGCAAGGTGAATGCCTGGCCGCTGGATGAAGGTCTGATCGACTACGTTGATGCGTCCTATGGCGATGAATCGGAAGAAAACGATTTCTACGTGGCCAATGTGATCGCCAATCCAAGCCTGAAAGTGGGCGGCGAGACCATCGATGCCACCGAAATCACCGCCGATCTTCTGGCCAACACACTGCAGGAAGCCGGCGAAGTGGAAGCCAATGTGGCAACCGGCTATCACGCCATCGAGTTCCTGCTCTGGGGCCAGGACCTCAACGGCACCAATGCAGGGGCCGGCACCCGTCCGGCAACCGATTTCGACCCGGCAAACTGCACCGGCGGCAATTGTGAGCGCCGCATCCAGTACCTTCAGGCCGCAACCGATCTTCTGATTTCCGACCTTCAGGAAATGGCAAGCGCCTGGGCTCCGGGTGGCGCAGCCCGTGAAGAGCTGGCCGGCAAGGGCGAAACCGGCGGTCTGGCCACCATCCTGACCGGCATGGGCTCGCTCTCCTATGGCGAACTGGCCGGTGAGCGCATCAAGCTCGGACTGATGCTGCACGATCCGGAAGAAGAGCATGATTGCTTCTCCGACAATACGCACATGTCCCACTACAATGATGTTGTCGGCATCCGGAACGTCTATTTCGGACAATATAAGAGCCCGGTTGGCAATGACGTCGATGGCGCCTCGATTGCGGATCTCGTTGCCGCAAAGGACCCGGCTCTTGCCGAGGAAATGAAGACCAAGCTGGACGCCACCCTGGCAGCTTTTGAGGTCATGAAGGCCCGCGCCGAAGGCGGTGAAGCCTATGACCAGATGATTGGCGAAGGCAACGAAGAAGGCAATGCCGTGGTTCAGGCCGCCGTTGATGCGCTGGTCGACCAGACCGCATCCATCGAGCGCGTCGTCAAAGTTCTTGAGCTCGACGAGATCGCCTTTGAAGGTTCCGACAGCCTCGACAACCCGGGCGCTGTCTTCGAGTAAGCAAAATCCCCCGTCAGGCGGCCTCGGGTCTGCCTGACGGGTCCTCCGCGGTTTGGGGAGCGCGGAGAAAGATCAGGATGCGATTTATGTCACTGGGCCCCCGGCTGCGCCTGTTGTGCTGCGCCAGCCTGTTTTTGTTTTTTGGTGCCGCGGCCCCGTTTGCAGGGGACCTTGTCTCCCACAGGGATGATCTGTCGGACGAGGACAAGGCCAAGGTTAAAGCGGTTTTGAAACCCGCCACGAGTTTCAGCGAGCCGGAGCGGTTCGAGCCCATGCAGGGTGGCGCCGGCACGTCGAAAAAGCGCCTGAACCGGGATGCTTTTTCCCATTCCAATGACAATCTGACTTTCGAGGAAGAGCACGCCTTCAAGCTCGGCAACGGGCTGTTCAAGAAGCTTTGGGCGTCGTCTCCGTCTTCTACCCTGGCGTCGGACGGGCTGGGACCGCTCTTCAATGCCCGCTCCTGTCAGGGGTGCCATCTGAAGGACGGCCGGGGCCGTCCGCCCCTGCCGGGCGACGAGGCGGTCTCGCTGTTTCTGCGCCTGTCGATCCCGCCGCAAACGCAGGCGCAGTGGGACGCCCTGGCGGCAAAAGACATTCTGCTTGTGCCCGAACCCACCTATGGTAGCCAGCTGCAGACCTTTGCCGTTCCGGGCCTCTCAGGAGAAGGCCGGTTCGACATTGAGCTTGAAGAGATCGAAGTCCCGCTGAAGGGCGAAGACAGTGCCGTCTTGAAAAAACCGGTTTACCGGCTGCGGGATCTTGGCTTCGGGGAGATGCATCCGGATACGTTGATGTCACCGCGTGTTGCCCCGCCGATGATCGGGCTTGGGCTGCTTCAGGCGGTTCATCCGGCGGACATTCGCGCGCTGGCCGATCCGCAGGATCTGGATGGCGACGGCATTTCCGGCAAAGTCAGCACCGTGCGCGATCCGGCAACCGGGAAGCTGACCCTTGGCCGGTTCGGCTGGAAAGCCTCCAACCCGACCATCCGCGCGCAGACCGCCGGGGCCTTTTCCGGCGACATAGGAATCAGTTCGCCGGACAAGCCGGACAATTACGGCGACTGCACAAAGGCGCAGGCTGCGTGCCGGACGCTACCCCATGGGGAACAGGCCCATCTGGGTGTCTCGGAGGCACCGGACCCGGTCATGGATCTGGTGACCTTCTATTCGGAGAACCTTGCCGTGCCGGTGCGGCGCAAGGCAGGCGACCCGCAGGTTCTGCGGGGCAAGAAGATCTTTTACGAGGCCGGATGCCCGGCCTGTCATCATCCCAAATTCGTGACCAGCCGGGAGGCGGCCAATCCGGCCCATCGGTTTCAGCTGATCTGGCCCTATTCGGACCTGCTGCTGCACGATATGGGCGAAGGGCTGGCCGATCAGCGCCCGGTGGGGGACGCGGGTGGCCGGGAATGGCGCACTCCGCCGCTCTGGGGCATTGGCCTTACCGAAATGGTGAATGGCCACACACGGTTCTTGCATGACGGAAGGGCACGCAGTCTACTGGAGGCTATTCTATGGCATGGGGGCGAGGCGCAAGAGGCCCGGGACACGGTTGCAGACCTGTCTCCGGAAGACCGCCGGTCCCTGATCCGATTTCTGGAGTCACTTTGATGCGTTTCTTTGTTTTGGCGGCTGTTGCCGCCAGTCTGGCTGTCCCCGCCGGGGCGGCGGATTTCAACCCGCCGCTCGAGAGCCTCATTATCGGCTTTGTCCGCCCGGCAGCCTCAGGCTTTGCGGAAACGGCGGCCTCCTTGCCTGCAGCGGTCACGGCCATCTGTCAGGATCACAACGCGGCGACGGCCACGGACCTGGCTCAGAGCTTTTCGGCCACGGTTGAGGATTTCTCCCGGCTTCATTTTTTGCGCTTCGGTCCGCTTTTGACAGATGACCGCATTAACCGGCTGGCCTTCATGCCCGATACACGCGGCACGGCGCAGCGGCAGATCCGGAAATTCTATGCAAGCGGGGAGGCCGAAGCCATTACAGCCGACACGCTGAAGGACAAAAGTGTTGCCCTCCAGGGGCTGACGGCATTCCAGCTTGTGGCCTTTTCCAAGACCGGTGCTCCTGTGCTTGGGGCGCAGGGCAAGCACAAGGACCAAACCTGTGCCTATGCCTTGGCGATTGCGGAAAATGTCGCCGGGATTGCACAGGCTGTCTCGCTTGACTGGTCGGACCCGGATGGCTACAGCGCGCTGCTTTTGTCCGCCGGGCCGGACAATGAGAGGTTCAGAACGTCCAAGGAGGCGATCGAGTTTGTCTTCAACAGCCTCGTGACCGGCCTGATCATCGCCCGGGATCAGGACATTCTTCCCGCGCTTGGCACCTCCCGGGACAAAGCCAAGCCGCGCCGGTTTCCGTTTTCCCGCTCCGGAAACAGCATCCGCTTTCTCTCCGGCGAACTCAGCGGTATTCACGATGCGGTGTCGAGCCTTGAGTTGAAAGACATGACTCCCGATGAGTTCAAATGGATCTTCGGCACCCTGTCCTTTGAACTTGGCAATGCGCAGACGCTGCTTGGCAAGCTGCAGCCTCCCCTGCGCAAGACGTTTCTGGAAGGCGAGGCCTATGAGCAGGTGTCGGTGCTGGCAATCACCCTCCAGTCGGTCCGGGACACGTTGGCGCTGGAACTGGCGGGCGCGCTGGATCTTGCAGGAGGCTTCAATGCCCTTGACGGTGACTAAACGGCTTGGCTTTTCCCGGCGCAGCTTCCTGTCGGCCCTGGGCGGGCTGGCCGCATCTGCGGCCTTTTCCGGCTCCGCGCTGTCAGAAAGCCTGCTGGACAAAAGCGCGGGGGATGACGCGCTTTTGTTCGTCAGCGCCTATAAACAGTCCGATGGCACCTATGGCATCGGCCTTTTGAATGACTATGGCGAAGTGCTGGCCAGGATCAGCCTGCCCGGGCGGGGCCATGGGGTCGCGGTCTCTCCGGACCGCAAGCGCCTGGTGGCCTTTGCCCGGAGGCCGGGTACGTTTGCGCTTGTGATCAGGCCCTATGAGAACACGTCACCGGATGTGATCGCCGCTGCCGGCGGGCGCCATTTTTACGGGCATGGCTGTTTTTCGGCGGATGGTCGGCTGCTCTATTCGGCCGAAAACGACTTTGAGGCCGCCAGAGGGGTTCTGGGGGTCTATGATGTCAGTGGCCGGACTGCCAAACGGATCGGTGAACTGGACACATTCGGCATCGGCCCCCACGATCTGGCGCTGGCACCGGACGGGCGGACCCTCGTGGTCGCCAATGGGGGCATTGAAACCCATCCGGACAGGGCGCGGGAGAAACTCAATCTCGGCACCATGCGCCCGTCGGTTGTTTTCATTGACGCGCAGACCGGGGATCTTCTGGCCGAGCACCGGCTGGACCCGTCCCTGCATCAGCTGTCTTTGCGGCACATGGCGCTGGACGGGGCCGGGCGCGTCTGGGTCGGGGGGCAGTTTGAAGGTTCGGAATCACAGACGCCGCCTCTGGTTGCCGTGGTGTCCCGGGACGAGGGCGTGCAGCTGACCGGCATTCCGGACGCGATAGCGGCAACGCTTCAAAATTACATCGGCTCGGTTACCGCCAGTGCAGATGGCGAAGTGGTTGCCACTTCCGCCCCGCGCGGTGGCAAGACCCTGTTCTGGCATGCGCAAACCGGGGCGTTTCTCGGGGCCCAGTCGATTGCCGATTGCTGCGGTGTGGCACCGGCTGCGCAAGGCTACTTCCTGATTTCCGATGGAAACGGGGGCTTGTCGCTGGTGAGTGAGCCGGAGACACCGGCCGACATCCTGTCCCGCCCGGCCGGATTCGCCTGGGACAATCACATGGTGCGCATCGGATAAGTGACCGCATGCCGCGAGTGGACGTAGCGCTCTCTTGCGGTTTTTGAAAATTTCGCGCTTTTGCCAAAAACAAAGGGCAGTGTGCTCCAGCACCCGTTTGGGCTACATTGTGGCCGATTCGTTAAGGGAGACGCTCAGATGAGACGGCTTTTGGCCGGACTTGGTGGTCTGGTGATTGTATTGGTGACGATCGTTCTGGTCGTTCCCTTTTTCCTGCCCAAGGACGAAATCAAGCGCCAGGTGGTCGCGGAAGTCGACAAGCGGCTGGGCTGGCGGGTTCGTCTGGACGGGCCGGTATCGCTGTCCCTGTTCCCCAGTTTCACGCTGGACGCCCGGGATATCGGAGTGTCCGGTGAAGCAGGCGCGGACGGGATCGAGTTTGCCAAAGCGGAGCGGATGGAATTCGGACTGGCCTGGAGCGGACTGATTTCCGGGAATATCCGCGTCACCGGCATCCGGCTGGACGCGCCTGACATTCATCTGGAAGTGAGCCCAAGCGGGGCAACCAGCTGGGAACCCAGGCGCGAACTGGGGCTTGAAGAGGGATCTGACGCTGCCTTGCCCGCAGAGGAGGACGGAACTTCCCCGCAAACCGCTGATCAAACCCCCTCCGGTACGCCCGCCGCCAGCAGCAGTTATCTGAAAAGCATCGGCGTTGACCGGCTGGACATCAGCGGCGGTACGCTCACCTACAAGGCCCCCGGCCAGGAGGCTCCTCTTGTCATCAGCAATCTGGACCTGAGCCTGACGGCGCCTGATCTCAGCGGCGAAGTGGATCTGACCTCAAGCTTTAGCTTGCAGGAGGTTCCGGTTGACGTAGAGGGCCAGCTTTCCAACCCGCTGGGGCTTGCGGCCGGCGATCAGGTGCCGGTCAGTCTGACCGTATCGAGCGGGGACAACACGGCAACCGTACGCGGGGAAGCCGGGTTGCATCCGGCCCGGGCCGCGCTGGATATTACCGCCACGGGTCCGTCGCTGAAGGCGCTGGCGGCGCTGGCCGGTCAGGATCTGGCCGCAGACCCGGGGGCCTATTCCCTGGATGCCAAGCTCTCGGGAACGGAAGCGGTTCTGTCTCTGGCGGATCTTCATGTGCTGCTCGGCAAGCTTTCCCTAGGCGGGGCGGCGGATGCAGATCTCTCCGGTCTGGTGCCGGAAGTGTCCGGCCGTCTGGTTCTGAAAGACGGGTCCATCAAGGATCTGTTGCTTCTGGCCGGCAAAGACCTGCCCGCAAGCGGCACGCTGGGGGCGGATCTGGCCTTTGAAACCGCTGGTCTGACAGGGACGGAGTTGCTGGCCGGGCTCGATATGAACGGGTCTCTTGCCATTTCGCAAGGCCGGGTCGGCGGGTTGGGACTGGCTTCGGCGGTCGGTGATCCAGCTGCGGACGAGCTGACGGATCTGGCTTTGGATGTGGCGCTCAAAGGGCTGGACCAGCCCGTCTCTTTAAGCGGTGCCCTGGCCTGGCGCGGCGAAGCGTTCAGCGTGAAAGGCGAGGTCAGTTCCGCCAAATTGCTTGGCGGTGAGGCCGCGCCAGTCTCTGTTTCCCTTAAAAGCAACCGGTTTGGCGCCGGGTTCAACGGGCAGGTGGCCCTGCCCGGGCAGATCGATGGGGCCGTGAGCGTGGAAACGGCGGATCTGCGCGGGCTGATGGCCTGGATGGGCCAGCCTTTGGGTGCAGGCGGCGGCTTGAAGGCCTTCAAGGCCTCCGGCATTTTCGGGGTCCAGCCGGATGCGATTTCCTTTGAGGAAACCCGGTTCATGCTCGACAGCACCAGCGGTGAGGCCAATGGCCGGATTGCCTTTGGCGGCAAGCCGAAAGTGACCGCCCGGCTGGCCCTGCGCGAATTGGTGCTGGATCCGTATCTTGGCGGCGGCGGCAACCAAGGCGGAAGCGGGTCTTCCGGGGGGGCTGCGGCGTCCGGGTCTGGCGGCGGAGCCGGGAGCGCGTCTGCAAGCGGGGCTGCGCAAGGAACGAGCGGCTGGAGCACAGCGCCGATCGACTTCAAGGGCCTACAGGCCGTTGACGCGGATTTCAAAGTCACGGCCCGGGAAATCCGTCTGGACAAGATCAAGACCGGCGAAAGCGCGCTCTCCGTGGCCATTCAGGACGGCGTTCTGACCGCCAATCTTGACAAGCTTTCCCTATATGACGGGGCGGGCACGGGCGCTGTTACCCTCAACGGCGCGTCCGCGGTGCCGGAACTGTCTGCGGCTTTCAACCTGTCCGGCTTGAACAGTTATCCGCTTTTGCGCGACGCGGCCGGGTTTGACTGGATCGAGGGCAAGGCGCAGATTGACCTGGATGTGACCTCCAGGGGGGGCTCGGAACAGGCGCTGGTTCAGGGTCTGAACGGCACGGCGGGCTTCCAGTTTACCGACGGCGCGGTCAAGGGCGTCAACATTCCCAAAATGGTGCGCGGGCTGTCGGTGGAAACCCTGCTGGGCTGGCAGGAAAACGCAGCTGAAAAGACTGATTTCAATTCTCTGTCCGCTTCATTCCGCATCGAAAACGGCTTGGCCACCAGTGAGGATCTGGCAATGGCCGGGCCCTTGCTGCGCATGAGTGGCAAGGGCACGACGGATCTGCCGCAGCAGAGCCTCAACTGGCGGGTGGAGCCGGTGATTGTCCCAACCCTGGAAGGCCAGCCGCCCATGCCCCGGCGCAAGGGGGAAGACAAGAAAATGGCCGGGCTCGGCGTGCCAATCGTGATTGAGGGTCCCTGGGCGGACCCGAAAATCTATCCGGATATTGCCGGCATCCTGAAAGACCCGAAAAAAGCCTATGAAACCTTGAGATCCTCCGGTGGCGAGCTGATGTCCATCCTGCAGGGCGGCAAGGATGTCCCGCAAGGGCTGGTGGATACGGCCAATGAGGCCCTTCAGCGCGCAACGGGCGGCAGCACCCAGATCGATGTGCAGAAGGTCATTGACGGGGAGGTCGACGACGAAGAGGTGTTGCAGGCGGTGGAAGAGGGCTTCGGCCTGCCCGCCGGTCTGCTGGGTTCGGTCTTTGGCAAGAAAAAGAAGACAGAGGAATAGGGGGCGGCGAGGGACCCTGCCTCCCGGTCTCTGTCCTCTGCGTTCTCCCGACGGCCGCGGGAATTACGCTACGTATTAGTACCAGAACCCGTCCCGCCGCCAGATTGTGAAGAGTTTGCGGACGGGTGGGGCCGGGGTTCCAGATGAAATGGTGAATTGCCGCCCGCCGTTCTGGGCCTTGCCGCCGGTCTGGCGCAAGACGACATATTGATTGCATTGAGGGCCGAGAGCTTCCCCGCTGGAACTTTGGCACATGTCGATCATGACGGCTTTGTCGTCAATTTTGTACCAGATCCAGTCCACAAGGGCGACGTGGCCGTCCCAGATCATGAAGTCCAGGGGCTTTACTTCTGAAACGTCATCTATGTTAATCTTGCAGATCCTGGTCGGATACAGCTCGGGAACCGCTTTCTCGTATTTGGCCTGTTCGCCGACCCAAATCATGAAGTTCTGCACGAAGCCGATGCAGTCCATCCCGAAGAAGCGGTCCTTGACCATTTCCTGCAATGCTGCCCGGTCCGACATCTTGTCAAAATAGAGCCGTTTGATTTTTCCGGTCTTGCGTACATCCTTGGTGCCGTCCTTGTGTGCCCGGCCACACACTTCCACTGTCCACTTGTCCAGAAGCTCCTTGTTGGTCAGCATGAAGTTCCAGATCGCAACAAACGTCTTGTCATTGCCTTGTCCCTTCAGGGCCTTGTCGAGTTCGCTGCCGCCCACATGCTGGTTTAGCGTGATGCCGTGTTTGTTCTTGATCCAGCGGAAGTTCTTGAAAAAGCTATGCACGCTGTCATTGCCGCCATTGGAGCGTGTCTGGCAAAGGTACTGGTTGAGTGCTACGGGGCCAGCTCCGGTCTGCAGCCCCGGATTGATCAGGTGGTCCACATATTCATAGGGCAGGAAAAAGGCTTCGGCCAAAGGTGTCCTCCATCACTGTCGGAAGACCGTAGCAAGCTGCCGCAAGGTCCGCTTGAGTGGATCTACTCAAATTTCGTCAGCGCCTGCACATTGATTGGTTTCGGGGCAGACGGGGCGGGGCTAGGATTTGGTTTGGAAGGCAGAAAGGACGGAAAGACATGGCACAGAAGACCAGACTTTTGGTGCGGGCGGACGATGCCGGCTCCTGCTGGGCGTGCAATCTCGGCTGCCTGACAGCGTCAACGGAGGGAATTGCGCGCAGCGTGGAAGTGATGATGCCCTGTGGCTGGGTCACCCACGCGGCAGAGCTGTTTGCCAGGCAGCCGGACATTGATATCGGCATTCATTTGACCCTGACGAGCGAATGGGACGCGATCAAATGGCGGCCGTTGACGGCTTCCAAAAGCCTGGTGGATGAGACCGGTCACTTCCCTCCCTTGCTCACCCCGAGAGCGGGGGACGGGCGCCGCAGCCTGCAAGACTGTGACTGGCGCCTGGAAGAGATTGCCGCCGAACTGGATTCCCAGATCCAGCTGGGGCTGCGGCTGTTTCCGCAAGCCTCCCATGTCAGTGCTCATATGGCGGCGGGGTTTTCCAGTTTCGATCAACGGGTGGGGCAAGCCGTTGCGGATCTCTGCCAGCGCTATGGTTTGATGGAGGATCCGTTTGCTCACGGCCTGCCGCGCTTTCCCGGATATCCGAAACATCCCTGCACAGTGCAGGCACGGGTGACTGCTTTTGCCGAGGGGCTGGCGCATTTGGAGCCCGGACAAACCTATATCTTCATTGATCACCCTGCAGCAGACAGTCCGGATCTGACAGACATGGGCCATGAAGGTTATGAGGATGTGCGCGACGACCGGGTGTCCTGTCTGGCCACCTTGACCGATCCGGTCGTGCTGCAGGCAATTGAAGACCGCCAGATCGAACTGATCAGCTACAGGGACCTTCAGGCTGTTTAGACCGGTTGGAACTTCTGCTTGTCACTGCTTTGAGACCGGCTTATTCCCCGCCATCCGGGGAGCCGCTGTCATAGCCAAGGGCGGCCATCATGGTGGCCACGCCTGTTGCCACCGTACCGGTGTTTTCAATCCGGATGAGGCCGGGAAAAGGGTCCGGTTCCAGATCGGCGCGTTTCAGCCGCTGCTCAATTTCCTCGCGGCTTTCGCGGCCGCGCGCGGCGAGCCGGTCCGCCAGAACCGCAATTGGCGCGGTAATCAGCAGTACCAGCGCGGTCCGGTATTTGTCCGAGGCTTGTTTCAGGACCCGGCGCGAGCCATTGGCGATCACCGTATCGCCTGCGGAGATCCGCGCGTCATAGCTTTTGGGAATGACATAGCCGAGCCCATGGGCTTCCCAGGAAAGGGCGGTGCGGCCGCTGGCCACGAGCATGTCGAATTCCGCCCGGGTCAAGGTGGCATGGTCCTCGGCGGCAGGGTCGCAGGGCCGGGTGATGGCCCGGCGGGCAAAATGCACATCCTCGCGTCCGGCGAGCTGATCCTTCAGGGCGGACATCAGCGTGTCCTTGCCCGCGCCGCTGGGGCCGACCACCAGCACCATTCTGCCGGGCCCCAGTTTGCCAGCATCCAGTTTGCCAGTCCCCAGTTTGCCAGTACCGGAGGGGCCTGCTGCCTCAGGCAACGCGGCGGCCTTCCCGCCAGACCCCGCGCACGATCGGCACATTGCCCACCAGCTTCACCTGGATCAGGTCGGCACGCAGGCCCGGGCTGAGAACGCCCCGGTCGGTCAGGCCGATGGCTTTGGCCGGAGTGGCGGTGACCATGGCAACCGCATCCGGCAGGCTGATGGCGTCAATTTCCTCCGCCAGCTGGAAGGCCGCCTGGATCAGCGACACCGGTACATAGTCTGAGGACAGCACATCAAGATGGCCCGCTTCGGCCAACTCTCTGGCCGAGACATTGCCGGAATGGGAGCCGCCGCGCACCACATTGGGTGCGCCCATCAAAACCGCCATCCCGGCCTCATGGGAGGCCTTGGCCGCCTCCACTGTGGTCGGGAATTCGGCGATCTTTGTCTTCAGGGCTAAGGCCTCATCCACATGGTCCGTTGTGGCATCGTCATGGCTGGCAATTGCGATGCCGCGTTCCTGGGCAATGGCGGACAGTTTCTTGCGGTTGTCCGGGGCAAGGCCGTTGGCCCGCTTCTGGCGCTGCTTGATGAAGGCGTTGATCTCGTCGTCGGAAAAGCCCTTCTTGCCCTGATAGTAGGTCTTGTAGGCGTCCAGAGAGACGAACTGGCGCTGGCCGGGCGTGTGGTCCATCAGGGAGATCAGCCGGATGCTGTCATCGTCCTCAAAAACCTTGAAGGCGTCGAGCACATCAGGGGCCGAAACTTCGCAGCGCAGGTGGATGAAATGGTCGGCGCGCAGCCGGTGTTCGCGCTGGCCGGTCTCGATGGCATCGGCCAGGGCGCGCATGTCGGCATAGCCAAGATCCGCATCCTCATCCATGCCCACACGCAGGGCATCGAAGACGGTGGTGATACCGGCGCAGGCGATCTGGGCATCATGGGCCTGAACGGCGGAGACCGTGTTCCAGCGCACTTTCGGGCGCGGCGCATAGTGGGTTTCCAGGTGGTCCGTGTGCAATTCCACCAGTCCGGGCAGCAGATAGTCGCCCTCGCAGTCATGACCGGGGGCGTCCGAAGGAGTGTCAATGGCGGCGATGGTGCCGGTTCCGTCCACGCTCAAGGATCCGTCAATCACCTCGTCGGCCAGAACAAGCCTGGCGTTTTTGAAGAGGGGCTGTGGCTGGCTCATGGGATCTCCTTGCGGGTCAGGTGGGCCGCTTGTGCATCTGCGGCGGGGGTGGCGCCGGTCAGCTCAAACAGGGTGTGAAGGGTGAAGGGTGCGCCGCGCTCCGGTTCCCTATAAAGGGCGAAGGTGGTGCAGGCGCGGGGGGTGCCGGTGACGGCGGCAAAATAGGGCCGGGCGGCGGCCGCAAAGGCCTCGGCCTCCGCCGGATCGTCCAGCTCGTTCGACAATGTCATGTGAAAGCGGAACTCATCGAAAATATAGGGATAGCCCCAGTCCGTCAGATAGGTGTCCTGCATCTGAGACAGGCCGCTCTTGCGCCTGCGTTCCAGATCTGCTGCGTCCAGTGGCGCGCGGAACGCTTCGAAAGCCTTGACACAGAGAGCGGCGAAGGCGGCCAGTTCCGGCTCCGGCTGGTCCGGGGTCAGGGCCACGAACTTGCCGAGCCGGTTGACCGACAGGCCGTCAATCCGGAAAGGGGCGGTTTCGGCAGCAAATGCCCGGCAGGCTGTGATCAGGTCCGCTTCGCTCTTGCCGTCCCGCAAATGGAACGGGGCCTTCAAGGTGCCGTGGAAGCCGTAGCGGCGGGGGCTGTCTGTCAGGGCCGCAAGCCGGGAGGCGGTCAGGCCGTCGATCCCGGGTTGGGGCACGGGCGCGCCGGTGAACGGGTCCCGCCCCAGCCAGCTGGCGCCCAGCTTCATGAGGGGATCATCCGCAGGGGCGGCGAAATAAAGGGCATAGCGCATGTCGGAACCAGCAAGCTCGGTGCGAAGGAAAGCCATCAGGCTTTAAAGGCGGGCGGTGACTGTTCTGTGACAGTTTCCGTCCGCCTGCAAGTGTTTGCGAGAAGAGAGCAAACCGTGTGTCGTCCCTCAGGCGGCGGTTTCCGCTGCGAAGGCGGAGACGTCAATGATCCGGTCGGCAATTTCCTCGCGCACATCCTGGTCATGCAGAATGCCGACCATGGCAACGCCCTGTTCTTTCTTTTCTTCCACCAGCCGCACCACCACGGCCCGGTTGGCCGCATCGAGGGAGGCCGTCGGCTCGTCCAGAAGCAGGATGGGATAATAAGCGATGAAGCCCCGGGCAATGTTCACCCGCTGCTGCTCGCCGCCGGAGAAGGTGGCGGGGGGCAGGGTCCACAGCCGCTCGGGAACATTCAGCCGGGCCAGCAGCGCGCGGGCCGTTTCCAGGGCCTCGGCCTCGCTTGCCCCTCGTGAGATCAGGGGTTCGGCGACAATGTCCTCGGCAGAGACGCGCGGTATGGTGCGCAGGAACTGGCTGACATAGCCGATTGTGTCCTCGCGCAGCTTCAGAATCTCGCGGGGTTCGGCGCCGGCCATGTTGAGGATGGTGTCGCCGCAGGTGACCAGGATCTGGCCCTGGTCGCAGCGGTAATTGCCGTAAATCATCTTCAAGATGGAGCTTTTTCCGGCGCCGGAGGGGCCGCCAAGTACGACACATTCCCCGGCATTGACGGAAAACTCCACCTTGTTGACCACGGGAATGACCGCGCCGCCCTGAAGATGCATGGTGAAGGTCTTGCCGACATTGTTGAGATAAAGACGGACAGGCATTTGATAACCTTCCTCAAACCTGAAGAATGGAAGAGACGAGGAGCTGGGTATAGGGTTCGCGCGGGTCGTCCAGCACCTGATCGGTCAGCCCGGCCTCGATCACGTTGCCGTGGCGCATGACCATGATCCGGTGGGAGAGGAGACGGGCGACCGCCAGATCGTGGGTGACGATCACCACCGACAGGCCGAGATCGGCCACCAGCCGGCGCAGCAGGTCCAGAAGCCGGGCCTGAACGGAGACATCCAGCCCGCCGGTCGGCTCGTCCATGAAGACAAGGCGCGGGCGGGTCACCAGGTTCCGGGCGATCTGCAGGCGCTGGCGCATGCCGCCGGAAAAGGAGCGGGGGTCATCATCGATCCGGTCGCTCTCGATTTCCACCCGGCCAAGCCAGTCATCGGCCGTCGCGCGGATCTTGCCGTAGTGGCGGTCGCCAATGGCCATCAGCCGCTCGCCCACATTGGCCCCGGCCGACACGTTCATGCGCAGGCCGTCGGCAGCGTTCTGGTGCACAAAGCCCCAGTCCGTGCGCATCAGCAGACGGCGCTCGGCCTCGCTCAGCTCATAGAGATTGCGCATGGTGCCGTCGCGCAAGCGGTATTCAATGGCGCCGGCCGTCGGCGCAAGGCGGGTGGACAGGCAGTTGAGCAAGGTGGTCTTGCCCGAGCCGCTCTCGCCGACGATGGCCAGCACTTCGCCGGGCCACAGGTCGAAGGAGACCTCCCGGCACCCGATCCGGTCACCATAATAGCGGGTGACCTTGTGTACCTGCAGCAGCGGGTCTTCGGCTTGAAACAGGCTCATATACGATCCTCCTGCGGCGCCGCTCCGGCGATCTGGGTCGCAGCCGGGTCGGCGGCCATGGGACCGCGATGGCCGGCAGCACGCCGCTCTTCGCAATGGTTACTGTCGGAACAGACGAACATCCGTCCGCCCCGGTCATCGAGAATGACCTCGTCCAGATAGACATTCCGGGCGCCGCACAGGCCGCAGGGCTTGTCGAATGTCTGGACCTCGAACGGATAGTCCTCAAAGTCGAGGCTCTTCACCTTGGTGTAGGGCGGGATCGCATAGATGCGTTTTTCCCGGCCCGCGCCGTAAAGCTGCAGCGCGGCCATCTCATCGATCTTCGGATTGTCGAATTTCGGTGTGGGGGAGGGGTCCATCACATAGCGGTCATTCACCTTCACCGGATAGTCATAGGTGGTGGCGATGTGGCCGTTCTTGGCAATGTCTTCATAAAGCTTCACATGCATCAAGCCGTAGTCAGCCAGGGCATGCATCTTGCGGGTTTCGCTTTCCCGGGGCTCCAGAAAGCGCAGCGGCTCGGGGATCGGCACCTGAAAGACAAGGATCTGGTCTTCGGTGAGATCTTTTTCCGGAATGCGGTGGCGGGTCTGGATCACCGTGGCTTCCGAGGTCTCATAGGTGGTCCTGATGCCGGCAGTCTTTTCAAAGAAACCGCGCAAGGACACTGCGTTGGTGGTGTCGTCCGAGCCCTGGTCGATCATCTTCAGGCAGTCGGATTTGCCCAGGATCGCGGCGGTCACTTGCACCCCGCCGGTGCCCCAGCCATAGGGCATCGGCATTTCCCGGCTGGCAAAGGGCACCTGATAGCCGGGGATTGCGATCCCCTTCAGGATTGCTCTTCGGATCATGCGTTTGGTCTGTTCATCGAGATAGGCGAAATTATATTCGCCCTGATCAAAGATCTGAGCCGTGTCGTTCATTCTGCGGCCTCCTGGCTGGTATCGTCTTCACTCTCTTGGCGGCGTTTTTCAAACCATTCGGCGCGCATTTGCCGGACGAGGCCGAGTTCGGCCTGGAAGTCCACATAATGGGGCAGCTTCAGGTGTTCGACGAAGCCGGTCGCCTGGATGTTGTCGGAATGGGAGAGGACAAATTCAACGTCCTGGGCGGGTGCGGACGGTTCTTCGCCCAGTTCCTGCCAGCGCATCGACCGGTCGACCATGGCCATGGACATGGCCTTGCGTTCCACCTGACCGAAGACGAGGCCATAGCCCCGTGTGAAAGCGGGGGCGGCCTGGGCCGAGCCCTGGAACTGGTTGACCATCTGGCACTCGGTCACCTTGATGGTGCCAAGGGTGACAGCAAAGCCAAGCTCTTCGGCAAAGAACTCCACTTCCACCTCGCCATAGCGGATTTCCCCGGCAAATGGGTGGGTGCGGCCATAGCCGCGCTGGGTGGAATAGGCGAGGGCCAAGAGAAAGCCTTCATCGCCCCGGGCGAGGTTCTGCAGCCTCAGGTCCCGGTCCGCGGGAAAGGCGAGGGGCTCACGGGTGAGGTCGCCGACCGGTGCGCTTTCATCGCTCACGGGGTCGGTTTCCATCAAGCCCTCATCGCCAAGCAGATCGGAGACGCGCGGCATGGCCGTGTCCGTCTGTTCTGTTGTCTCCACAGGCCTCTCTGCGCCGTCGTCTTCGGCCGCAAGGGCAAAATCCAGCAGCCTGTGGCTGTAGTCAAAGGTCGGGCCGAGCACCTGTCCGCCGGGCAGGTCCTTGTAGGTGGCCGACACCCGCCGTTCGATCAGCATCTTGGCCGTGTCGACCGGCTGGCTGTAGCCGAACCGGGGCAGGGTGGTGCGGTAGGCCCGCATCAGGAAAGCGGCCTCGATCAGGTCACCCCGGGCCTGTTTGATCGCCAGTGCGGCCAGGGTCTCGTCATAAAGCGAGCCTTCCCCCATGACCCGGGCGACGGAATGGGAAAGCTGCTGTGCAATCTGCTCGAGCGTGAGTGCGGGAATGGACGTGTCGCCCCGGCGGCGCTTGTCGAGCAGCTTGTGGGCGTTGCGGATGGCTGTTTCGCCCCCCTTGACGGCAACATACATGGGTTCAGGCCTCCAGAGGTGTGGTGCGGGTGGAACGGGGCAGGGCCGCTATTTCGCCGGTGCCTGCAAAAATCAGGTCAACGCCCCTTGGGAACTGGCGGGTGTTGGCTGCCACCTGATCCCAGAACACCGGTGGTACCGGGCCGCTTCCAAAGGGAGCGGGAGTTTTCAGGCCGGGGCCGTCCAGGGTGACGGCGGGCGCCGCGTTGAGGTCCTGACCGGTCAGGATCAGTGTGGTTGAGCGGTCCGGATATTCCGGCGACCCCTGATTGAAGCTGGCCAGGGGCACCATCGCTGCCGGGTGGCTGAACAGGGCAAAGGCGGCCTCGACCGGTTCGCTGACAATCGGGGCGCCCGTGTGAAAGCGCAAAAACGCCTTCACCGGTTCCGACTGCATCAGGGGCCGATCCAGCCAGAGCGGCGTGTCATAGTCGCACAAGGTCAGCACGATGGCGGCGGCTGTGGCCGTCAGCGGGGCCGGCGGGGTCAGCGCGCAGGTGTTCAGCGGCTGGGTGGCGCCGGGCCGGGCCATGGCACTCATGACCGAGCGGAAACAGCTTTGCGCGTCATGTACCGGATCGGCAAAGCCGGGGGCGAGGGCCGGAGTTGCTCCCGCGTTTGGAGCGGATGTTTGTGACAGGCTCATCAATTGTCTCCCCGGACCATGGTGAAGAAGTTGACCTTGGTGGCTTCGGTTTCCTGGCGCACCGTCTCTTTCGCGTCCGCCTCGGTGACGGCCAGCGGTGCGATCACCAATTCTTCAACGGTGCGGCGGGTGTCCTCGTGCTGCCACAGGGCGTCGATGATCGCGGACTGAACCGCCTTTTCCTTGTTGCGCCCGAGGCTGTAGGCGCTGCCGGTCTCGCCGCTCTCAAGGCGCACCACGCAGCGGGTCACGGTAACTTCGCCCAGGTTGAACGGGCTGCCGGTGCCGCCCATGCGGCCGCGCACCATGACAAGACCGGTCTCGGGTGGGCGCACCATTTCAAAGGCGGGTGGGGCGAGGGTATCAAACCGTTCGGCAAGGGCGGCCGGCGGGGCAGCTGCAAGCGTTGCCATGATCTTTTGGCGCTCTGAATGCGCAGGGCTGGCGGAGCCGGAAGATGCGGGCGCATCCGCCGTGCTGTTGGGGGGAGATCCTGTGGGAGAGAACGTGTCGGTCATGTGTCGCGCCTTTGTGCTGGCGGTCAGGAGAGGGGGTGTGCGGGAGCTTGCAGAGACATCTCATAACGACATAATGTCTATTTGTCTATACAAATAATCCTGTTGACTCTTTGGTAGCGAAATTTGATGACGGAGGCATGACGACCACCACTATTCTCGACCGCAGCGCAGGCATTGCCGTCTGGCGCCAGATCATGGAAACGCTGAAGGCTGAAATTGTCAGCGGCGGTTTCGAGACCGGCAGCCGTCTGCCGCCGGAATCCGAGCTGGCCCTGCGCTTCGGTGTGAACCGGCACACGGTCCGGCGGGCGATTGCCGCGCTTACGGCGGAAGGCATCTTGCGGGCAGACCAGGGCCGGGGCACTTTTGTGGCCTCCGCCCCGCTCAGCTATCCGATTGGCCCGCGCACGCGCTTTTCCGAGATTGTCTCCGGCCAGGACCGGGCGCCGAGCGGCCGGCTGATCGGCTCGGCCCTGGAAGAGGCCGATGCGCTTCTGGCCCATCACCTGGACGTGCCACTGGGCACCATACTGATCCGCGTCAGAACGCTGCGGGTGGCCGACAGCGTGCCGATGATCGTGGGCAGCAGCTGGTTCGAGCAGGCGCGGGTGCCCAATTTCGTAAATGACTATGCCCAGAGCGGCTCGATTACGGCCGCCTTGAAGGCGGCGGGTATTGACGACTATCAGCGCAAGGAAACCCGCATCACCGCCGAACTGGTCGAGGCTCAGGACGCACAGCAGCTGGGTATCCCCTTGGGCCAGCCGGTTCTGGTGCTGGAAAGCATCAACCTGGACATGTCCGGCCGCCCGCTCCAGTTCACCCGTGGCTGTGCCGCCGCCGACCGGATCCAGCTGGTGGTGAACGGATTGGTTTAGAGCCTCGGGCAGACTTATCGCACGATGTTCTCGAACCGCCTTTTCGTCAGGGACCCGTGCCCATGAACCTGCCTGAGCACATCACCCACTACTACTCCCGCTCGGACCGGCCTTTCCAGAACCTTTCAGATCTGGGGCCGGAGGCTCTGGACGGGGTTCTTGACCGGCTGCGGCAGCGAAAGCTGCAAAATCCCGCCTTCCGCCGGGTGTTCGGCAGCGCCTATATGGCGTTCCGCGCCCGCACGGAAGAGAAGCTGCGGACCCTTTTCAAGGCCCGGGGCGGGCGGCCGAAGCGGGCATCGCCGCATTATTTCATTCTTGGCACCTGTCCCTGGTTTGCAGGACTTTATCCGGATACGGGCTGCGTCACGCTCGACTGGCGGTCCCTGCCTGAAGGGTGTGTCAGTGTCACCTATCCGGACAGTTTCATCTCCATGGGCTTCGGCCCGGATTTTGGACTGCCGCCCCAGCAGGTTCAGCCCTATCACGGCAAGGTGTTCCTCTTGGAAGAGTTGCCCGAACTGGTTTCCCGCTACGGCTTGCCGGATGGCCGGGCGGGGGATGAATATCAAGGATACGAGGCGCGGCCCTTTGAGAAATACATTGAAGTCCAGCTGTGGGCCGATGGGCCGGTTGCGGACTATCTTTGCAGATGAGGTGGAGGTTTGTTCGCCCAGAGGGGGCGGCAAGTGGGAGGATAATCTGCCGAACCAGAGTTTCCACCCTGGTCTTCTTCACCATAACCCCATGAGTTTCCTTAAAAATCACGAGGTAACGGGCTGCTTTCGTTTATTTTGATTGACGTGTGTCAGCTGGCCGCTTCAGATTGGCGGGCGGCGGGAGATGAATGGTGAAACCGACAGTCCATGACATTGCACGTGAGGCGGGCGTGAGCCTGTCCACCGTCGACAGGGTGTTGAACGGGCGGGCGGATGTGCGGCCGAAAAATGCCGAGCGGGTCAAGGAAGCGGTCCGTAAGCTCGGGTATGTGCGTGACACGAATGCCGCCAATCTGGCCAAAAAGCGCCGCTATAACTTTGTTTTCGTGTTGCCGGACGGGCCAAACCATTTTGTCGAATCCGTTGCCGCTGCGGTCCGCGAAGCGGCCGGGGCCCAGGTGACCGACCGGGCCGATGTGGCCTTGCTTGAGGTCAATGCTGCCGATCCCCATGCCATCGTCAAACGGCTGAAATCGCTGGATCTGACCCGGCTCGACGGGGTGGCGCTCATGGTGCCGGAAACGCCCCAGGTGCGTGATGCCATTGCCCATCTGAAAAGCGCGGGGGTCTATGTGGTGGCGCTGGTCTCCGACCTGCCAAATTCCCGGTGCGATCACTTTGTCGGCATTGACAATTTTTCAGCCGGCCAGACGGCGGGCGCGCTGCTGGGCCGGTTTCTGCGGCGGGAGACCGGTTGCATTCTGGTTGCCACCAATTCCATGGTGGCACGGGACAGTATCGAGCGGCGCTTTGGTCTGGATGAGGTCCTGTCCCGGGACTTTCCCGCTCTGAAAGCCCTGCCGACCATCGAATTCCATGATGACCCGCAGCGCATCGGCGTGACGCTGAAGCGGGCGCTGGACACCCATGGAGACCTAAAGGCGGTCTATTCCATGGGCTCGGGCAATGCGGCCATGCTGGATGCTTTGCGGACCCACGGTGCCGGGCGGGATCTCGTGGTCCTTGCCCATGACCTGACTTCTGTTACCCGACAGGGCCTGATCGACGGGGAGCTGGATGCCATCATCGTTCAGAATGTCGGCCATCTGGCGCGCAGTGCCCTCCGGGTGCTGAGGGCCAAATGCGATGATGCTGATATCTATGCGGCGCAGGAGCAGATCCGCATCGAGATCGTCTTGCGTGAAAATCTTTATTGATCTCTGCTGGCCTCAGGGTGCCTTGTCTTCCAATGCATTGATGTGCCGTCCGGCCTGGTGACTCTGCGGCTGGTTTCTTTTGTTTTGACGCAGCGTCTGTAACGGTTTGAATTCGTTTTTGCCGAAAGAAGAAAGACGTATGTCAGTTTTTTGATTGACTTGATATACGTATGTCAAATAGGCTGATCCTGCACTTGGAGGAGTGCTGCCGCCCGGCTAGCCCCGGCGCGCGACCTTTTCGGGAGGAAATCAGCGATGAAAACTGCGACACGACTCGCGGCGTCCGCTCTTGTGGCGGCGACCGGGCTCGGCTTGTCTCAAGCCAAGGCCGATGAACTCACCCTGTGTTGGGCGGCCTGGGACCCGGCCAATGCGCTTGTGGAATTGTCCAAGGAATTTGAGGCCCAGTCCGGGCATACGATGAAATTCGAATTCGTGCCCTGGCCGAATTTCGCCGACAGGATGCTGAACGAACTCAATTCTGGCGGCAAATTGTGTGATCTGCTGATCGGCGACAGCCAGTGGATCGGCGGCGGTGCGGAAAATGGCCATTACGTCAAGCTGAACGACTTTTTCGAGAAAGAAGAGATCAGCATGGACGATTTTGCACCCGCAACCGTCTATGCCTATTCCACCTGGCCCAAGGGCACACCAAACTACTATGCGCTGCCGGCCATGGGCGATGCCAATGGCTGGTTCTACCGCAAGGACTGGTTTGAAAAGCCGGAGATCCAGCAAGCCTTCAAGTCTGAACATGGCCGCGATCTGACCCCGCCGAAAACCCAGATGGAGCTGCTGGAAGTCGCCAGATTCTTCCAGGGCCGCGAAATTGACGGCCAGAAACGCTACGGCGTTGCGATCTTCACCGAGCGCGGCTCGGAAGGCATCACCATGGGCGCGACCAGCGCCATGTATCCGTTCGGCTTCAAATATGAGAACACGCCGGGCAAATACGACATGGAAGGTGCTGTCAATTCGCCTGAGGCGGTCGCCGGGCTGGAGTTCTACAAGGAGCTCTACAAGACCTCGACCCCTCCGGGCTACACTGACAGTTACATGGAACAGTCGCTGGATGCGTTCAAATCCGGCCAGGTGGCCATGGCCATGAACTGGTTCGCCTTCTTCCCCGGTCTTTATGCGGATCCGGATGTGGGCGGTGACAAGATCGGGTTCTTCGTCAATCCGGGCCAGCTGAAAGAGGCTTCAACCCTTGGCGGACAGGGAATTTCCGTGGTGGCCTATTCCGACAAGAAGGACGCCGCCCTGGAATATATCAAATGGTTCGCCCAGCCCGATGTCCAGAAGAAGTGGTGGGATCTCGGCGGCTATTCCTGCCATGTCAGCGTCCTCAATGATCCGAACTTTGCCGACAGCGCGCCCTTTGCGGCCGATTTTCTGCTGGCCATGGATGGGGTGATGGATTTCTGGCAAGAGCCTGCTTACGCGGAGCTGCTGCTGGCGATGCAAAAACGCCTGCATGACTATGTGGTGGCCGATCAGGGCACGGCACAGGAAGCGCTCGACAAGCTGATCGAAGATTGGACTGAAGTCTTCGAGGACGAAGGCAAGCTTTAAAGGCGGCGCCGCTCAGGGGGCCGGTCCCTGTGGCCGGAGGCCTGAGAGCACCAGTTTCCGGCGGGCGGGACCGGGGGCATCCCGTCCCTCCTGTCCGCCGGATGACCTGGATCTTCTACCCGTGAACAAGTGGGCACCCCATGTCAGAGACTTCGATTGACCGCGTGGCCAAAGCGACGCCGACTTTAGTTGCGGCCAAATTGCGCGGGCTGAGCGACCGGGCCATTGCCTGGCTGTTTGTTCTGCCGACCATCTTTCTGCTGCTCGCCGTCAATATTTTCCCGCTGATCTGGACCATCAATCTGAGTTTCACCAATTTTCGCGCCAACCGGCCCAACCGGGAGGTCGATTATATCGGCCTGCGCAACTATGAGCGCATCCTGACCGATGAAGACATCTGGCTGACCATGCAGGCGACGGCTCATTTCCTGTTCTGGACGATTGTCCTGCAGGTCCTGATCGGATTCACCCTGGCCTGGCTGATCAACCGGAAATTCAAGGGCAATGACCTCTGGACCACCTTGATTGTGCTGCCGATGATGCTGTCCCCGGCGGTGGTGGGTAATTTCTGGACCTTTCTCTACCAGCCGCAGATCGGCCTGTTCAATTACGGGATTTCCTTCCTGACCGGGATCGATCCGTCGTCCTTTCAGATGATTGGTGACGTGAGCCTTGCTCCCTGGTCCATCGTGATTGTGGACACCTGGATGTGGACGCCCTTTGTGATGCTGATCTGCCTCGCCGGGCTGCGCTCCATCCCCGACTATATTTACGAAGCGGCGGAGATCGACCGGGCCAGCCAATGGCGGCAGTTCTGGACAATCACGCTTCCCATGGTGCTGCCCTTCCTGATGCTGGCGGTGCTGTTCCGGGGCATTGAGAATTTCAAGATGTTCGATCTGGTGGTGCAGCTGACCGGCGGCGGCCCCGGCTCGGTGACCGAACTCACCTCCATCAATCTGAAACGCGAAGCCTTTGAGAAATGGCGCACGGGCTATGCGTCTGCCTACGCGATCATCCTGTTCGTGACCGTTTTCGGCCTGGCATCGATCTATGTGAAAGCCTTGAACAAGGTGAAAGAAAGATGAGCAGCTATTCCATTACCGAACCCTCGGCGCCGCAAAAATGGCTGGCCGGGGTCTTGGTAGCCATTTATGCGGCAATCACCCTGCTGCCTCTGCTCTGGATCCTCACGACCGGGTTCAAGTCGCCGGTGGATGCCATCGCCTATCCGCCCAAAGTGCAGTTTGAACCGTCGCTGGAAGGCTATGTGAACCTGTTCACGACCCGCACCAGGGTTTCGCCGGAGCAGCTTGAGGCGTTGCCGCCGCCTGCCACCTGGTATGAGGCCATCGTGCGCAACCGGGACATGGTGATTGCCGGGCCGTCCCGCTATGGCGAGCGGTTTTTGAATTCGGTCATCATCGGCTTTGGCTCCACCTTCCTGTCCGTGTTCCTGGGCACGCTGGCCGCCTATGCCTTTTCCCGGTTCAAGGTGCCCCTCAAGGACGATCTTCTGTTCTTCATCCTCTCGACCCGGATGATGCCGCCGATTGCAGTGGCCATTCCGATCTTCCTGATGTTCCGCACGCTGGGCCTGTCCGACACCCATCTGGGCATGATCCTGCTCTATACGGCGGTCAATATCTCGCTGGCGGTCTGGCTGCTGAAAGGCTTCATGGACGAGATCCCGCGCGAATATGAAGAGGCGGCGCTGATTGACGGCTACACCCGCTTTCAGGCCTTCAGCAAGGTGGTGCTGCCCCAGGCGGCAACGGGCATTGCCTCGACCGCCATCTTCTGCCTGATCTTTTCCTGGAATGAATATGCCTTTGCCGTGCTCCTGACCTCCGGCACAGCCCAGACCGCGCCGCCCTTCATTCCGACCATCATCGGTGTTGGCGGCCAGGACTGGCCGGCGGTGGCCGCCGGAGCGACCCTGTTCCTGGTGCCGGTCATGGTCTTCACGATCCTGCTGCGCAAACACCTGCTGCGCGGCATCACCTTCGGAGCGGTGCGCAAATGAGCCAGTTCGTAAACGGATTGATGCGCTTGCGGCGCGGGCCCTGGGAAATGCTGGCCTCCATCCTGATTGCCCTCGGAGTGATCATGCTGATGCAGCCGGTTGTGCTGTGGGCCTACACCTATTCGTTCATTGTGACGCTGACGGGCACGGTGATGTTCATCGTTGTCAGCCATTTCCGGGAGTGAGAGGCAGGCCCCATGGCTGAGATCGTGATCAACAATCTCTGCAAGGAGTTCGGTGACTTCACCGCCGTCCAGTCGTCCTCGTTCAAGATCGAGGATGGCGAGTTCTTCATGCTGCTGGGCCCGTCGGGCTGCGGCAAGACCACCACCTTGCGCATGATTGCCGGACTGGAGCTGCCCACATCGGGCGAGATCTATATCGACAATGAGGAAGTAGGCCAGAGGCCCGCGCGCCAGCGCGACATTGCCTTTGTCTTTCAGATGTTCGCGCTCTATCCGCATATGAATGTCCGGCGCAATATCAGCTATCCGCTGGTCAGCCAGGGCATGGGAAAAGCCCGGGTCCGGGAGAAGGTGGCCGAGGTTGCCCGCATTCTGGGGATTGAGGACATTTTGGACCGGCCGGTGAGCGGCCTGTCCGGCGGCGACCGTCAGCGGGTGGCGCTGGGGCGGGCCATTGTGCGCGAGCCGAAAGCTTTCATGATGGACGAGCCGCTCGGGGCGCTGGATGCTGAATTCCGCGAACGCATGGCCGAGGAGTTGCGTGCCCTGCACGACAGGATGGGCGCAACGACGGTCTATGTGACCCATGACCAGCTGGAAGCCATGCAGATGGGCGACAAGATTGTCGTCATGAACCACGGCGTCATTGAGCAGTTTGGCACGCCGCAGGATATCTACGACAAGCCCGCGACCATGTTCGTGGCCGATTTCATCGGTTCGCCCGCCATGAATTTTCTGCGCTTTCATGGAGAGGTGCATCCGGGCATGTCCAGCGTGAAACTGCATCATGTGGATCTTGCGGTGCCGATGGTCCGAGAACCCTTTGAAGGCGATCTTGTCTATGGCATCCGCCCGGAACAGATCGCCCTGCGCGATGATGGCGACACAAGAGGCGAGGTGGTCGCGGCCGAATATCTCGGCACGACCCAGATTGTCACGCTGAAGACGGCGGGCGGGGAGCTGAAAGCCCGGATTGCCTCCAGCCAGCCGGCCCGGCCCGGCGAGACGGTCGGGCTGGCCTTTAACGGGGCGAGGGCCACCTTGTTTGACAATCAGACCGGCCGGGCGTTGCGCTCTGCGCTCAATGAGGGAGTGCTGTCCCATGTCTGAAGTGCGTCTGAGCAATCTGTCCAAGACTTTCGGTGAGACAGTGGCCGTGGACGCTGTTTCCATGACCATACCCAACGGGGCCTTTGTAACCCTGCTGGGGCCGACCGGGGCGGGCAAGACCACGATCCTGCGCTTGATTTCCGGCCTGGAAGAGCCGGATGAAGGCGACGTGGTCATTGCCGGACGGTCCGTTGCCGGGGAAACCCCGGCCCAGCGCAATGTGGCCATGGTGTTCCAGCAATATTCGCTCTATCCGCATATGAGCGTCCGGGACAATCTGGCCTTTCCTCTGCGCTCGCCGCTCCTGAAAACCGCTGAGGCGGAAATCGAGCGCAAGGTGGGGGACGTTGCCGAGGTTCTCAGGATCTCCCACAAGCTCAACAACCGGGCGACCGCTCTGTCCGGCGGGGAAATGCAGCGTGTGTCCATTGGACGGGCGCTGGTCCGCGACCCGAATATCTATTTGATGGACGAGCCGCTCAGCTCCCTGGACGCAAAGCTGCGCTCGGATCTGCGGATCGAGTTGAAGCGCATTCAGGCCAATCTGGGCGCAACGCTGCTTTATGTCACCCATGATCAGATCGAGGCGATGACCATGTCCACTCATGTGGGGGTACTGGATCAGGGCAAGCTGGTGCAGTTCGGCACGCCGCGCGAGATTTACGAGAACCCGGTCAATCTTTATGTGGCAGGCCGGCTGGGGCAGCCGAGAATCAATATTCTGCCGGCAGATCTGTTTGCAGGGGCCCCTTCAGGGGCGTCCCGGATCGGCTTGCGGCCTGAACATATCAAGACCGGGGACGGCAAGCCGTCGACCGTGCGGCGGGTTGAGCATCTGGGGGATCAGACCCGTCTGCATCTGACCCTTGAGGGCCACGAGGTCGTCACCCTGTCGGATCCGCATATGGACCTTGAGCCCGGCGACATGATCGCCATTCAACCGCACAATCCGCTTTTCTTCGACGCCAGCGGCGTTCGCCTGACCTGAGGAGAGGGAACATGAAGCAGTTCATCAACTCAAAGGACAAACTCGTCACTGAAGCCATTGACGGGGCCTTGCGCACGGCCGGGGGGCGTCTGGCGCGGCTGGACGGGTATCCGCATATCAAGGTGGTGGTTCGCAACGACTGGGACAAGTCGAAAGTGGCGCTGGTGTCCGGTGGCGGCTCGGGGCATGAGCCGAGCCATGCCGGATTTGTCGGTCAAGGCATGCTGACGGCGGCAGTGTGCGGAGAAGTCTTTGCCTCACCTTCGGTTGATGCCGTGCTGGCGGGCATTTTAGCGGTCACGGGCAAGGCTGGATGTCTGGTCATCGTCAAGAACTACACCGGCGACCGGCTGAATTTCGGCCTTGCGGTGGAGCGGGCCCGGGCCTTCGGCCTGAAGGTGAATATGGTGATCGTGGATGATGATGTGGCCCTTCCGGATCTGCCCCAGGCCCGCGGCGTTGCCGGAACCCTGTTTGTGCATAAAATGACCGGGGCGCTGGCGGATCAGGGTGCGGATCTCGACACGGTAACGGAGGCGGCGCAGCGGGTGATTGCCGGGGCCGTTTCCATCGGCATGTCCCTGGACACCTGCACCATTCCAGGTTCGCCCAAGGAAGAGCGCATCGAGCCGGGCATGGCGGAACTCGGCCTTGGCATTCATGGGGAAGCAGGTGTTGAACAGGTTGCCTTTTCCAATGCCAGAACCGCGATGGGCATGGTGGTCGACCGGTTGGAGGGAGCCCTTGCACCCGGCCCGCATGTGGCGCTTTTGAACAATCTCGGCGGGACAACGCCGCTGGAGATGTCGGTTCTGGCCGAAGAGCTGACCCAGTCGCGGATCGGTGGCCAGATCCGCTGGCTGGTCGGCCCAGCCCCCTTGATGACCTCGCTGGACATGCACGGCTTTTCCGTCTCCCTGCTGCCGGTCAGCAAGGCGGAGGAAGCGCTGCTTCAGGCGCCCGTCGCCCCCTGGGCCTGGCCCGGCTGCCTTGCCCTGGGGCCCGTTGCCGTTCTCCCCTTGCCGGATGGCTTGTCGCCGATCCAGCCGCTACCGTCCAAAAACGTGGGCACGGGGGCTTTTATTGAGCGGTGCTGCAACATTCTGATTGCGGCGGAGGACGATCTGAACGCTCTTGACGCCAAATCGGGGGATGGGGATACGGGCAGCACGCTTGCGACAGCCGCCCGCGCCCTGATCGAGGCCCGGGACCGGTTGCCGCTTGCCGATCTGACCCAGCTTTACAGGGCCATCGGCTTGGAGCTGAGCCAGACAATGGGTGGTTCCTCCGGTGTTCTGCTGGCGATCTTCTTTGCGGCGGCAGGAGATGCCTCCTCCAGCGGGCGTGATGCCATTGGGGCCCTGAAGGCGGGGCTTGACCGGGTGATGCAGGTTGGCGGGGCCGCGCCCGGCGACCGGACGATGATCGACGCTCTGATGCCCGCGCTGAACGTCCTCGACAAGGGGGTTGAGGCGGCGGCAAGGGAAGCCCGGCAGGGGGCGGACGCGACGTCCCGTATTACACGGGCCCGGGCCGGCCGGGCGAGTTACGTATCGGAAGCAAATCTTTCAGGCCACAATGATCCGGGGGCGGAGGCTGTGGCGCGGTTGTTTGAGCAACTCGCCGCCGCGCCTGCCTTGGCTGGCTGATATCCCGGAGGAGAGAGGGGGGGCCAGCCCGATTTGCGGAAAAATGCCTGGCCCGGCTCAGGCGCTGCCCGTGCGGGCGAAGGGAATGGGCCGCTGTTCCTCGATGGCTTCCATGGCGAAATAGGAGGTCACGTTTTCCAGCTCGACTTCGGAAATCAGGCGCTGGTAGATCGCGTCGTAGCTTGCCATGTCGCTGGTCACCACCTTGATGAGATAGTCATAGTCACCGCCGATCCGGTAGAAATCGACCACATCGCGGATCGAAGAGACATGGTCACGGAAGGTGGCCAGCCAGCTGGCCGAATGGTGCCGGGTGCGGATCATCATGATCACTACCAGCCCGGCGCCGAGCTTTTCCCGGTTTAGCAGCACGGTGTGTTTGCGGATCGCCTTGGCCGCCTCCAGCGCCTTCAGGCGCCGCCAGCAGGCATTTTGCGACAGGCCGACCTTGTCGGCCAGCTCCCGCTGGGACTGGCCCGCATCCCGTTGCAGCTCATCAAGAATACGGCAATCAATTTGATCCAGTTTTACCATCTCATTCCGGTCTTTTGATCGCTGAATTACGGATTTGAGCTGAAAGGGATGGCTTTTTGGGGGAGGCTTGTCAATGTCAGCTGTTGCGCCAAACCTCAAGAATATTCTCAGAAGACATGACCAGACCTGTGTGGAGCGACACCATTTTGAGCGCAGCGTCTTCCATCTCCGCGTTCGACCCGCGCACCAGATCGGCTGCCACACAGACCCGGTAGCCAAGGTTCGAGGCATCAAAGGTTGCGTTCAGAACGCAGCAATCGGTCATGCCGCCATTCAGGACGACGCGTTTGATGCCCATGGAGCGCAGCAGGAAATCCAGATCCGTCGGATAGAACGGAGACAGGCGCCGTTTGGTCTCAACAATCAGGTCCGTCTCCAGAACCTCTGTCGCAAATTCTGTCCATTTTGATCCCTGGATGGCATGTTGATCGATCCCCGGGATGGGGGCGGCATAAAGGGAAACAAGCGAGCGCCACGCCGCCGGGTGCTGGCCTTTCAAATCGTCTTCGCCGGTCTTGCGCAGGATCGAGCGCACATGGATCACAGGGATGCCGAGCGCTCGGGCGTCGCGGTGAAACTGATTGACGGGTTCAATGATTTCCCGGCCCCGGGGTGCGGGGCAGGGGCACATGGGGTCTTTCGACAAATGCCCCTGATGCATGTCGATGGAGATGATGGCCGTGTCCGCAAGGCTGACCCATTGGCGGAACGGATCGTCAGGGATCTCTTTTTCCGTGCCATACACAAGAGCCTTGATCACTCGGATTGTCCTCTTTCTGCTGGTTGGGGATGCCGGGGCCGCCAGGCCCCGGCCTCTTCATGTTCGGGTCCTTCAGGACCCGGCCGGATCACGGGGTGGGGCAGGCCAGGCGGATCGCATTGCCATCCGGGTCCCGCAGCACGGCCATGTACCAGTGGTAATAGGTCATGAACGGGTCCTTCACGACGGTCGCGCCCCGCTCATTCGCTCTGGCCAGGCAGGTTTCCAGATCCTCTTTGGAGGCAAACTTCAAGGTGAGGGCTGTCTGATCACCATCGCCGGGTTTGCGCTCTTCAAGGCCCAGCATCTCATAGGCCGCCAGGGCGCTGAAGCCGATCATGACATCGCCGGACATATAGCCCCGGAAGACCTCCGAGCGCAGGCTTTCAACTTCTTCCAGATCAAAGAGATCCCGGTAGAATTCCGAGAGTTCGATAAAGGTCTCGGAAAACAGGCTGACTTGCATGAGGAGATTCATGGGTCTGCCCTATGCCGCCGTGCCGAAGGTTTTTTCAAACTGGGCGCGCAGATGTTCGCCAGCGGTCATTTCCGGGTACTTCGCGGCCCCGTCCTTTTCCAGGATCGTGGGAGCGCAGGCCACCTTGTAGAAATATTCCGGATCGCAGAAGGTCGGGCAGGAATAGCGTGTCTTGTCGCTGGTATTATTCAGCACCCGGTGCATGGTCGCCTTGTAAAGATCATTGGTGATCACCGGGAACATTTCGCCCAGATTGATAATGTAGGTGCCCTTGACCGGCGGTGCCGAAATCCACTGGCCGTCCGCATTGCGCACTTCAAGGCCGCCGACATCATCCTGCAGCAGCAGTGTCAGCAGACCCCAGTCGGAATGGGCGCCTGCGCCAAGCTGGTTCGGCGCGGCATCCTTGGGCATGGGCGGATATTTCAGGATGCGGCAGTAATGCAGCGGTTCTTCCAGGCTCTCATCGAAATAGTCTTCCGGCAAGTCCAGGGACAAGGCAACGATCCGGGCCAGATGCCGGCCAAGTCCAAGCACCTTCTGGGTATAAGCTTCATATTCCTGTTTGAACTAAGGGAAGCTTTCCGGCCACTGGTTACGGCCTGTTCCGGGAACTTTCAGCTGGGTGTAGCGGTGGGTTTCATCGGCATCGACGCTGGACATGAACCCTTCTTTGAGATCCGGCGGGGAGCCTTCATCCAGGGTCTGGGCCGCCATCGGCTCATAGCCTCGGGTGGAATCCTCATTCTTGGAATCCAGCTTCATCTTCTCGTCAAGCGGCAGGTCGAAAAATCGTGCGGCCAGAGCCAGCTGGGCGTCCATGTCTTCCTGGGAAATGCCATGGTTCTTGACGTAGAAAAATCCGGTATCGACACAGCCCTTGTGAATTTCCCAGGCCACTTTCTTGCGCTTGGTCAGATCGTCAGAAAAGCTGTCCGTGAGGTCGATGACCGGAATTTCGGTCGCGGCATGGGGCGGTTCGTAGACAATCATGTGCTGTACTCCCTGGTTTGAGGCTTTGGAAAGGGCATCAGGTGCGGTCTTCCCGGATGTGGTGCAGTCCAAGGGCTGCTGGTTGTGCGCCGCTCTCGGATTTTCGGGTCGCGGTCCAGATCATGACTGCCAGCGTGGCCACATAGGGCGTCATCTGCAGGAAGTAGCGCGGAACATCTGCGCCGGTCGCCGCAATGCGGGGGATCAGTGCCTCGATACAGCCGAACAGAATGGCCCCCAGCAAGGCGCGCCAGGGATGCCAGCGGGCGAAAATGACCAGGGCGATGGCAATCCAGCCCCGCCCGCCGACCACGGAGCCTGTCCAGATCTTGGAAACGGCGACCGTGAGATACCCTCCGGCAAGGCCAATCAGCGCAGACCCCAGCACCAGGGCCAGAATGCGGATGGTTGTCACGTCAATGCCAGCGGCATCGGCGGCGGCCGGGTTCTCGCCAACGGCGCGCAAGGACAGCCCAAAACGGGTCCGGTTCAGGAGAAAGGCACAGCCCATGCACAAGAAAGGGGTTGCCCAGACAAGAATGTCCTGCCCCAGAAACACCGGTTCCAGGCCATGGACCGCCTTGTTGGTCCAGCCCGCATCAGAGGCGATGTAGCGGGTCAGCGCGTCAGCGAAGAAAACCAGAGCGAGACCGGCAATCACATGGTTGATCCGCAGGCTTGCGGTGAGAAAGGCAAAAAACAGCCCCATGGCACTGCCCGCCAGAACCGCGCCGCCAAGGGCCGTGACGGGCGAAGCGCCGTTGATCATCAGGCCGATCCCGGCAAGGGCCCCCGCCAGCATGAACCCTTCCGCCCCGAGATTGAGGATCCCGGCCCTCTCGCTGAGGATCAGCCCGAGCGCGGCCAGGGCAAATGGCACGGCAAAGGCGGGCACGTTGAGCAGCCAGTTCAGCAGAAACTCGGTCATGCGGGGGCCCTCCAGTGCATGCGGTAGGTGAGGAAGAATTCAGAGGCGGCCACGCAGAGGATGAAGAGTGCCTGGACGAGCTGCACAAGAGCGGAGGGCACCTGAAAGAAAACCTGCAGGCTTTGGCCAACCAGAAACAGAACCGCCATGAAAAAAGCGACTGCGACGACCCCGATGGGATGATTGCGGCCGAGAAAGGCAATCAGAACGCCGGAAAAAAGATAACCGGAGAAAAAATCCTGGGTCATGCGGAATTCCACCCCGGCCACGATGGAAAAGCCGGTCAGTCCGCCAATGGCGCCGGACGCCAGCATGGCCGCGAAGGTGAGCCCGGCGACGGGCACGCCGACGGCCCGGGCCATGTCCGTGTTCGAGCTTGTCAGATCAAGCAGATAGCCAACGCGGCTGCGGGAGAGGATCCACCAGAGCCCCAGCGCCAGAAGGGCGGCCAGCGGCAGGGTCCAGGTCAGATTGAGCCAGCCCAGCAGGGGCAGCCGCTCAAAGGCGTCATATTGCGCTGAATGGGGAAAGCTGCTGACCGGGTCTTTCCAGGGGCCGTAGAGCAGGTGCAGAAGCAGGTTGAAGGCCACATAGTTCAGCAGCAAGGTGGTAATGACCTCGCTGACACCAAGGCGGTGTTTGAGAAGGGCCGGGCCGGTGATCCAGAAGATGCCACCGGCCATGGCCGCCAGGGCCATCAGCAGCAGGCGCAGGGGCTCCGGTCCGATATCATACAGGGCGACCGCTGTTGCAAAGATGGCTCCCAGGATCATTTGCCCTTCCAGGCCGATGTTCCAGAAATTTGCCCGGAAGGCGACCGCTGTTGCCAGGCCTGCAATGGCCAGTGGCGCGGCTTGCGCCAGGACCGAGCCGAGCGCACGGGGGCTGGAAAACGCGACCGTAGTGACTTCCCGGATCAGGTCCAGAGGAGACACGCCCGCTGAAGCCAGCAGCCCAACCGAGAGCGCAAAGGCCGCCAGCAGACTGAGGCCATAGCACACCACCCGATGGCTTTCGGCAACGGTCTGCCGTGCTTCCAGGAGCGGGACAAGCCGAAGCCGGCGTTTGCGCGGCGCGGCACCGGTGTGCTGGTCTGGGTTGGCGGCGGGGTGCGCATTTGCTGTCTGGTCAGTCATGCCGGAGTCCGTCACGGGAAATCATGGCCTGTCCCACCTCGTTCCGGTCGGCCGGGGCGTCAAATTCGGCGACCATGCGCCCGGCAGAGAGGACGCCGATGCGGTCGGACAAAAGAAAGATCTCATCAAGATCCTCACTGATCAGGATCACGGCGGCGCCCCGGTTGCGGGCTGCCCGCAGGCGGTCATGAACGGCCGCGCCCGCCCGGATATCGAGCCCGCGGGAGGGGCTGTGTGCCAGCACCACGTCCGGCTCCCTCTCAAATTCCCGGGCGATGACAAGCTTTTGCGCATTGCCGCCGGACAGAAGCCCGGCCCGCATGCCCATGCCGCGGACGCCCTGGACATCAAAGGCCACAATGGCGTTCTGGGCGTGTTTGCGCGCCAGTGAGCGGTTGAACCAGGCCCAGCTGCCGTAGCGGCCTGCAAGAACCCCATTGACCGCATAATTGTCCGCAACGCTGCGGCGCCCGGCGAGGCCGTGGCGGTAGCGGTCCACGGGAATGGCGGCCAGGCCGGTCTTCCGGCGGGCCCCCGGTCCAAGCGGGGCAATGTCGCCATGGCCTTCAAATTCGATGCTGCCGCCGTTTACCTCTGCCAGTCCCATGATGGCGTCTGCCAGTTCGTTCTGGCCGTTGCCGGAAACGCCTGCCACACCATAAATTTCGCCGCTGCGCACCCGGAACCCGGCGCCGTCGAGGCCCCTGGTGCCGCCCTTGCCCGCAACACGCACCTCGGACAGGCGGACGCGGGTGGCGCCGGTGGCGGGGGACGGAGCTGGTGTTTCGATCACCTGTTCGCCGACAATCAGCGTGGTGAGTTTGACCGGGTCCATGGCTGCAGGAACTGTCTCGGCAACCTTGCGCCCGCCCCGCATTACCGTAATCCGGTCGCTGTGCTGGAGAGCTTCATGCAGTTTGTGGGTGACCAGGATCACAGCGCTCCCGGCATCGGCAAGACCGCGTATCAGGCCCATCAGGACTTTGGCCTCCCGGTCGCTGAGCACAGCGGTGGGCTCGTCCAGAATGAGGAAGCGGGCTCCGGCCACCAGCACTTTCAGGATCTCCAGACGCTGCTGCTCGGCCACGCTTAGGGTGTCCGTCCGTTGTTTCAGATTGAGTTCGAAGCCCATTTCACGCGCCAGGGTTTCCGCTTTGTCTGCGGTCTCCTGTTCGGAACGGCGGGGATTGAACAGCACAAGGTTTTCCAGAACCGAGAAGGCGGGCACCAGCTTGAAGTGCTGGTGCACCATGCCGATGCCCTGTGCCGCCGCGTCCCGGGGATCGGACAGGGAAATGGCGTTGCCGTCCATTTCCACGCTGCCATGGTCGGGAGCGTAAAGGCCGCAGGCAATGTTCATCAATGTGGACTTGCCTGCGCCGTTTTCTCCCAGAAGGGTGTGGACTTCGCCGGATCGCACCGTGAAATCCACCTGGTCAAGTGCCTTGAAGCTTCCGAAGCTCTTCGAAACAGCATTCAGTCTCAGTGCGTTGGCCATGAGCGGGTGACCAGTCTACTGCCCGGACACGCCGTCGACGTACCAGTCCATGTTCCAAAGGTCGCCGTCTGATAGCACCTCGCCGTCCTTGACCCTTTGTGTTCCGTCCCGGTCGGACAGGGGACCTGCGAAGATCTGCTTGCCCGCGATGATCGCGTCACGTTCTGCCATCACCTTTGCTTTCAGCTCGTCGGACACGGCCTCACCGCAGCAGGCGATATCGATCAGGCCGTCCTTGATGGACAGGAAAGCGCCATATTCAGCCGGTTCGAACGTGCCAGCGGAGATCTTTTCAATTTCCGGCTTCAAGAACCGGTCCCAGGTCCAGATGGAGGAACATTGGGTCGCGGCGCTGAATTCGGACAGGTCGCGGTGGTGGCCGGTTCCATAGATATTATGCTCACCGGCAACAACCTGAACGGTGGGGGTGTCCACATGCTGGCCGATGACGTCAACACCCTGCTCAATCAGGGCTTCCGCCGCTGCACGCTCCTTGACCGGATCTGCCCAGGCGCCTGTGAAGACAACGGAGAGGTTCGCGTCCGGGTTCACCTGCCGGGCGCCGAGCAGGTAGGCATTGACGGTCCAGTTGACGAGACCAAACGGATTGGCGGCAACAAATCCAATCTTGTTGGATTTGGTCAGGCCGCCGGCGACCATGCCGCACAGGTATTGGCTTTCATAGGTGCGGCCATAAATGCTTTTCAGATTGGGGCCGTTGGTTGTGCCGGCCGGATTGATGAAAACCGTGTCCGGATATTGTTCGGACAGTTCCTTGAATGTGTCGGAATAGCCGAATGCAGAACCCAAAATGATGTTGGCGCCGCGTTCAATGAACAGTTCGGCCGCCGGACGTATGGCGGTTGCCGATTCAGCGATATTTTCCGCCTGGGGAATGCGCACACCCAGCTCGGCTTCAAGCGTCTTGCGGGACTCGTCAATCGACTGGGACCAGCCGCCGTCATTGGCATCGCCAAAGAGAATAACAGCGGGCTTCGGGTTGCCCTCAGCTGCGAAGTCTGCAGATGCGCCGACTGTAAATTGGGCAAGTCCGAGTGCACCAATTCCAGCAAAGAGAGCGGCCTTCCGAAGTCTCTCCATTTTGGGTCTCCTGTCTAAGATTATTTTAATCTGCCCACACTTCATCGAATTCGTGCGGTTGACGCGCGCAAATCGAAAAATCACCTTAAAAGCGATTTGATAGGGTTCGGATATTTCGAATTTTCGGAACGAGATCTTTATCGTACGAAGGAAAAAATTAGACCGTCAAGTAAAAATTCTGATTCAGATCAAATAGGGGGAATTTGTCTATTAAGTATGCTTCTGCTGTTCAGAAAATAATCATTAAGATTGAATGTTGAGCTTTTTTGAGTTGTGGTTTTGCTTTATGCATGACGGTGGGCCGATCGGCCGTGTTCCATGAAAGCTTTCCAAAAACTGACTGGTCCGACGAACCGCGATTGAACGTAGGGGCTTGCAGCGTCTCAGCTCAAATGTTTTGGGTGGAGGCAGTTGATTTTTGATCTTTCTTTATTCATTTGATTCTATCAAATGACCTCAATTTTAGAAATTTTTGCTAAATTAATGTGATGAATTCGACAATTTGAATTGTCACCATAGTCGTTATGGATGGGTTTGGCTTCTGTTTGAAACGTGGCAGGGAGGCGGGCAGCTCCGGAAGACGTGAGCCCTCTGACCGGCGCGCGCCTCGGGGCAGGGGGGGCGTGCTCAGATGGGATGGCGATGCCTATCCGCAGGGCCCGTTCCAAGGTCCGGACCAGGTGCCGAAGCGCAGCAGGACCTACAGGCATAGGATGGCCGGTGCGCCGGACGTTTTCGTGCCGGTGTGGCATTTACACACTCATTTCAGATGCTTATACCAACGGTCTATCCGGGGAGTGTTCTGTTCCCCCAGCCACTGTCCCGTTTCGCGCTGCCTTGCATTGAGGAAAGCTGTTCAGCACCTGCTTTTAAGGGCGCCGCGAGCCCGCCATTTGTCCAGCCGTCACACAGAGGTGCTGCCCTCGGACAGGACATGGGAAGATGGCCCCCCACTCCGGCAGGACCGCTGACGCGGAGAAAGAAGGATTGTATCATGTCTGACTCGAGTTCCCCTTTTCCGCTGGACGGCGCCGGTCTTGCGGTGCTGGAAGAACGGTTGTGGGAGAGCCTGACCTATCTTTGCTGGCCGGGAAAATCCTGGGTGCCGCAAAGAGAAGTTGGCGGGGAAGCCGTGAGCGATGTCGTCATTATCGGCGGGGGCATGTGCGGTCTGCTCGCCTGGATGGCCCTGCGCACGGGTGGCATTGACAACATCCGGGTGCTGGACCGCAGCCCAGAAGGTCTGGAAGGGCCCTGGCTGACCTACGCCAGAATGGAAACCTTGCGCTCCCCCAAGACCCTGACCGGCCCGGCCTATGGCCATGGGCTCCTGACCTTCCAGGCCTGGTTCAGGGCCCAGTTCGGGGCAGCAGCCTGGGACGAGCTCGATAAGATCCCCCGGCCCATGTGGATGGACTATCTCAAGTGGTACCGGGCGGTCTTCAACATTCCGGTTGAAAATGGTGTCGCCCTGGATCTTATCGAGCCGGAGGGCGATCTGCTGCGCCTGCATGTGAGTGGGGCGGGACAAAAGACAATCCTGACCCGCAAACTTGTGATGGCCACTGGGCGGGATGGCACGGGCATCCCGAACATTCCCGGTTTCATGGAAGGGGTTTCCCGCACCTATTGGGCCCATAGTGCCGATCCGATCGACTTTGCCGCGCTGAAGGACAAGAAGGTGGCGGTGATCGGGGTTGGCGCCTCGGCGGTCGACAATGCAGCCGAAGCGCTGGAACATGGCGCGGCCGAAGTGCGCCACCTGATCCGGCGCAAGGACATGCCGACCATCAACAAGATGATGGGCATCGGGAGCTATGGCTTCACCGCAGGCTACGGCGCCATGTCTGATGAATGGCGCTGGCGATTCATGAATTATTCCTTCGCGACCCAGACGCCGCCGCCTCATGGGTCCACCTTGCGGGTGTCCCGGCACAAGAACGCACATTTCCATTTCGATCTGCCCGTGACCAAAGTTGAGGAGACCGGCCGGGGTCTGACGCTTTTTCTCGGCGGGAACAACATCCACGAGGCGGATTTTGTCATTCTGGGAACCGGCTTTTCCGTTGAACCCATGGCCCGGTCCGAATTCGGCCCGGCGGCCCGTGAAATCGAACTTTGGCGGGACGTCTATACGGCGCCGGATGAGGAAAAAAATGAGGACCTCAGCCTGTTTCCCTATCTGAACGGGGACTTCACCTTCCGGGAAAAGACACGTGGAAACGCGCCCTGGCTCGCCAATGTTTATTGTTTCAACTACGGCGCAACAGCCAGTCTGGGCAAGGTCTCCGGAGATATTCCGGGCATTTCTGACGGGGCCAGCTGGCTGGCCAAGGCCATTGCCTCCCAACTTTACCGGGAAGATACGCTGGTGCATTGGCAAGGGTTCTTGAACTATTCCAAGCCCGAGCTGGACGGATCTGAGTGGACGCCAACCCCGTTGCCGCAGCAGCCGTCGTACCCGGTAGGAGAAGTGTCATGAGCGCGGGCTGTCCTGAAAAAAGCACTTTGCTGGATCTGTTGGCCCCAGCGCGCACTGCAGCACTGTCGGATGCGCTTGACTTGCGCGGCAACATTCTGGCCCTGACCCAGGAGACGGAAGAGGCGGTTTTAACCCCTCAGGACCCGGGCGGCTGGACGCCTGATCTGCGGGCGGCGTTGTCCGCAAGGGTGGCCGCGCTTAATGGGGCGTTGGCCCTTTTTGACCGCTACAGGGCGCTGATCAGCGATCCGCACATCGCGAAGCTCGCCGATCCTGCTGAGACGGGCAGCGCGCTTGGCCTCGACCATGTGTGTGCCTTCATGGACAAAGTGACAGCCAAGACACGGGAGGTGGAAGCTGCGGACATCACGGCCCTGCAAGACAAGGGGGTGAGCGATGCGGACATCGTGCGCTTGTGTGAAATCAATGCCTTCATGTCCTATCAAGTCCGCGTCTTTGCCGGCCTGCAGCTGCTGAAAGGGATGGGGGCATGAGTGATGTCATCCGCAAGTTCACCCGGACCGTTCCCGAGTGGAGCCCAAGGGTGGCGCCGGTGAAGCTGGACGAGGCAACGCCCGAACAGCTCGACGCCCTGAAGGTGACCCCGTCCAACACGAAGGTCTCGGCCTATGTGCTGACGCTCGCCCATGATGTTGAAACGCTGAAAGTCCGCTCGCCGCTCTTCAACGCGATCATGTATGACAAGGGGGGACTGTCCCGGGACGAACGGGAGCTTGGCGCGCTTGCCGCCTCCATGGTCAATCACTGCATCTATTGCGCGGCTGTCCATGCCAGCCGCCATGTACAGATTGCCAAGGATACGGCAGTGACCGATGCGCTCTTTGCCAAAGGCACAGAGGCGGATCTTTCTGCCCGTGACCGGGCGATTTTTGACTTTGCCTATAGCCTGTCGAAAAGCCCGCCGGAGGCCACGCCGGACCAGATAACGGCCTTGAAGGCGGCAGGTCTGGACGAAGCCGAGATCCTCGATCTTATTCTGTCCTCCGCCCTGTTTGGCTGGGCCAATCGCCTTATGCATGTGCTTGGTGATCCGGTACGAAAGGTGCCCTCATGATTGACCAGAAACCTCTCAAGGTCGGGATTGCAGGCGCCGGTTCGATCGCTTTCGGCACGTCAGCTCTGTTGCATCAATTGGGGCATGCGCCGATGCTCTGGTCGCCTTCCGGAAAAAGCACGGCGGGCCTTCGGGAAACGGGCACGCTAACCTCGTCCGGGGCCGTCGAACTCAGCTTTTCGCCCGCTATTGCGGTGTCGGCCCAGGAGCTGGCTGCAGCCAATGATGTGGTTCTCATCGCGGTTCCCGGCTATAGTCACAAACCGGTCATGGATGCCCTGGTGCCCCATTTGCGGGATCATCAGCCGGTGGTGATTTCCTCACATGCCTCTTTCGGAGCGCTTTATCTTGCCGATGCACTGGCCCGGCGCGGCGTTAGCCTGCCGGTGATCGCCTGGGGCACGACGGTGGTCACAGGGCGCAGACAGGGGCCGGAAAAGGTTCAGGTCAACACGGTGCGCTCTCTGGTCGACATGTGCGTGCTGCCGGAAAACGCGGTCGCTGCCGGTCAATCCTTGTGTGAACATATGTTCGGGAAGCGGTTTCAGCTGCGCGACGGGCTTCTGGCCATCAGCCTGTCCAACCTCAATCCCCAGAACCATATGGGCATTGCGCTGGCCAACATGACCCGCATGGAAAAGGGCGAAACCTGGGGCCAGGGCGAGAATGTCACGCCGACTGTTGGGCGGCTGCTGGAGGCGCTGGACGAGGAGCGCCTTGCCATTGCCCGTAAGCTGGGGCTGCCGGTCCGCACGATTTTCGAGCATTTTCATCTGTCCTTTCATGTTCCGGTGGCCTCCATCAGCGAGATGAACCAGGAAATGGACAAGCTGGGCCGGGGCGGCACCGGGCCGTCAACCGCCGACAGCCGCTATGTGACGGAGGATGTGCCGTTCGGCCTTGCCGTGACGGTTGCCCTTGGCGAACTGGCCGGATGCCCGGCCCGGCTCCACCGGGCTGGGGTCGAAATCTTCTCGGCCATGTATGGACGGGATTTTTTTGCTGAAAACGATCTGCTTCCCGCCCTCGGACTGGATAAGATGACGTTAGAGGACTTGTGCCGGGCGGCCCAGAGGGGCCACTTGGCGGGAGCGGCCGGTGAGGGCTGACCTGACCGGGCGGATGAGGGGACTGCGCCGCAAGACCGGACAACCGGCTCAAGGCGAAACATGGAGAACGACATGACCAAATTCACTTTGAACAGAAGAACCTTTCTTGGAACAGCTGCGGCCACCGGAGCCGTGCTGGCATCCCCAGCCTATTTGCGCCGCTCCCAGGCGGCTGGCGGGGAGGTGAATATCTGGACCTATGCCAATTTCGTCCCCGACGCGTTCAAGAAACAGTTTGAAGACGAGACCGGCATCAAGGTGAACATTCGTCTGGTGGATGATCAGGGTAAGCAGTTCAACCTGCTGGCGGCCGAAGCGGCGAACCCGACCGTCGACATCGTGACCGTGGCCGGTCACCGCTTCCTGCAATTCATCGACAGCGACCTTCTGGCCCCGCTGGACACCGGCCGTCTGTCAAACTGGGGCAATATCAACCCGGTCTATTCAGAAAGCGACTGGGCGACGATCAATGGCCACAAATGGGGGGCGCCGATCCTGTCCGGCATGGAGGTTCTGGCCTACAACACCGATCTGGTGTCGCCGGAGGATGCTGCAACCTGGGACACGCTGTTCTCTGAAAAATATGCCGGGCAGACCGCCTATGTGCTACAGGACATGATGTCCATCGTGATGCTGAAAATGGGCTATGACGGCAACATGGTCGCCTATATGGACGACCCGGAAAAAGCAGCCCGGATTGTTGCCGAAGCGCGAGACTATCTGATCGATAAGAAACCGCTGGTGCGCAAATATTATGACAGCGGCGCCGAGGTGCAGCAGATGTTCGTCAATCAGGACATCTCCCTCGCCTGTGCCTGGAACGGCCCGGTTGCCGCCCTGATGAATGACGGTTTCCCGGTCGCCATGAGCATTCCGAAGGAAGGCAGCTATGGCTTTGTTTATACTTATAACGTGGCCAACAATGCCCCCAACCCGGACAATGCCTATACGTTCTTGAATGCGCTGCTGGCATCGGGGGAAATCGGGGCGGAGATGACCAAGGCCTCGGGTTTCATCTCCACCTACAAGGACGCGTCGCAATTTCTGACGGATGCGGAAAAGGCCTCCACAAGCTTCCCGGAAGATCAGATTGCCAATCTGAAATTTTTCCGCGCCGAAGCCAACAAGATGAAATACGATCTTGTTGATCCGGCCGTGGAAGAGGTCAAGGCCGCCTAGGGACTGCCGCAGGGAGCTCCACTTGCGGGGCTCCTTTGACGGATTGGCCGTCTTATTCAGCGCCGCTGCGCACAGGACTTGTTGCGCGGCGGCGGATATCAGATTTGCGGTCTGTTTAAAGGAAATATCAATGTCAGGAAAAGTTCCGCCTGGACCGGCGGCCGCTTCCCTGCGGCAGGATGATGACGGGCAAGACGGGCGCCATGACCGGCGGAGCTTTTGGGGCGCTGTCTCCAGCGCAGGGGTCTATCAGGCCTTTGCTGCTCTTCTGCTGAGTTCGCCCACACGGCAATTCGCGCTTCTGGCGGCCTTCCCGGTGATCTGGGTGCTTACCCAGCATCTCGGGCCCATGATCCAAATGTTCTATGTGAGCTTTGTGGATGCCTATCCGGTTGCGCCCGGCCACCTGCATCACTACACGCTGGACAATTACACACGGTTTTTCGGCAGTTCCATTTTCCTGATGCCGTTTCTGCGCACGCTGCTCTTTGCCGCGACGCTGACCCTGGCCACCCTGATCCTGACCTATCCGGTCGCCTATTTTCTGGCCCGCCATGTGAAACGCTCCAACCAGATGGTGTTTCTGCTGCTGCTGCTGATCCCGTTCTGGGTTGGCGAGATCGTGCGCACCTATGCCGTCATGATCCTCTTGGGCAACAATGGCGCCGTGAACCTGGTGCTCAAGTGGGCGGGCCTGATCGACCGTCCGATCCCCTTCATGTATACGGGCTTTTCCCTGTCGGTCGGTATCATCTATCTGAGTGCGCTCTACATGCTGCTGCCCCTCTATTCGGCGCTGGAAAAACTGCCGCGCAGCTATACAGATGCCGCTGCGGATCTGGGGGCCGGGCCCTGGACGCGCTTCTGGCGGGTCACTCTGCCGCTGTCCCTGGAAGGGGTGTCGTCCGGATGTACGCTCGTTTTCCTGATTTCGACCGGCTATTACGCCACCCCCATTTTGCTGGGCGGGCCTTCAACCACGGTCTTCGCCCAGACCATTGCCGGGTTTTTCCATACGGCCGGGGATGAATGGCCCACGGGGGCGGCCTTTGCCTGTCTGATGTTTGTCACCGCCCTTGCCATTAGCTTGGTCTTCGGCCGCCTGATGACGCGGCTTCAGAAGGGAGCGCCCCGATGACCCGCCACACCCGCCTGATCATGGCGATGCTCTATTGGGCCTTTGTCCTTTATATCTTCGTGCCTCTGGCGCTGATGGTCCTGATGGGTTTCAAGGATTCCAAGTTTATCGGCTTTCCGATCCGCTCCTGGACCCTGGACTGGTACATGCGGGTGTTTGAAAACACTGAAGTCATGACCGCCTTCGGCTATTCCATGGTGATCGGGATAGCCTCCACCCTGGTGTCCCTGTGTGTCGGTGTCTGGATTGCGGTTCTGCTCAACGGGCGCGGTTTTGCCGGCAAGGGGCTGATTTACGGGCTGACGCTGCTGCCGGCTCTGATTCCGGGCATCATCTCGGCCATTTCCTTCCGGATCTATGCCCAGCTCTGGGGCATTCCTCCCGGTACCGGCGCCATCATCTGGTGCCACGCGGTGCATAATGTGCCCTTTGTCGTGCTGATCGTCTCCGCCCGGCTAAGCACGCTGCCGCCCAGCTATCTGGATGCGGCCCGGGATCTGGGGGCCGATCCGCTGATTGCCTTTCTCCGGGTGGTGCTGCCCTATCTGCGCCCGGCGCTGATCGGTGGTGGGGTGTTCTGCATGCTGATCAGTTTTGACGACTTTGTCCGCTCTTTCTTCCTGGGCGGCTATCAGCCGACCCTGCCGGTGCTGATCTTCGCCAAGTTGCGCTCGGGCATGTCTCCGGAAATCAATGCCATTTCAACCGTGGTTCTTGTTCTGACCGCCCTTTTGGGGATCTGGGCGGAACGCTCCATGCGCAGGCTGAAAAAAGGATAACAAGATGCCAGACATACATAACAGCTCTGCGCAAGACATCGTCCGGCTGGAGGGGGTCAGCAAGAGTTTTGGAGACACGCAGGCCCTTAAAAGCCTCAGCCTGTCGATCCGAGAAGGCGAGTTCGTCACCTTTCTCGGTCCGTCCGGCTGCGGCAAGTCGACCACCTTGCGCATTCTCGGCGGGTTTGAGACGCCGACCTCGGGCCGGGTGATCGTCAATGGTGAAGATGTCACCCGGCTGCCGCCGAACCGGCGCAAGGTCAATATGGTGTTTCAGGACTATGCCCTGTTTCCCCATATGACCGTGCGCCGGAACATTGCCTTCGGGCTGGAGCTGAAAGGGCTCGGCAAACGGGTGATCACCGCGCGCTGTGACGATCTGATGGGGTTTCTGGAACTCACCGCCCTGGCAGACCGGCTGCCCGATCAGCTGTCGGGCGGGCAGCGGCAGCGGGTGGCTCTGGCCCGGGCGCTGGCGCCGGACCCGGCGCTGTTGCTGCTGGATGAGCCCTTGGGCGCGCTGGATGCCAAATTGCGCGGCCAGGTCCAGACGGAGCTGAAATCCATCCAGAGGCGCACCTCCAAGACCTTCTTTTTCGTGACCCATGATCAGGACGAGGCCTTGACCATGTCCGACCGGATCGTGGTGATGAACAAGGGCGTGGTCGAGCAGGACGGCACTCCGGAAGACCTTTATTTTCATCCGTCCTCACGCTTTGTTGCCGAATTTGTCGGCGAGACCAATCTGATCGAAGGGCAGGTAAATGCCGTCAATGGGGCTGATGTCACGTTGACGTGGCGTGGGCTGAAGCTGGCCGGGCGCCCGCCGATCTCCGGCGGGCTTCAGGAGGGACAGAACGTGGCCGCCTCAATCCGCCTGGAAGGGCTCATGCTGACCGCGGACAAGCCGGAAGCGGCACAGAACGCCGTGCCGGTTCACATTACCGGGCGAACCTTCAAGGGTAGCCGGATGGAGCTGGATTTGCGTGTGGCGGAGGCACCCGATGTCCTGTTGCGCGCCTATACAGACACATCAAAGGCGCGGGACTTGGGGGAGGCGGAGGTCTGGGCGAGCTGGTCTCAGGAAGCCATGGCGGTTTTACGGGACTGATCTTGCGCCGGGCTGCCGCCGGTTTTTGCGCCGGGAGCCGCTCACAGCCCAGGTGCGGACGCCGCCTGCCCATTCTTCAGGTTGTGGTTTCGCCGTGCTTTTTGTGGCAGTGCAGCATCTTGAGTGCTTTTTCTTGCCATGTGGGGTTTGAATTGGCCGTTTCAAGGCTGATTTTGCTTGAATTTCGCGGGGAAAGGATCATAGAGAGGGCACCTTTGGCGCCGCGGTCCGGTGCGTCCGGGCCGGTTTGCAAGACATCTCCTGGCCAGGTTCTGTTTGGACGAGCCGACCAGCCCGGCGAAGAAAATAGAGAAAGGACGAGATGGGACTGACCTGTCGCGATGTGATGGTACCGTCGCATATTCAGAAGACGATTCATCCGGATGAAAGCGTGTCCAGTGCGCTGGAGATCATCAAGGCCAGCAAGGCCCGGTTTCTGCCGGCAGTGGATGAAAATGGCCTCTATGTCGGGCTCTTTTCCGCACCGACCTTGTTGAAGCTGATCTTGCCGAAAGCGGCGGCTCTTGGCTTTTCCTCCGGGCCCGGCCGTCTTCAGATGAGCAATCTCAGCTTCTTCAACCTGACCAAGGAAGACTTCAATACCCGCATTGCGCAGCTGAAGGAAGACAGGGTTGGCAACAACCTGTCAAACCCGGACAACATTCCCGTGGCCGCGCCGGACACCCCGGTGATGGAAGGGATTTTCCTGATCCATAACTACAAGCGGCACCTTGTGCTTGTCGAACCGGAAAGCTGGCGGTTTGTCGGCACGGTCAGCGCCAATTCCGTCCTCGACAACGTCCTCGACTGAACCTTCCTCCTGCGGACACTCTCCTCCCTCGGACCCTCCTATGACAACACACTCCATGCCTCACGGAGAGCACGCGTTCTCTGTTGCAGATTTGATCGGCATTTCCCCCCTCTGGCTCGCGACCGGCATCCTCGTCATCGTTTACGCACTGCTGATCACGGAAAAACTCAACCGTGCCATTCTTGCGATGCTTGGCGCATCGCTGATGGTCATATTCGGCATTCTCAATCAGGAACAGGCACTGGCCGGTGTTGATGCCAACACCCTGGCGCTTCTGATCGGTATGATGGTGATCGTTGCGATCACCTCCAAGTCCGGCCTGTTCCAGTTCGTGGCCATCAAGGCGGCGAAGTCGGTGAAAGCCAATCCGACCGGCATCCTGATCATGCTGACGCTGATCACGGCGGTTTTCTCGGCCTTGCTGGACAACGTGACCACGGTTCTTCTGATCGCCCCGATCACGCTGTTGATCACGGAAGCGCTGGAAACCCGGGTCTTCCCGTTCTTCCTGGCGGAAATCCTGGCCTCCAATATCGGTGGCACCGCCACCTTGATCGGTGATCCGCCCAACATCCTGATCGGCTCGGCCGCCGGGCTCTCCTTCAACCAGTTCCTGGTGAACCTCGCCCCGGTCTCAGCTGTCTGTCTGGTTGTGCTGACCGTGATTGTCTATTTCCTCAACCGCAAGGAACTGGCCGGAATTCCCCAGGAAGCCCGGGCGCGGATCATGGAATTCGATGAAAGCGGCGCCATCACAGATGCAAGGTTGATGGTCAAAGCCCTGTTCGTATTGGCCCTCGTCATTCTCGGCTTCACGCTTGGCCACAGCTATGGCATTCAGCCGGGCACGTCCGCGCTGTCCGGAGCTGCGCTGTTGATGCTGCTGGCCTATTGGGGCCAGGATGCAGAAGCCCAGTCGGAATCCGTGCACCACATTTTCGGCGAAGTCGAGTGGGTGACCATCCTGTTCTTTGGCGGCCTGTTCGTCATCGTGGCCGGCGTGGAAAATGTCGGTCTTCTGGAAATGTTCGCCGAATACGTTCTGCATGTGACCGCAGGCGATATGAAATGGACGGCGTTCCTGATCTTCTGGGCCTCCGGTTTGCTGTCGGCCATCCTCGACAACATTCCCTTTGTGGCCACCATGATCCCGCTGATCGAAGCAACGTCCGACACATTCGGCGCGCATGCCATCGAGCCGTTGTGGTGGTCGCTGGCCCTGGGCGCCTGCCTTGGGGGCAACGGCACCCTTCTGGGGGCAAGCGCCAACCTCACAGTTGCCGCCTTTGCCGAAAAGGCAAAGCAGCCGATCGGCTTCCTCACCTTCATGAAATACGCTTTCCCGATCATGCTGCTGACGCTGGTGATCGGAAACATCTATATCTGGCTGCGGTATTTCTAAGGCAGACCAGGTTTTAAGCCATAGGAACGCGACCCGTTTCAAAGTCTTAAAAAGGGGGCGCTGGAGAGTTCTTCCAGCGCCCTCTTTGCGTTTTCCTGCCGCGCTGGCGGCACCGATCATGGCATTGTCTGGTGTTCCCGTCGAACGCCAGAAGAGAACTTCGCTCAGATGAGGTTGGTCTTACCCCCAGAAGCGCGGGGTCTCGCGCGTGGCGTCCCAATAGCCTTTCGCGTGCTGCCATTTGGTCTGGCATTGGGCCTCGTGCCAGCCGATGACAAAGCCGATGGCCTGGCTGGCCGCCAGAGCGGTCTCTGCGGGGAGTTTGCATTTTTCCGGCAGGCTTTCGGCCATGGCCACATCGTTGAGATAGCCAAAAATATCCTGCAGCTTCTTCATCCGTTTCAAAAACGGCTTCACCGTCTCTGGGGGGTAGAGGCTGCCGAAAAACTCAATGCCGTAGCGCATCTTCTTCATGGCCTTGCGCATGTCATGGCGCTCGGGAATGGTTAATTCTTCCAGGCGTTTGCCGTAGCCCAGAACCTTCTTCCACTGTTTGGCAAGCGCGCTTGAGGAGAAGGCCTCGATTGGCTGGGCCAGCAGCCCGGTCTGGCCGAAATTTTCCGGGTCCAGCCAGCCGCGCCCTTCCGTATAGGCGGCCAAGTCCAGAAGGAAACCGTTGACCTCGGCAGAGCGCAAGTGCGTGGTAACCGCGCTGCGGGTGTCTTCACCGCGCGAGGCGCGCAGCGCATCCACAAGCGCGTCAAGGGGCACGCTGTCCGGGGCCTTGCCAATCAGCGGGGCCACGATCTCGTCTACGAGAACGTCCAGATCCCGCATGGATCCGGCTTCATTGGCAATGGTGCGGGCCATCTGGTCCAGGGGCGCTGCGGTTGCCGGGTTCAGCACGGGCTTGAACAGGCGGAAGGCGCTGCGCAGGCGCCGGAGGCCGACGCGCAGCTGGTGCGGGCCTTCCGGGTCCTCGCACGCCAGAACCGCTATTCGGTTTTCCGAGATCTGTTTCAGGCAGGAGCGCATGACATCGCGCAGGGCCAGTTCAACGCTGGTGCCCGGCGTGAAGGTGACCGCCTCGGCAAAAACCGGAGCGGGTGTTTCCGCCTGCTGGCCCTCGGCAAACCGGTAGCCGCGTTCGGCCTTGCTAAAGGGCGAAAAGCGAAAGGGCACATCCTTCAAAAGCGCTTTTGCAGCCTCGAAAATTGCCTGGCTTGGTCCCGATTTCAGCTCCATTTCCAGCTCCACAAGGGGCTGGCTGCCGGTGCCTGCCAGAATGTTACCGGTGTCGAACGCCAATTCGATATGCGCGCCGTCGCTGTTCCGTGTCAGCTGGCGGGTGGTGCGTTTCATCACCGTCTCGAAACACTCGGACAAGGGCGCGTCGCCGATGATCCCGGCCAGGGTCTTGCTCACCTCCGGATCCTCAATCACCGAGAAGTCCAGCGCCCGGCCTTTCACGGGATGTTCCGCCTCCACGGCAGAAGACAGCCCGGCCACAACCCCGGTGCCGATCTTGACGGTTTGCACCCAGCTCTTGCCGGACTTGCGCACTCGCAACGAGACTTTCGCCTTGCGCAAAGCCTGGTCTGGCGTGTCGAAATAGATCGACTGCAAGGTCCTGGTCACTGCCCGGCTGGCGGTGAAGCCGTCAATTGTGCCGGACTGCTTCATGGCGTCCTGCACCGTTGGGTCCAGTTCGAGCTTGAGCTCGATTTCACGTGCTGATTTGCTCATGAATCCGTTTCTAGCCAAGGCACAAAAGCTTGTCCAGAAAAAGCGCACAATTTGCGCTTTCGTTCGCAGGCTAAGCAGTTGAGGTGAAAACCCGTTGCGGGACTGGCGGGGGAGGCGGCAGAACCCCAGTCACCTGATCTGGAGTTCGTCTCATTTTCCAGCGGGTTCAGAACGACCTTCAGAGTCATGAGGGTGACTAGCCAGCCTATGTTTCAAGTGTGGATTTCGGAATTGAAATACGTTCCGGCGCGCGCTGCGCAAACCAGGCTTGTTCAATTCCACCACACTAGCGCACTCCGCCCACCCAAGGGGTCTGCGCCGCCAGTGGATTCCGCCGCCGGTCAGGCAGCAATCGCTTGCATCGGCGAAACACCCATGATACCCACCCTCTCCGGTGTCAGTTGCCCCTCTGGCGGAACTGGTAGACGCGCGGGATTCAAAATCCCGTTCCTTCGGGAGTGCCGGTTCGATTCCGGCGGGGGGCACCAAAAATCAGCCTAAAAGCCAAAAACATCAACGATTTCAACGTTTGCGCGATCCCTGAGGTACACAATCCGGTACACAAATCGGGCTGGTATTGAGATACGCAAGACAAACGCGCAAAGAATATTCAGAAGAGCTATCTGCAGATTTTGCAGAGCGAATGATTGATAAAGAGAACTCTATCTCTCGTTCCCGTTATCTCGCCTGCACAATCGGAAAGGCGCGGTCCCACGGCTGTCCTTTTCCCCGACCGAACCAAACTCTACTCCCCAGTTGCACACTTGAAGGTCCGTAGAAGCTTGTTGGATGGTACATGAGCGTCTCACCGCTATCCGCCCTGATGCGCCCTGTGTGTCCGTGCAGTTGAGATATGACCCCAAAACTATAGCCACTAACGCTATAACAAAGCCCCTCACAAAGGGCGACCAGCTCAGTCGCCGTTGGGCGCTTATTCTCGTCTTTATCCAAGCACTTGATAATAATTTCGTACAGCTGCGAACCTAGATTTTTGAACTGCGATTTGTCTAGTTTGCCCGGTTTCTTTGGTGGTGCAGCATCGATGATTTTGGGAATTGATTTCAATCCCGTCCCAAACGGCAACTCACCAGCCAAAAGCTCATAGACAATCGCAGCGATCGCCCAAACATCGGAAGCTTTTTTGGCGACGCTAAAGTCATTGATAGCCTCGGGAGACATATATGGAATGGCTCCAAGAACGGTCTTTGAGGATGTCGCCCCCCCACCCTCACCAGCCCATTGGCCAATTTCCTCCTCAGCCATCTTTGCGATGCCAAAATCAGTAATTTTCACATCCTCGAACAACCCTCCGCCAACAACCATGATGTTGCTAGGCTTCAGATCTCGATGAACAACACCCGCGGCATGAGACGCAGCTAATCCCATTGCTAGTTGATGTAGAATCCTTGCGCAGGTTGACGGTGGAAGATAAGGAAGATCTTTATCTCGTATAGACTGAAGGTCCTGCCCCCCGACTAACTCTTCTATTAGATAGGGCCGTCCACTTTCCTCAAAATAGTCAAGCGTCTTAGCGACATTTTGATGATTTATCCTAGCGCTTACAATCGCCGACTTCTGAAAGCGCCCTGCACCGCTCTCATCTTTTGGCGTTTTTAGAGCGACATTACGTTCAAACAAAGCATCAAAAGCGAGGTAGACATTCTGCATACCTCCCGCACCTATCCACTCTTTTGCTGAATAACGGCCGGAGAGCGGGGGTGTAGTAGTGGAAAGCGGTCCTCTCAACTCATTACCTCCGGATGCGAAATATCTGCCGTAATTGAAACGCGACCTCTAGACGCCGGATCGCCGAGCACGATTACCGCTGCCCCCTCCAGGACGTAACCCACCTTGATTGCCACATTATTGTGCCTGACATGACCAGTTACATGAGTAACGACGAATTCCATACCATTATAGGCAATACTTACGGTGTCAGCTCCAGAATTCAATCTTACTTGCCTATTGGAAGCATCAACTACATACCCTTGCCCACTATGGGTCAAAAGCATTCTATGTTTCTCGCGTAGTAAATACTTAGCTATCGTATCCCTCACCTCGCCCGCAGTCGGGCGATCAGCTGGATTTGCACTCAAACACCGATTTAATAACTCTACGATTTGCGCAGACAGCTGTATCGCGGCGGAATTGAAAGGCAGCACGGGGAGTATAGGCGGTATTTGCTTCATGCTGGGAGGCAAATCACCATCATTTAACAACCACAATGCCGTGACACCGAAAGCGAAAACATCGACCGCTTGGGTGAAATTATAATTTCCATCGCTATCCGGGACAAAAACCTCAGGCGCAGTAAAGAACGGGGTAAAGAATAGCTGGGCGGTTTTGGCTTCTGCAGAAATCTTTGCCAGCCCAAAATCGAAAATTTTCAATGACCCACCAGCATCAAACTTCATATTGCCCGGTTTAATGTCTCTATGAACACGACCATGGCTGTGAATATCTGCGATACCCGAAATAACTGAGTAAAGAGTTTTAAGCGCATCATCTGGGTCGGCAGAATTAGGCAATGCCGACAACTCATCACCGTCAATATACTCCTCTACAAATCCGACAATTTCTCCCCCATTGCGAATAACATCGAACACTTGAACGACATGTTTTGATCTAATATCAGCTAACGCCGACAATTCATCCATCAAACGATGCTTTTCAATCCCGTTTTTAAGCGCTTTGACAACAACATTTCTTTCCAAGTTTTTATCAAAACACTGCAATGTTTCCGACATCCCACCGCCGGGAAGTTTTTTAATAATTTTACTATATCTATCGGGAAGATTCACCATTATTATTCTTTGTCACCTCCACCAAATTCAATATTGAGCTGAGGTTTGACTTCTGGTTCGACTTTTTCGGGAGCTTTGTTTTTAGGTTTTTTCCTCTGGACTTTATTTTTCGGTCGCTCCGCTTTGGCAGGTTTCCAAGTATTTTCAGTTTGGGGACGACTATCCTCCTCACTGCTATCGTTTGCTTGTTGGTTCTGGTCCAACCAAATCTCGACCTTTTCACCCGCACTCCAGATCACAACCTCAAGGCCATCTGTGAACTTGGGTACCGGGTTAAAATCTTTGAGCGAGATAGAAACTGCAGAGGAATTGTCCTCAACCCCAGCCGCCTCTGCTACAAATATTAATTTACGCACGCACTCTGCAGGTGAGCCACTATTCCTAGTCACTCCCTCCAGTACTTTCTTTCCAATGCTATGAGCCCCGTCTGAAGTCAGAAGAAAACCTGAGAATTGATCGTTCTTGACCTTAAAAATATGGGGCTCAATTGAGCTTCCAATACCAACGAATTGAAGCAACCGGTTATCTAATACATCTTCGTCTTTATTTGAGGGAGTTCGCACGTGCTCGCCAAGGGTATCGTCACGAGTGAGTTGATCGAGTTCTCTACTACTTGAGATGCCATAAAGTCGGCTGTCGCCGATATGAGCTACCCAAATGTCGTTATTTCCCTTTGAAACCAATGCGGTGAGCGTAGTCCCACCACTTCCATGAAAGCGGTTAAAGACTTCATTGTTGGCGTAAGCGACGGCTTGGGACACCAATTCTTTGTTTGGAAGCCTATAGTTCTCGATCAAGCTGCTAATAAAGCAGCTGGCTGCACTTGCGGCCGCCTCGCCTCCTGAATTCATCCCTCCCATACCATCGCAGACCATTGCGACAACAATGACCTCGCCAGACGGAAGATTCAGATGCGACACGACCACACGATCCTGATTATCCTCTCGTGGCCCGATGTATGACCCGATTCCTAATCCTGTCGCCGATTGCAGACTCCTCCCGTGCCCGAGACGAGACAAGAAATATTCAATACGATCCAAAAGCGCGATATTCACACGAGCCCCAGCAGTTCCGGAAACATTTCAGCATGTTCGGCGGAGCCTAGCTGCAACTGGGGCTCCCTTCAATGCACAAGATGGCAATCAAAAATTTATCGCGACACGCCATACAAGCTAAAATAGAAATCTCCTGAGTTTGTTTAATTCACAGATCCAACAGTCACAAAAAGACACACTCGCCTCACCTAGCTCTGTGCAAAGGGTGACGTGATCGTCGAAATTGTTGCATAGAATGACCATGAAACTCGACGGCTCCGCTGGACCACAAAGGTGGTACACAGAACTGGACAAAAGGCAAAAATAATTCAATAAGATCAATATCTAACAAGCGAAACCGCCGAGTTCAAATCTCTCCGGCATCGACCTTTTTCGCCAAAACCCTGAGCAATGAATCTGCAGTGCCGAGTTGCGCCCCGGCTTGTCGGACGCGATGACGTTCCTTGCCTTCTCCACACTGCTCAGGTAGCTTCAAATGGGTACACAAAGCCCGGATCGGGTTTTCAGGCTCCATCGAACAGTAAATTGAAATTATTGGCTTTTTTGCGCTGAAAGGCCAGTTCGATTTTCTCTCTTCGCCCCGGCGGGGGGCACCATTTCCTTTGCGCTATCGCCTGTGGGCTGCTTGAGCGCTTGGATGGTCCAAGCGAATCCTTTCGCTTCCCTCTCTTGTCCCGCATGGCCGCTTCAAGATCCGGCCGGCCGGTGAACTTTCCCAGCGATTGCCCGTTTGTGTGCGGCCGGTTTGAGACCACGGCCAGAACCTGTCAGACAACTTGCTGTCAACACCCTTTCGAGCGGCCCCTTGCCCGATGAGGGATCCGACATATTTACGTCACGATACCGTCCTACTGCGGCTTCATAGTTGATTTTGCGAAAGATTTTTTCGGTCTGCGAAGGGGTATCCCGATGAAACGGTTTTTGATGGTGTCTGTCCTCCTGTCCGCGATGGCGGGCCCGGCCCTGGCCTGGACAGTGCAACCTGAAGGTTCCAGCCTGTCCTATGTGTCTATCAAGAATGGAGACACTGGTGAGGTGAACAAGATTGCTGGCTTGAGCGGCAATGTTGAAGACGACGGGACTGCGGCGCTGGTGCTGGATTTGGCGACCGTGGATACGGGCATCGACATCCGCAACGAGCGCGTGAAGACAATTCTGTTCAATGTGGCTGAGATGCCGACGGCCGGGATCGCGGCGAAGCTGAACATGGCTGACTTCGAAGGCCTGAAGGCTGGGGATGTTGCAAAGGCGGAGTTTCCGGTCACCGTGACCTTGCACGGCCAGGAGGTCGAGTATGACGTCGACGCGGAAATTGCGCGCTTGAGCGACGATGAGGTTTTGGTCTCCACCACCGCGCCTGTTCTGGTGTCTGCGGAGGATTTTGAACTGACGGCCGGTCTGGATGAGCTGCAGAAACTGGCAGGACTGGACTCCATCTCACCGGTCGTTCCGGTAACGTTTACCCTGGTTTTGAAGCGCTGATCTTTTCAAAAGCCTCTCCCGGTTTTGGCCGGGTGGGGCGCCTGTGTCTGCCCAGTCCGCTCGTCAAAGAGGGCTGATCCTGCTGTCAGACAGCGGGAGGCAAATCTGGTAGACCGTGATTTCCCGTCAATACACTGCGTCTCCGCATTCCCAAAGTCCCAAAAATATTCCACTCTCCAGATCTGGCCGGAAGGCGATCCTCCAACAGCTTAAAGGAGTGTGGAGATGTCGGGGCATGGGTATGAAACGGGCCGGTTGAACCTGCCCTTTGTCGGTATTTCTACCTTTGGCAAGCGGGACTATGTGGCCGACTGGGATGCGATTGACGCGGACGTGGCCGTGCTTGGGGCGCCGTTTGATTTCGGTTGCCAGTTCCGCTCGGGGGCCCGTTTCGGGCCACGCTCCGTGCGCGAAGCCTCAACCCTGTTCAGCTTCGGACATGCGGGCGCCTATGACCACGAGGACGATGCCACCTATCTCGGGAAAGACGTACGGATCGTTGACATTGGCGATGCGGATATCGTGCACACCAAAACGGAAGAAAGCCACGCCAATATCGAATACGGGGTGCGCAAGATCCTGACCGCCGGCGCGCTGCCGGTGGTGATTGGCGGTGATCATTCTGTCAACATTCCCTGCATCAATGCCTTTTCAGACGATTGTGCAAAGAAGGGCCCGCTTCATGTGGTGCAGATCGATGCGCATCTGGATTTTGTTGACGAGCGCCATGGGGTGACGGACGGTCATGGCAACCCGATGCGCCGGGCGATTGAAAAGGATTATGTGTCCGGCATGACCCAGCTTGGCATCCGCAATGTCTCGTCCACGGCGAAAGAAGGCTATGAGGACGCCCGCGCCCGGGGCTCGGATATCCTGTCCGTACGCCAGGTGCGCAAGCTGGGGCCTGAGGCTGTGCTGGCCCGCATTCCTGAAGGCGCCCGCTATTATGTAACGATAGATATCGACGCCTTCTGCCCGTCCATTGCGCCGGGCACCGGCACGCCAAGCCATGGCGGGTTTCTCTATTATGACGTTCTGGAATTGTTGCAGGGCCTTGCCAAGAGAGGGCAGGTCGCCGGGATTGATCTGGTGGAAGTGGCCCCGGATTACGATCCGGGCCAGAGCACCCAGATCCTGGCGGCGCAGATCCTGCTGAATTTCCTTGGCTTCATCTTTCATCACCGGCGCACGGTTTCTTGAGAGACGCAGGGCGGGGGCGTCTGGCGGCCTGTTCGGGGCCTTGGCTCTAATCCAAAGACACCCAGAGAACCTTGGCATCCTCCGTGCTGGTGGACACGCAACCATGACCCATGCCGCTGTCATAATAGACGCTGTCCCCAGCCTTCATGGGCAGGGGCTTGTAATGCTCGGTGAAGAAGGTCAGCTCGCCGCTGATCACATACATGAATTCTTCGCCCCGGTGCCGGATCCAGCCGTCAAATTCAGACACGTCCCGGGCCTTGATCGTGCTGATATAGGGGAACATGCGCTTGCTGGTCAGCTCCGTGCACAAAAGCTCGTGGCTGTAGGTCGGAGTTTCCTGCAGCTCGCCCGCGCCGGACAGGGTTACGTCCCGGCGGCCGGAAATATCGCTGGGGCCCGATTGCACAAAAAGCTGTGGTGTCTTCAGCTCAAGGGCTTTGGTCAGACGGCGCACAATGTCGAAACTCGGCCGGGTCTGGCTGTTTTCGATCTTGGACAGGGTTGAACGGCCGATCCCGGCCGCCTTGCCCGCTTCTTCCAGTGTCCAGCCTTTCTGCAAGCGCGCTTCGCGGATCATCTTGCCCAGATGCCCTGCGTCATTGGCGCCTGGGCGGTCGTCCTCGCCGGTCTGGGAAACGGGGCTGCTGTGGGAAGCGGGGTCCATGTCCGGCCTTTCTTTTGCGTGCCTGCTGTTTCGCATACCCGCCAAACAGCGTCAAATTTCTCAAACGCATTCTTTCGTTGCGTATGATGGAAAAGTTTCTTATAGGAAACAAATTGCAGATTAAGGGAGCGTTGTGGCGTTTGCGAACGCAGGCCGGGGTGATACCCTGCGCCGGACCGTGGAGGCCACAGGCACTGTCCATCCGCAGGATGGGCAGCAGGAGGCGCCAAAGGATAGACTTGGGGAGGAGCCCCTGAGAGGCGTATCCGGACTGTCTGAGCACGCTGCCCCCGCTGGAACCACAAGAGGACCGGTCTCATGGCTGATGCCCCCAAACGCACACCGCTTTACGATCTTCACCTGGACCTTGGCGGCAAGATGGTCGATTTTGCCGGTTGGGAAATGCCGGTGCAGTATCCGCTCGGCATCATGGGCGAGCACAAGCAGTGCCGCGAAAAGGCCGCGCTGTTCGATGTCAGCCATATGGGCCAGGTGATCCTGCGCGGGCAGGATGTTGGCCAGAAGCTTGAAGCCCTGTGCCCGCAGGCGTTTGCCACGCTGAAAGAGGGCAAGGCCCGCTACGGCTTCTTCACCAATGAGGCAGGTGGCATCATGGATGACCTGATCGTCTCCAATGGGGGCGATCATTTCTTTGTGGTCGTCAACGCCTCCATGCGCCATCAGGACATTCCCCATATGGCGGCCCATCTGGACGGGGTTGAGGTGACGGAGATATTCGACCGGGCGCTGGTGGCCGTTCAGGGCCCGATGGCAGAAGAGGTGGTTGGTAGCCTGTGTCCGGCCGTGCGGGACCTCACTTTCATGGAAACCATGACCGGCGACATTCTGGGCGCGGACTGCCGGATCTCGCGGCTTGGCTATACCGGGGAAGACGGGTTTGAAATCTCGATTCCGCAAGACCAGGCTCTGAAGATTTCCCGCGCGTTTCTGGCCCATGAAGCCTGTGAAGCGGCAGGGCTGGGCGCGCGCGACAGTTTGCGCCTGGAAGCGGGTCTGTGCCTTTACGGCAATGATATCGGCCCCGGGACATCACCGGTGGAAGCCTCTCTTACCTGGGCGATCCAGAAGCGGCGGCGCGAAGAGGGCGGTTTTCCGGGGGCAAGCCGCATTCAGCGTGAGATTGCCAGCGGACCGTCGCGCAAACTTGTCGGCATCCGGCCGGACGGCCGTGCACCGGCACGCCAGGGCGTGCGCGTTGCGGGCGCGGGCGGGGCTGATATCGGTGTAATCACCTCCGGCGGCTTCGGCCCGACGGCCGGTGGCCCGGTGGCCATGGGCTATGTGGAGGCGGCCTTTGCGGATGCGGGAACCAAAGTCGACCTGATCATCCGGGGCAAGACCCAGCCGGCCGAAATTGTCCCGCTGCCCTTCGTGCAGCAGAATTACAAGCGCTAAACCCGAGAGAGACCACCATGACCACCTATTTTTCCGAAGAGCACGAATGGATCACCGTTGCCGGCGACACGGCGACGGTCGGCATCACGGCCCATGCGGCTGAACAGCTGGGTGACATCGTTTATGTGGAACAGAAAGACGCAGGCGACACGTTTGCCAAGGCGGATGAAATCGGCGTCGTGGAATCGGTCAAAGCCGCTTCGGAAATCTATGCCCCGGTGGATGGCGAGATCACCGAGGTGAATACGGCATTGGCCGACAATCCGGCGCTGTTGAACGAAAGCCCGGAAGGGGAGGGCTGGCTCTACAAGATCAGGCTGTCGGCCCCGGACCAGGTCTCCGGTCTCATGGATCTGGATGGCTACAAGGCGTTTATCGGCTAACGGAAAGGGCTGCAGATGGCTTTCGAACTTACCACCTACCAGGCCTATGACTTTGCCAACCGACGCCATATCGGCCCGTCTCCTTCCGAGATGGACGAGATGCTGAAGCTGATCGGCTTTGACAGTCTCGATGCGCTGATTGATGCAACTGTTCCTGCGGCGATCCGCCAGCAGGAGCCGCTCGACTGGGGTGGACCGGGCCTGTCGGAACGTGATGCGCTGTTCCATATGAAAGAGGTCGCTGGCAAGAACAAGGTGCTGACCTCCCTGATCGGCCAGGGCTATTACGGCACGACCACTCCGGCGCCGATCCTGCGCAACATTCTGGAAAACCCGGCCTGGTATACGGCCTATACGCCCTATCAACCGGAAATCTCCCAGGGGCGGCTGGAAGCGCTGCTGAACTTCCAGACCATGGTGTCCGACCTGACTGGTCTCGACATTGCCAATGCGTCTCTGCTGGATGAAAGCACGGCGGCGGCCGAGGCCATGACCATGGCCAAGCGCTCTGCCAAGTCCAAGGCGGCGGCGTTCTTTGTGGACACCAATTGCCATCCGCAGACCATCGCCGTCATCGAAACCCGGGCCGAGCCATTGGGGATTGAGGTGATTGTCGGCGATCCGGACATGCTGGACCCGGAGACTGTCTTCGGCGCGATTTTCCAGTATCCGGGCACCTATGGCCATGTGCGTGACTTCACCGATGTGATCGCAGCGCTTCATGCCCATAAGGCGCTGGCCATTGTGGCGGCTGATCCGCTGGCTCTGGCGCTGCTGAAGTCCCCGGGGGAAATGGGGGCGGATATTGCCGTCGGCTCCACACAACGCTTTGGGGTGCCGATGGGCTATGGCGGCCCGCATGCGGCCTATATGGCCTGCCGGGATGCCCTGAAGCGCAGCATGCCAGGCCGGATCATCGGCGTGTCCGTGGACAGCCGGGGCAAGAAGGCCTACCGGCTGGCGCTTCAGACCCGTGAGCAGCATATCCGCCGTGAAAAGGCGAATTCCAACGTCTGCACGGCCCAGGCCCTGCTTGCGGTGATTGCCTCCATGTATGCGGTCTATCATGGCCCGGACGGCATCAAGGCAATTGCCCAGTCGGTGCACCGCAAGACGTCCCGCCTGGCCACGGGTCTGGAATCCCTTGGCTTCAAGGTGGAGCCGGAGGTGTTTTTCGACACGATTACGGTTGAGGTGGGTGCGCTTCAGGGCGTTGTCCTGAATGCGGCGGTTGCCAATGGCATCAACCTGCGCAAGGTCGGCGAGACGAAAATCGGCATTTCGCTGGATGAGCAGACCCGCCGGGAAACCATCGAAGCGGTCTGGCGCGCCTTTGGCGGCGACATGCTGGATGAACGCAAGATGAAGAGCGACTACCGCTTGCCGCAGCATGCTTTGCGTGAAAGCGCCTACCTGACCCATCCGATCTTCCACATGAACCGGGCCGAAGCGGAAATGACACGCTACATGCGCCGTCTGGCGGACCGGGACCTGGCGCTTGACCGGGCGATGATCCCGCTCGGTTCCTGCACCATGAAGCTGAATGCGACGATTGAGATGATCCCGGTCACCTGGCCGGAATTTGCCAGCCTGCATCCCTTCGTTCCGGAGGATCAAGCCGGTGGCTATCACGAGATGATTGCCGATCTCAATGACAAGCTGTGCCGCATCACCGGCTATGATGCGATCAGCCAGCAGCCCAATTCCGGCGCGCAAGGGGAATATGCGGGGCTGCTGACGATCCGCAACTACCACCAGGCGCGCGGCGACGGGCACCGGGACATCTGCCTCATTCCGACCTCGGCCCACGGCACCAATCCGGCTTCGGCCCAGATGGTTGGCTATAAGGTCATTCCGGTCAAATCGGACGACAAGGGCGATATCGATCTGGAGGATTTCCGGGCAAAGGCGGAAACCTATTCCGAAAATCTTGCAGCTTGCATGATCACCTATCCCTCCACCCACGGGGTGTTTGAGGAAACCGTGCAGGAGGTGTGCCGGATCACCCACGACCATGGCGGCCAGGTCTATATCGACGGGGCCAATATGAACGCCATGGTCGGTCTGTCGCAGCCCGGCGAGATCGGCGGTGATGTCAGCCATCTCAACCTGCACAAGACTTTCTGCATTCCCCACGGGGGCGGCGGGCCGGGCATGGGGCCGATTGGCGTCAAGGCCCATTTGGAACCTTTTCTTCCCGGCCATCCGGAATATGGTTCGGCGGTTGGTCCGGTCTCGGCAGCGCCGTTCGGGTCACCGTCAATCCTGCCGGTCAGCTGGGCCTATGTCCTGCTGATGGGCGGGCCGGGGCTCACCCAGGCCACCAAGGTCGCGATCCTGAATGCCAATTACATCGCCGCCCGCCTCAAGGACGCTTATGGCATTCTCTATACGTCCGAAACCGGGCGGGTGGCCCATGAGTGCATTCTTGACACCCGTCCGCTGGCCGACAGCGCCGGGGTGACTGTCGAAGACATTGCTAAGCGTCTCATGGATAGCGGTTTTCATGCACCCACCATGTCCTGGCCTGTGGCCGGCACGCTGATGGTGGAGCCGACGGAATCCGAGCCGAAGGCGGAGCTGGACCGGTTCTGCGACGCCATGCTGTCCATCCGGGCCGAAGCCCAGGAAATCATCGACGGCAAGATTGATCCTGAGAACAACCCACTGAAGAATGCGCCGCATACTGTCGCTGATCTGGTTGGGGACTGGGACCGGCCCTACAGCAGGGAAAAGGCGTGTTATCCGGCAGGGTCGCTGGATGTCGACAAATACTGGGTGCCGGTCAACCGCATCGACAATGCGTATGGCGACCGCAATCTGATCTGCACCTGTCCGCCCATGTCGGACTATGCCGAGGCGGCAGAATAGAAAGGTCCGGGTGGCGCCTGTGGCGCCACCTTTCCCGCCCGGCCAGGTTCAGGGCTATAAATGCCGGACTGTGGGCTGCACGAACTTTCGGCAAAGGGGTGCGACAGGCGTTTGACGGCAGAGTTTTCCTTGCCCTGGCGGGCGAGATGCTCTAACGGATTTGCCATGATCAGACGCCTCTATGACTGGGCCTTGTCCCTTGCCGCCGGACCCCGTGCACCTGCCGCGCTAGGCTCCGTTTCTTTCGTTGAAAGTTCGTTCTTTCCGATCCCGCCGGACATTCTGCTGATCCCCATGGTGATCGCACGGCGCGAGCGGGCCTGGTGGTATGCTCTGCTGTGCACGGTCACGTCCGTGCTGGGAGGCGTGCTCGGCTATCTCATCGGCATGTTCCTGTTCGAACAGATGGCGGAACCGATCCTCACCTTCTACGGCAAGATGGACAAGTTTGACGAGTTCAGCGCCGTCTTCAACCATTGGGGCTGGTGGTTTGTCTTTATCGCCGGTCTGACCCCCTTTCCCTATAAGGTGATCACCATCGCCTCCGGAGTGGCCGGGCTCAGCCTGCCGGTCTTCATTCTGGCCAGCATCGTGTCCCGGGGGCTGCGCTTCTTTGTGGTCGCCGGGTTGCTGTATTTTTTCGGACCGCCGATCAAGGACTTTATCGAAAAGCGGCTCGGTCTCATGTTCACCCTTTTCGTCGTGTTGCTGGTCGGCGGATTTGTTCTGCTGCGCTATCTGTGATGAAGGAAACCCGATGACCCAAGAGCGTCTGGCGAGCAGCCTTTCCGGTCTTGTCCTGTTTGGCGGGCTTGCGGTGATTGCAACAGCCTGGGGGTTCCAGCTGTTTGGCGGCTATGTGCCTTGCAAATTGTGCCTGGAACAGCGTGTGCCGTATTATGCCGGATTGCCGTTGACGGCAATTGCCCTGATGCTGATGGCGCAGGGGCGTGCGCGGCTGGCCCTGCTCATCCTTCTGGCGGTGGCAGCCGTCTTTGCGTATGGCGCGGGGCTTGGGGTCTATCAGGCCGGAGCCGAGTGGCAGTTCTGGGCGGGCCCAAGTGACTGCGGCGGGGGCACGGCAGCCCCGGCCTCTGCGGCCAATATGCTGCAGGCACTGCAGAATACGCGGGTTGTCAGTTGCACGGAAGCCAGCTGGCGCCTGGCTGGTCTTTCCTTTGCCGGATGGAATGCTGTTGCGTCCGCAGGACTGGCCGTTTTGAGCCTGTTTGCCGCTCTCCTGTTGAAACAGAGGTGGAACAGGTCCACTTTAGCCGGATGAGCAGAAAGAAACAGCTGGATGATCAGCGGCGCGCAGAAGCGCTGAGGGCGATTCACAGGGTGCAGGCGGAAAGTGAATCGCTCGGCAGTTCGAGCTTTCGGCGTATGGCCGACAGGGCTAGCTCGCATTTGAGGGGCGCCGACAAGGATCAGGACGATCAGATAGAGGTATGGGGAACCCGGATCGGCCGGACCGCCGGTGTGATCTTTGCCCTGGGGCTGCTGATCTATCTGGCCGCCACGTATCTTTAGGCATTGTGACGTTCATTTTAAGAGCAGGCTACAGGCCGTCGGATTTGCCTTCCGCCGTTTGAAACCGGAGATTTCAACGCCAAAGCAAACCTGATTGAGCTTGAACCAAACGCGCCCGCTTCAAGACCAAGGCAGAGACCCATGGCATCCGTCCGACCGATCAGCCGCAGTGGCTGGTCGGACCGCAAGGCTCCAGAGCTGTCCGATTTCGAGGAGATGGCAAGCGAAGTGCTGTCCGGCCTGCCGGATGATGTGCTTCTGCGCTGTGGCCATATCCAGGTTAGCCTGGCCGACTATGCGCCGGATGATGTTCTGGATGCCCTGTCCATCGAAGATCCGCACGATCTGTTGGGTCTGTTTGAAGGCCAGGGATTGGCCCAGGGCGGTGATGCGCAGTTTACCGGCCAGATGCCCAACCGCATCTGGCTGTTCCGCAGGCCCATTCTGGATTATTGGGCGGCCATGGACGAATCCCTGGGGGATGTGGTTGCCCATGTGCTGATCCATGAGATCGGCCATCACTTCGGACTGTCCGATCAGGACATGGAGCGCATTGAGGCCGCTGCGGATCTTTAAGGCGCACCGCGTTTTTTCAAGATCAATCTCTTTTTCCGTTTGCGTTGAAATCTCTGAATTCAGGGCGCGATAGAAAATCCGATTGAACGCGATGTGCTTTGAAGATCCGCACCGGCCCCGGATCCTGGATCAAGGCTGAGGGGCTGTCCCCCCAGCTTTATTCGGCAGCTTCCGTCCGGGCGCGCTCGATGGACTCAACGATCAGCTTCTTGGCTGCTTCCACGCCTTCCACACCGGTCACTTTTACCCATTTGCCGGGCTCCAGATCCTTGTAATGCTCGAAGAAGTGCTTAACCTGATCAACTGTGATCTGCGGCAGGTCGGTGATGTCCTGGACATGCTCGTAGCGTTTGGTCAGCTTGTTGCCGGGCACGGCGATGATTTTCTCGTCCTGGCCTGACTCGTCTTCCATCATCAGAACGCCAATCGGGCGGCAGGACATGATCGCGCCCGGAACGATGGGCCTCTGGTTCACGACCACAACGTCGATCGGGTCGCCATCGCCGCACAGCGTATGGGGCACGAAGCCGTAATTTCCGGGGTAGCGCATCGGCGTATAGAGGAAGCGGTCGACATACATTGCGCCTGCCTCCTTATCCATCTCGTATTTGATCGGCTCGCCGCCGACAGACACTTCTATGATGACGTTGATGTCTTCCGGGGGATTCTTGCCAATCGGCACCGCGTCGATACGCATCGCATAGCTCCTGTTGAATGTTGCTGCGTCTATCGCAATCCCGCCGGAGAAGTTCAAGCCCCAAATTTTGCATTGCACCTAATGGCGGAGAGGTGGACGCTGCGGATTTGATGGGATGCGGGCGCGGAACGCAGGTTGCCGGGTTGGGCTGATCGGGGGAGGCGTGCCGGGCAGGCTCACGTCAGGCCGGTTCCGGCGGGCCAGCAATAGATGGAAAGTTCCAGCCGGCGGCCGCCAAGCCGGTGCCAGGACTTGGCCATGCGCTTGCCGCCAAGGGCGCGGTAGAAGTTGCGCGCAGGTTCATTGTCGCTCAGAACCTGTACGGCAAGGCCCGGCATGTTGCGGGCCTTGAGCGTGGTGCGGACCCGGCCAAACAGGGTGCGGCCGAAGCCGAGCCCCTGATATTCCGGCTTCAGGTACAATTCGTAGATCTCGCCTTCCATGGACGTGCCGCTGAGGCGGCAGGGGCCGAATGTGGCATATCCGGCTGGCGTGTCGGCCACGCTGAGCATCATGATGTCGACGCCCCGGGTCAGGGCGCCGCGCCACCAGCCTGTTCCCCTGCGGGACACCATCTTTTGCAGGTCGACGCCATTCAGCACGCCCCGATAGGCTCCGAGCCAGGCTTCGTTGTGAATGCCGGCAAGCGCTTCGCAATCGGCGGCTCTGGCCGCCCGAAGATCGATCAGGTCCGTGGTCATGACACAAAAAAGGATACAACATGTCTGTCATCTGGAAAGAGGGAATCGGGGCGCGCGCGGAAAAAAACGTCCAGCGTCAGGTTCAATAAATTGCCGTTAGGGCAGGCAAGGTGGTCTCGGACGGGGTGGCGGTAAGGCGTGAAGGTTCTGGAAGGGGCGCGGGGCGCGGCCTGGGCAGGGCTTTGGAGCGGCTGCTGACGGACGGTTGCGTGTGCAAGCAACAGAAGGCTGAAACATCGGAAAAATAGGAAAAGGGCCGGCTTTTTGGCCGGCCCTTCAGTTGCCCTGATGTTTGACTCATTAAATCTGGTAGACCTTTAAGGACCCCGGGGGGCTGGGGGGCTAATGCATTCCGCGATCCTTATCGGTCTCACCCATCAGGGTATGATTGGAATATGGGAGTTCAAAATGGCTGGCCAAGGGCTGGATTGCGGCGAAATCATGAAATTTTGTTCATTCTTTCTGGGCAAGCTTGAAAGCGTTGCGTCAACCGGAAAACGTGCAACACTTGCCTTGTCAGAACTGCGGATTTTCTAAGCCGGAAAAATGTTTCTCCTGTCCCGGACTTGCCATTTCCTTCAAAGGAGACGCATCATGCAGACAGCGCGGTGCTGCTCAATGGCGGTCTGACAGGATTTTGAGCGTGCTGCGTGCGCTGCCCGGGCATCCGTCCCATGGCGTGGCAGGCGCGACAACAGATTGGAGGTGGAATGAGCGAAGCCGATGACAGCGCGTCCCAGCGCGGTGCGGTCCATACGCCGCAGCCGCACAGCCAAACGGCCTTGCCTTCCAGACCCGTCGTTTCCTTCAACCGGCGAGAACTTGATACGATCCTGCGGCTTTATGGCCGCATGGTTGCTGATGGGGAGTGGCGGGACTACGCCATTGACCTTCTGAAGGATCGGGCGGTGTTCTCCGTGTTCCGGCGCTCTTCGGAAATGCCGCTCTACCGCATCGAGAAAGACCCGAAACTGGCCCGGCGCCAGGGTGCCTATTGTGTGGTCGCCGCCGGGGGCATGATCCTGAAGCGCGGCCATGATCTGAGCCAGGTGCTGCGGGTGCTGGAGAAAAAGAAGCACCTTCGCGTCGTCGATGCCTGACCAGAGTGTGCCGGGCCGAGCCGAGGCCACTCTGTTTTTGCGTTTGGGTTGAAGTCTGTGGTTTCAGGCGGCGCAAAACAATCCCGATGAAACGCGACGCGCTTAGTGCGAAAAGTCTGCACCATTTGATGCTGTAAAGCAGATCTTTCGGCAAGGCGCTTCGCGCAGCGCTGCCGATGGGCTGCTTTCCAGCACCCGAGGGGCGGTCTGCTTTGCCTGCTGACATCGTTGGATCGAACTTGTGGTATAAAGCATGGAAGGAGCTTTTGGCTCTTCATTTCCCTTGCACCGGCGTTCCGCGCTCCCTCATCTTGAAGAGGGCCTATGGACCGTCTCGAAAGATGGGCCGCAGAAACGGAACAAGGAGCCCGGCCTTTGAGGCAGGCTTGCGGCCGTCCTCTGGATGGGGATCGGTGTATGGCAGGCGTTGGAAAGGACCTCATTCCGTTTCATTCGGCACCGGCTTGATCGGGGACCCACGCACTCTTCCTGGATGAGGCTGTGGCTTGCAGTCCACATTGCCGTCATTGGTACAAGCGGTTGAACTACAGCGCTGCTGGACAACAAAAAAGCCCGGCGGGGAGCCGGGCTTTTCGCGTCTGGATGATATTTGCGCTGATCAGTCGCGGTTTCCGAACAGCTGCAGTAGCATCAGGAACATGTTGATGAAGTCCAGATAGAGGCGCAGGGCGCCCATGACCGACTTCTTGGTGGCGACTTCGCCGCTGTCACCTTCGTAATACATCTCCTTGATCTGCTGAGTGTCATAGGCGGTCAGGCCGGCAAACACGAGCACGCCTATCACGGACACGGCGAATTGCAGGGCGGAAGACGCCAGGAAGATGTTCACGATCGAGGCGATTACAATGCCGATCAGGCCCATGAACAGGAACGAGCCCCAGCCTGACAGGTCCTTCTTCGTGGTGTAACCGAAGAGGCTAAGGGCGCCGAACGCGGCCGCGGTGATGAAGAAGACGCGTGCAATCGATCCGCCGGTATAGACCAGAAAGATCGAGGACAGGGACACGCCCATCAAAGCCGAATAGATGAGGAACATCGTACGGGCGGAAGACGCGCTCATGGACTGAATGCGGAACGAGAGCCACATCACCATTCCGAGCGGGGCGAGCATCACGACCCATTTCAGCGGGCTGCCATAAAGGGCAACGCCGAGCTGTGTCAGCATCTGGCCATTGCCAAGAGCGGCGGCTGCGGCGTTCTGATCGTTTGTTGTTGCCAGCATCATGGTGGCAAGAGCAAAGAAACCGGTCAGCGCCAGGCCAAAGGTCATATAGTTGTAAACGCCCAGCATATAGGCGCGCAGGCCCTGATCGATGCCGGCCTCGGCGCGCGAGCCGGCAACGGTGTAGGCGCCTTGAGATTGACGGTCAAAGGTCGACATGGTTGTGTGAATCCCCTTCTAGAACGATTAGTGCACGCACCATTACATGCAACACAACTCTCTCAACATATGGGAAAATATGGCTGGAATCACAAGATCAGATTTCCGAAAAAATCGATATCTTTCTGCTCCCGGCCGCATTTCAGGTCCCTATACTTAAGATATCGCGACTATTTCATCGCTTTCAGGCGCGAGGCGATCTGCCGGTCACAGTCGCCGCCCGGGTTGCGGACGATCTCTTCGGAGGCAAAATCGAGGATTTCCCGTTCCTTGTCACGCATCTGCTCCACGGTCACACCTGGCTTGAACCACTGCAGTACCGCATAGTCTCCCCCCGCATCGGTCAGGAAGGCCAGTGGTTTGCCGCCTTCGGTAATGCCCATACGGCCGACCCGCACTTCCTCTATGGCTACGTCGCGGGCCTTGCCGTCAATCGTGATCTTGCTTTTGCCGACATTCAGTTTCTTGAGTGTGGAGCCGCTGGTGCCGACCCAGTTGCCAAAAAAACGCTTGCCCTTTTTCTCCACCGACAGGCACGAATTGATGAAATTGGGAATCGACAGGCGCACCGCAGAGACTTCCACCGGATCCTTGCCCTTTGGCGCAAGCGTGTATTTCATGGCGTTGTCGCCGGTCCGGTACACGCGGATGCCGACGGGCGTATAGCCGGAGTCGCCGATGGTCCGGCTGAAAAAGTCAAACTGGTTGGCATCATTGGTGCCCGCGCGCCGGTACAGCCAGCGCTTCGGCAGGCCGTCTTCAAACACCAGCCAGTCGCTGACCACAAGGCCGCGCGGCCCTTCCGGGGTGTTCAGCTGCCATACGCCGGTGTGAAAGGGGCTTTCCGCAAGAGCGGGTGCTGTTGTTGAAAACAGAGCGGCCGCAGCTGTCAGCACGCCTGCCGTAGCGAATTTCAAAATGGATTTGCCCGTAACTTCAAACATCGAAAGTGCCCTTCTTCTTTCATCCCCGACCTTCTTCGGATAGCCAAGAATAGAAGTTGACGCAAGGTAATATTGCCGGAAGTTCTCCTGTGCCTTTAAGCATGTCCCTTGTTGGCGGGCGTGCCTTGGGGCGTGTCTTGGGGCTTTTCTGGGCGGCGAGCCGGAGGAAGCGGGCTTCGGGCCGTGATCTAGAGATTCCGCAGGACCGGCGCCGGCTTCTCCCCCAGAATGCGCCAGGTGCCGATCAGGCCGAAGCCAACGGTCAGTACCAAGGCCACCAGGGCGGCGCCAGCGGCGGTGACCGGCAGAAGCACGAACTCCCCGTCCATGATCCGGGTGATCACGAACCAGGCGGCGGCAGCACCGGCAACCAGCGCGAAGAGGGCGGTGGTCAGGCCTAGGATCGCATATTCCAGGCCATAGGCCAGGATCAGGCGGGGCCGTGTGGCGCCAAGGGTTTTCAGGATGACCGCATCATAGATCCGGCTGCGGTGACCTGCCGCCAGCGCTCCGGCCAGCACCAGAATGCTGGCAATCAGCGTGATCGAGCTGGCTCCGCGAATGGCCCAGGCCAGCTGGGCGACCAGATCGTTGACCTGGGCAAGGGCGTCTTTCACCCGCACAGCCGTCACGGTTGGAAAGGCATTCGAGACGGTTTTCAAGAGCGCCAGCTCCTGGGCCTCCGGCACATCCTGGTCCCAGCCGAGGGTCATCAGATGGGCGTGGGGCGCTCCGGCAAAGGTGTTGGGGGAGAACACCATCACAAAATTGATGGACAGGGACTGCCATTCCACGTCCCGCAAGTTGGCGATTTTGGCTGTGATCTTGCGGCCGAGCACGTTCACGGTCACCATGTCGCCGATCTTCAGGCCAAGATCGGTGGCCGCTTCCGCGTCAAAGGAGAGCAGAGGCTCCCCGGAATAGTCCTGCGGCCACCAATTGCCTGCGGCCAGTTTGGAGTTTTTCGGCAGTGTGGCCTCGTAGGTGATGCCCCGGTCGCCGCGCAGCACCCAGTCGGATCCTTCCCGGGCGGGCTTGAAGTCGCTGGAGGGAATGCCGTTCAGGCTGACGATCCGCCCGCGCAGCATGGGCACGCTCTGGATCTGCGCGCCGGGGGCCTCCTGTTTCAGGAGTGCTTCAAATGCGTCCCGTTCATGGCTCTGGATGTCGACGAAGAAAAAGCTGGGCGCCCGCTCGGCCATGGTGGCGGTCAATTCCCGCCGCAGATTGCCGTCAATCAGGGCAAGCGCCACCAGCAGCGACAGGCCAAGGCCAAGCGACAGCACCACGGAGGGGGTCAGCGCACCGGGGCGGTGAATGTTGGCAATGGCCAGCCGTAATTCGGTCGAGCGTACGGAGGGCAGGCGCCGTGCGGCCACCATGATGACCCGGGCCACGGTGACCAGCAGGACAAAGGCGCCTGCGGAGGCGGCGATATAGACCGTGGCAATGAAGCGGTCATGGGACAGCAGAACGGCAATGCCTGCCAGAAGCAGAACGGTGACGGCGGTGGCGGCCAGATAGCGCTTGCGCGGCCATTTCGCTCCGCCGGTCACGATGTCCCGGAAGAGGGCTGTGGGTGGAACGTCATGGGCCCGGCCCAGCGGCCAGAGCGCAAAGGCGAGCGCGGTCAGGAGGCCGTAGACAAGCCCGAGCCCCAGCTCCGCGGGATAGATGCCGGTGGCAAGCTGCACCGGCAGCACACTGGCAAGCGCAGCGCCTGCGACAAAGGGCAGAACAGCGCCCACTGCAAGGCCGATGACAATGCCGATCAGGGCAATCACCAGCATCTGCACGAGATAGATCTGGAAGACGAACCCGCCGGTGGCCCCGAGGCATTTGAAACTGGCGATCACCTCGCGTTTTGTGTCCAGATAGGCCCGGATTGCATTGGCAACGCCAACGCCGCCGACCACCAGGGCGGTCAGCCCCACAAGCGTGAGAAACTGGGCAAAGCGGCCGATGCTGCGCTGCAGCCCGGGCGAGGCATTGGCCCGGGAGCGGATGCGCCAGCCCGCATCCGGTTCTGCAGCCTTGGCGCTGGCAATCAGAGCATCCAGATCCTGAAGGTCCGGGGCAGGGGACATGCGGATCCGGTAGTGCCAGCGCACCAGGCTGCCGGGCTGAACCAGACCCGTATCGCCAATCGCGCTGTCGGAAATCATCAGGCGCGGGCCGAATTCCATGCCGCTGGCCAGTTTGTCCGGTTCCTTGCCAATCACATCGGTGATGCGCACGGTGGTGCGCCCAAGGGACAGGGTGTCGCCCACCGACAGATCCAGACGGGCCAGAAGGGCCTGATCGGCCACAGCCCCCCACATGCCCTCCCGCTTTGCCAGCGCCTGATCCAGCTTTTGTCCGGATACAAGATCCAGCGTGCCATAAAGCGGATAGGCATTGTCGACGGCCTTCAATTCCACCAGTGCCTGATCGCTCCCGTCCTGTCGCCGTGCCATGGCCCGAAGCGTTGCCACGCGGGACACGCTGCCAAGCGTGTCCAGAAAGGCGGTTTCTGTGGCACTGGCTTCCCGCAGGCTCAGCGAAAAGGCAAGATCCCCGCCGAGGATGGCCTGTCCCTCATTGGCGATGCCATTGGTCAGGGCGCGGGACAAGGAGGTCACCCCGGCAATGGCGGCAACGCCAAGGGCAATGCAGGCGATGAAGATGTAAAAGCCTTTCAGGCCGCCGCGCAGTTCGCGCAAGGCAAAGCGGGCAGCAAGTGGAAAGCTCTGCCTGCCCTCTTGAAGGATCCCCGGCACGAAGCTGCTCATGCTGACACCTCTTGTGGTGCGCTTTGCCGGGGGCTACCCGCTTCTTCGATCTGGCCGGAGCGAACCCGGATCGTCCGGTCGCATTTTTCCGCAAGGTTCGGGTCATGGGTCACGAGAACCAGGGTCGTGCCCCGCTCCTGGCGGGCCTTGAACATCAGGTCGACAATCTGGTTGCCGGTGCTCTCGTCCAGATTTCCCGTCGGCTCATCCGCAATCAGGATTTCCGGCTCCACCACGAGCGCGCGCGCAACGGCAACCCGCTGCTGTTCGCCACCGGACATCTGGGCCGGATAGTGATGCAGCCGGTGGCCGAGGCCGACTGCGTCCAGCTCCGCTTCCGCCTTCTTGAAGGCCGATGCATCGCCTGCCAGCTCCAGGGGGACGGCGACATTTTCCAGAGCGGTCATGTTGGGAACCAGATGGAACGACTGGAAGATGATGCCCACATTGCGGCCTCGGAACTGGGCCAGCTGATCTTCCGAGAGCGGGCCGAGATCCGACCCGGCCACCTTCACGCTGCCCCTGTCGGCTCGTTCAAGACCGGCCATGACCATGAGAAGCGTTGACTTGCCGGACCCGGACGGGCCGACCAGTCCGGCGGAGGCTCCTTTTTCGATGTCCAGATCAATCCCTTTGAGAATATGGACCCGGCCGGCGCCTTCACCGAGGGTCAAATGCACATTTTTCAGGGAAATCGCTGGAGAGTTTGTCATACTATGGCCTTTACAAGGGGCGGTGCTGGCGTTTTTCCTTGAAAGAACCACCCTCGACATCCGGACGCTCTGCGACCATATGGGCTTCAGGCGATTGATCTTCCAGTCCTGAAAGAGTCTTTACGTGACACGACTATATGCCATCTGTTGTTTCCTTTTTATTTTCGTGAGCACCGCACCGGTCCGGGCTGCGGATCTGACCCTTGTGGTGCTGGGCGACAGCTTGTCGGCCGGGTATCAACTGGCACCCGGTGACGGGTTTCCCGAACAGCTGCAAAAAGCGCTGGAGGCCCGGGGCCAGCCGGTGGAAGTAATCAATGCAGGTGTCTCCGGCGATACGACGTCCGGCGGGCTGTCCCGGCTTGACTGGTCGGTGGGGGAGGGGGTTGATGCGGTGATTGTGGAGCTGGGAGCCAATGACGCTCTGCGCGGCATTGCCCCGGCGCTCACACGGCGGAATCTGGAGGAAATCACCAGCCGCCTCAGGGCGCGCGGCATAGAAGTGCTGCTGGCCGGGATGCTGGCCCCCCGCAATCTGGGCGAGAAGTATGCGAAAGAGTTCGATCCGATCTATGCGGATCTGGCCAAGGCCCATGGGGCACTGCTCTATCCTTTCTTTCTGGAAGGGGTTGCGCTCAATCCCGATCTTAATCTATCCGACGGAATGCATCCCAATGCCGATGGCGTTGCGGTCATCGTTGAGAACATCCTGCCGAAAGTGGAAGAGCTTTTGGCAAAAGCCCAGTCTTCTTGAGGCGCAGCGCGCAGCCCTCTCTCCCCGGCTTGCGCCGCGCCGCCACTCAGATTTTTGAAGGGAAATCCGATGGAACAGCGTCCTCTTGGCCGCACCGATATAAAGGTGAGTGCCCTTTGCCTTGGAACCATGACATTCGGCGAACAGAACACGGAAGCCGAAGGCCATGCCCAGATGGACTATGCCCTTGAGAAGGGTATCAATTTCTTCGATGCGGCAGAACTTTACCCGATCCCGCCGAACAGGGAGACCCAGGGGCGGACGGAGCGCATCATCGGCAGCTGGTTTCAAAAAACCGGCCATCGGGACAAGGTCGTCATGGCGACCAAGGTGGTTGGCCGCACCGTCATGGACTGGTTCCGGGAAAATGGTGAAACCGGTGAGCTGAGTCGCAAGCAGATTGAATTTGCGGTCGATCGGAGCCTGCGCAATCTCCAGACCGACTATATCGACCTCTACCAGATCCATTGGCCGGACCGGACTGTTTCGGGCTTTGGGTCCAATCCGTCGCGCTGGCAGGACGTGGAGCCGGTGGAGAATGAAAACAGCATCCAGTCGACGCTGGAAGTCCTGGGAGATTTGGTGAAGGCAGGCAAGATCCGCCATGTGGGCCTGTCCAACGAAAGCGCCTGGGGAACCATGCGTTTTGTCACCGCGTCAGAGCAGTCCAATGTGCCCCGGGTTGTCTCCATCCAGAACGCCTATTCCCTGATCAACCGGACCTTTGAAACGGCGCTTGCGGAGGTGGCCCATCGTGAGGGGGTCGGCCTTCTTGCCTATTCTGCGCTGGCGCAAGGCTATCTGACTGGGAAATACCGGAACGGTGCCCTTCCGGCAGGGGCCCGCAAAACCCTCTACAACCGGCTGCAGCGCTATGAGCAGGCCGGCTCAAGTGAGGCGGTGGAGGCCTATTTTGCGCTTGCGAAAGATGCGGGTCTTGATCCGGCGCAGATGGCCATTGCATTTGCCATGTCGCGCAGCTTCATGACCTCCGTGATCCTGGGCGCCACGCGGATGGACCAGTTGGAAACGGATATTGCTGCCGCTGATCTGACCTTGAGCGCCGATGTTCTGGAAAAGATCGACGCGCTGCACCAGGAATTCGGCAATACGGCGCCGTAACCTCTCCCGCCGGGGTGGTCTGCGCCCCGGCTATTGGGGAAATTGACGAGACCGGGCCTGCTAACAATCTGTCCTGTAAGGCCTTTTAAGAGAATCAATTGCCGCTTTTCAGGTGGACCTGGGGCAAATCCCACCCGCATGGCCCGTCTCTGCAGTGCAAAATCGGTTACAGAGGCAACAACTTAGAATTTTGTCTTGCGATTTTCATGAAGTTGATTCCTCATGGCTTTTGTCAGCGATTGCGGAGGGAGACCCCATGCCGCGCCTTTTTACAGGCCTCGAGATCCCGTCTCAGACCGGCCTCATGCTTTCGATGCTCAGGGGAGGCCTTCGGGGCGCCCGCTGGATCGATCCGGAAAACTATCATCTCACCTTGCGGTTCATCGGCGATATCGATGACCGGACAGCGGACGAAGTGGTTGCCGCCCTGGACCGGGTGCGCCGGGAGCCTGTTGAGATCCACCTGAACGGACTGGGCTCTTTCGGCAACGGCAAGCCCCACGCAGTCTGGGCGCGGGTGGAGCCAACATCTCAGCTTGCCGAGCTGCAGGCCGAGCAGGAGCGCATCCTGCAACGGCTGCATCTGCCCGCCGAGCGCCGGAAATACATTCCCCATGTCACGGTGGCCCGCTGTAAGACCTCCACCAATGAGGATGTGGCCAAGTGGCTGAGTGAGCGCGGTAATTTCCAGGCACCGCCCTTTATTGCCGGCCGGTTCGTGCTGTTTTCGGCAAAGTCGAGTGTTGGCGGCGGGCCCTATCTGGTGGAAGAGGCCTATCCGCTTGCGGCGTGAGCGGGCTGGCTCCTGGCAGCGGTGACCGGCGCGCCCAGCAGACCTTCGTAGACGGCCAGGGTGCGGGAGCACATTGTCTCAACGGAAAAATTCCGGCGCACATGGTCCAGCGCCCGGCCGGTCATAGCCTCCCTTTCCTCCGGGGCCTGGTCCAGCGCGTATTCGATGGCCTGTGCCAGGGCGGCGGCATCTGCGGGCGGCACCCGCCAGCCGGTACGCTCGGCCTCTGACGTTTCCGGCGGGGCGAGCACGGTTTCCGGCACGGCGCCGTGGTTGGACACAATCACCGGCACACTGGCAGCCTGCGCCTCAACAGCGGCGCGCCCGAAGGCTTCCGGTTCAATTGAGGCCACAACGGATAGATCCGCCAGGGCCAGGGCGGCCGGCACATCGGCGCAATGGCCCACAAGGCGCACCTGGTCCTGCAGGCCTTTGTCCGCAATCAGCTCCTTCAGGTCGGCCACATAGGCTTCCCGGCCCTGGGCATCGCCCGCGAGAATGGCGAGCGGCTCCTTGCGCCCGCTCTCCTTTAACAGCGCCATGGCCTCAATCAGAACCTTCTGGCCTTTCCAGCCAGTCAGGCGCGCCATATTCAAGATGATAGGCCGTCCCGCCGGTGCGCCCCAGCTGTCTTTCAAGGCCTGCTGGCGCAGGGCGCTGACGGTTTCCGGCGCAAGGCTTTTCAGGTCAGAGCCGCGCTGGATCACGGTGACCCGGCCTTTTGCCACCGGGTGCCGGTCCTCAATCAGGCTTGCAATGAAATGGGAATTGGCGATCACGGCATCGCCCCGGGCCATCACGGAGTTGTAGAAGGCTTTCAAGGCGTTCGACTGGTTATAGGTGCCGTGATAGGTGGTCACGAACGGGATTTTGGTGCGCCGGGCGGCCCAGAGCGAAGACCAGGCCGGAGCCCTGCTGCGGGCGTGGACAAGGCTGACCTTTCTACGCCCGATGATCTCCGACAGGGCGGCCGCGTTTTTCCAGAGAGTCAGCGGGTTCTTGGACTTCACCGGCAGGCTGAGATGTTCCGCGCCGCTTGCCTCCAGCTCCGGAACAAGCTGGCCGCCCTGGCTTGCGACCAGCGCCTTTCCGCCAGCCTCCACGATGGCTCTGGCCACATCGAGCGTTGTGCGTTCCGCCCCACCGGAGCTCAGGTCCGGGATCACCTGCAAGACGGTTGTTGAAGGCGGCAGTTGACTCACTTCACTTCTCCGGCGGGCTTTTCAAGCGGGGGTGACTGTGCCAAAGGCAGGGTGGACCAAAAAACATTGGAATGAGAGCCATAATATGGGTGGGCCGGAACCGCAATTCATTCAGGTGGGAAAAGACGGGGCTGAACGCCGGATTGCTGTTGATGTCAGAAAGGGGCAAGCGCCGGGTCTTTTCTGGCTTTCCGGGTTTAAATCGGACATGAGCGGCACCAAGGCGGAAGCGCTTGCCGAATATGGGTGCAGGCAAAACCGGGCCGTTGTCCGCTTTGACTATTCCGGCCACGGGAAGTCGGGTGGTGTGTTCGAAGAGGCCTGTGTTTCTGACTGGCTGGAAGACGCGCAAGCCGTGTTCGACCGGTTCTGCGCGCAGGAGACAATCCTGGTCGGATCGTCCATGGGCGGCTGGATTGCGCTGCTTCTGGCACTCAGCCGCAAGGAAACTCAGCGGATCAAGGGGCTTGTGCTGATTGCGCCTGCGGTTGATTTCACCGAAGAGTTGATGTGGAAACAGCGCTTTACCGATGGCCTCCGTGAGGAAATCCTGTCGAAAGGCGTTTGGGCGCAGCCGTCTGCCTATGACGATGAGCCCTATGTGATTACGCGCAAGCTGATCGAAGACGGCCGGACCCATCTGCTGTTTGGTCAGGCACTGCATCTGGGTGTGCCGGTGACCATCTTGCAAGGGGGCTGTGATCCGGATGTTCCCGCCACCCATGCTCAGCGGCTGATCGAAGCCCTGCCGCAGGACGATGTCACGTTCAGTCTTGTTCCCGATGGCGATCACCGGTTGTCCCGGCCACAGGACCTGGAGCTGCTGCTGCGGGCCGTTGCGGCACACACGGCCGGATGAGGTCTTTTTGAGGGGCGCCCGTCTCAAACCGGCAGTGTCTCCCGCCCCTCTTTTTGCACCTTGTACCAGGCCCAGAACAGCCGTGCGGCAATGGCGCGGTGGGGGGCCCAGGCTTCGGCGATGGTATCAACCTCTTTTGCTGCGGGGCGCCCGGGAAGGTTAAGCGCTGCGCCGACGGCAATCTGCAGGGCAAGATCCCCACTTGGAAAAATATCCGGATGCCCGGCGCAGAACAGCAGGAAAATATCGGCGCTCCAGCGCCCGATTCCCTTGATGGTACACAGGCGCGCATGGGCGTCTTCGGCCGGGCAGGTCGCAAGTCCTTCAAGATCCAGTCCCTGATGGCAGGCCTGTGCCACGGCGCGCAGCGTTTTGATTTTGGGGCGCGACAGGCCGGCTCCGGCAAGGTCTTCATCGGTGAGCCCGTTCAGGGCCTTGGCATCCAGGGGCTCTGCCAGAGCCTTGACCCGCTGGAAAATCGCTGAGGCGCTTGCGACCGAGACTTGTTGGGCGGTGACGATCTGCGCAAGCCCTTCAAAGTCGGCCGGCCGGCGGCGCAGGGGCAGGGGGCCTGCGATCCGCGCGATTTCTTTCAGGCGCAGGTCCTGGGCGATGAGCTTTTCAAGGCCTCGGGCAATATCGGCAGTGGATTGAATCGGCATCATGTCTGCTTGGTCTCAAAAATGTCGCTTCGCGCTGTTTGATTTCCGACTTCGTGCCAGCTTCCTGCTTGCGTCTAGGCGTGTTGAGGCGGGAATGCTAGGTAAAATTGGAGTTTCAGTCTGCACCGGGTCCGGCCCTTTTGATGACCACGCCTGTTTTTCGTTTTGCCCCGTCTCCCAATGGACATCTGCATCTTGGCCACGGGCTGTCGGCGCTGTTGAATGCGCGGGCAGCGGTCGCTCTCAAAGGCCGTTTTCTGGTGCGGGTGGAAGATATCGACCAGACCCGCTGCACGCCGGAGCTGGAAGCGGACATGTTTGAGGATCTGGCCTGGCTTGGGGTGCCGATAAAAGAGCCGGTGCTGCGGCAGTCGGAGGCCTTTCCCCGCTACCGGGATGCGCTGGAACGGCTGCAGGACATGGGGCTTGTTTATGCAGGCTTTCTCACACGGGCCGAAATCAAGCGGTTCGTGGCGGAGCAGGAGGCCAGCGGAACGCCCTGGCCGCGGGATCCGGATGGCGCGCCGCTTTATCCCGGCGATGCGGCGGTTTTGCCCCATCAGGAGCAGAAGGCACGGGCGGACAGCGAAGCACCCTTCACCCTTCGGCTCGACATGAAAAAGGCGCTGGCCCATATCGGCAAGGATCTTGTGTGGGAGGAATTCGGCGCTGAAGGCCCGGCCCTGTTCGATGCCCCCCGCAAGGTGCCGGTGCAGGCTGCTGCCTGGGGCGATGTGGTGCTTGCGCGCAAGGACACGCCAACCAGCTATCACCTTTCTGTTGTGCTTGATGATGCCTTTCAGGGTATCACCGATGTGTTGCGTGGGCAGGACCTTTTTCACGCCACCAGCGTGCACCGGGTTTTGCAGGATCTGCTCGGCCTACCAGTGCCAAAATACCGGCATCACCGGCTGATCACAGGGCCGGACGGGTGCAAACTCTCCAAGTCGAACCAGGACACAAGCCTGAGGACGCAGAGGGAGATCGGCCTGACCCATAAAGACCTGCGCCGTCGTCTTGGTCTGTGAGGGACCTTCTGCCAATCTCACCTGATAGCGCCCCCTCTGGCTGGTTTCGGAGGTCTTTCGGTGAGGCGCAGATCGCAGCGTGATACGGGCATTGGGCAAGGTCTGCTCCAGTGCCCTCACTTTGAAGTCCGGCCTTATTTGAGGGCGGGCTTCGGACGAACGTGACAGTCACCGCACTAGTGAAGGGCGGGGCCAAACCAGATGTTCAAAAGTCCGATCCACAGGCTCATGGTCACGACCGCGCTCAAGGTGGTCAGGGTGATTGCATTGGCTGACATCGCGTGGCCCGTGCCGTAACGGTTGGCAAAGACATAGGCATTCACCCCGGTCGGGCATCCTGCGGCAAGGGTCGCGGCTGCGGTCCAGAAGGGTGGCAGATGGAACAGGAAAGCGGCCGCCAGAAACACGGTCAGCGGCATGATCAGGACTTTGATGACGCTGAGCAGCAGGCCCGGCAGCACATTGCCGCGCATGCCATATTTGACAAGGCTCATACCCAAGGACAACAGTGCAAGCGGCAGGGCAGTTGACCCGATCCGGCCCAGAACGTCATCGCCGAGGCTGGGAAGGCTCAGCCCGGTCTGCCGCCAGACAAAGGCGAGAAAGATCGTGATCACCAGCGGGTTGGAGACAATGCTGCGTCCCGCATCCCGTGCCAGCCGTCCAAGCGGCGGCTGGGCGCCGCCGCTATCCTGGGCCGCAGAGCGTTCCATTGCAAAGGCTGTGACCAGCGTCATGGTTGCCAGATGAATGGAAATGATCAGCAGTACGGGGGTCACGCCGCGGTCGCCGTAAACGGCGGAAATCACCGGAACCCCCACAAGCAGCAGGTTGGAATAGGACGATGAAATGCCCCCGATGGCCCCGGCCCGGGCCTCCCGTCCGAAGGCCTTGCGGATGATCACGGTGCCCAGCACCCAGGCGCAGGCCACCCCCAGAAAATAGCTGCCCCACAGGGCAAAGGGCAGTCCGGCGGACAGGTCCGCAGTGATCAGGGAGCGGAAGACCAGAATGGGCAGGGCGACGATAAAGACGAATTGGCCGAGCGCATCGCCGATCCCGTCGCCCAGGACCTTGAACCGGGCGAGGGCATAGCCGACCCCGATCAAAAGAAATACCGGAGCAACGATCGTGAGGGTTTGGAAAAGCATGCGGGCGGACCGGGTCCTGATGTGAGACGGGGAAAGACAAGGGCCGAAGGGCACCTGTGGTGGCGGCTGGGTGGGCCTTGGGCAGGCGCACCTTGCTGGCGGAAGACAATTTGCAGTTGGCAACTGCTTTTGGGGATTGGATGGCGCGCGGTCAAGCTTCAAGATAGAAGGCAGAAGGGTCAAGCTGTTTTTGCCGTTTACCGGGCAGAGCTTTTCGGCCCTTCTCCTGCGTCGGGTCCAGAAAGGAAGAGGGCGACATGGCAGAACGAGAGGACGAAAGCGTCAGGCTTGCGCTGCTGGCCCACGATCTCAGAACGCCGTTGACGGCCATGCGCCTGACGGCGGAACTGATTGGCAGCGAAGCCTTGAGTGAGGCGCAGGCCGATCATCTGGCCATTCTGGTCCGCTCCATCGACGCCCTGACCGGCATGACCGGCAAGCTGGTGCAGGTGGCCGATCCGGGCGGGACGCCGGAGGCGGCACCGGAGCAGATTTGCGACATCGTCAATGACTGTACCGGCCTGTTCCGGGTAGCGGCTGAAGCGAAACAACTGACGTTGGTGGTTGAGATTGCGAAGGCGGCACGGCCCCTTGTCACGGTCTCAGGGGCCGAGCTGCGCCGGATCATCACCACGCTTCTCGACAATTCCGTCAAATACACTGCGTCGGGGCACATTCTTGTTGAAGTGTCTGACGTGCCGCCAGAGGACGGCAAGGGGGCGGGGGCTGCCGACCCGGAACTGGTGCGGATTTCCGTGACCGATACCGGACCGGGGATCGATGCGGAGGAAGAAGCGGCGCTGTTCCAGCCTTTCGCGCGCGGACGGCAGGGCCTGTCCACCGGGCCGGGCACCGGGCTGGGGCTCTGGGGCGCTGAGCGGCAGGCGCGGGCGCTGGGCGGGGAGCTGAAACTGGTCCAGCCCGAGACCGGCGGTAGCCGGTTCGATGTTCTGGTGCCGATATCTGGAGACGGCGCAGGTATCCCAAAGGGCGCGGAGGCTCAAACCTTTGGGGGGGAGGGCGGTTCCGGATTTGAGCCAGGCAAGGGGCTTCAGGCCCATGTGCTGATTGTCGATGACAATGACATCAATTGCCGGCTCCTGGCCGCGCTGCTGGAATCCTTTGGCATGTCCTGTGAGATTGTGCGCTCCGGAGAAGAGGCGCTGGCGCATGCGCAGATCGACGGCTTTGATGTCATTCTGCTGGATCTCAATATGCCCGGTTTGAGCGGGCTGGAAACGGCGGAGGAGTTGCTTCGGCGCGTACCCGGCCGCCGTCTGCCGCTTGTGGCCGTCACCGCTTCGCTGGAAGCGGTCGGGGAACAGCGGCTGACGGATGCCGGGTTTCTGGACGTGGTCACCAAGCCCCTGTCACCGGCTGTGCTCTATCAGGCGCTGGAACGGATCTGTGCAGTGCGGCCGTGAAAGACACATGACCGCCTTTCCCTGATGCTGTTTATGGCGATAGGCTCACGGCCATTTCGATTGCCTGCTCCAGCCGGTCGTCCCCCCAGAACAGGGTGCCGTCTTCCAGCACGAAACTTGGGGCGCCAAAGATGCCGAGCTGTTCGGCTTCGGCGACGGCGGCTCTCAGACCGATTTTTGCTTCGGAGGTTTGGGCCGTTTCCAGCGCCTCCCGGGCCGGGGCGCCGGTTTCCAAAAGTAGATCTGCCATCAGGCTTTCGTTCGAAATATCAAGGCCTTGGCCAAATTGAGCCACATAGACCGCCCGGGAAAAGGCACCGACCCAGGGTCGCTGGCGGCCACTATGGGCAATCCGGGCGGCCATCAGGCTGTTCTGAGGGAAGGGGTCCGGCATGGAAAAGGGCAGGCCGTAGCGCTGGCACTGGCGTTCCAGGTCTTGCCACATGTAGCGGCCCTTGGCAGGCTGAAGGTTGAAGGGGGACGTGTCCCAACCCTGTTTCTTGAACAGGGGCCCAAGCAGGAACGGGCGCCAGAGAATGTCGATCTCCGCCTCCCGGGACAGGACTTCAAGACGCATGGCCGAGAGATAGCTGTAGGTGGAAGCGAATTCGTACCAGAAGTGCAGCACCGGGCGTCGCCCGGGCCGGATCGGCACGATTTTGGTGTCGTCGGAGGAAGGGGGCTGGTGGCTCATGGGCACCTTGTTATCCTGCGCAGCGCGCCGGCCTTGTCTGTCAGGGGATTGGATGATGACGGGGGATGGGGTAGATCATGCATTCCTGAACTGGTCTGAAATGAAGTGATGACACATTCCGATCCCCTCCAGAATAGACCGAAGTCCCGGGGCCGCAAGGCGGTTGACTGGTGTCTGGCCCATCCGATGCTTGCGGTTACGGGCTATATCTGCATCGTGTCCCTGTTTTTCCTGATTTTCCCGGGCGCTGATTTTTGGGCGAGCGGGCTGTTTTATTCTGAGAATTCCGGGTTCTGGGCGCAGAATGAGCCGTTCCTGCGGGAGGTCCGGCATCTGGGGCCGTTTCTCGTCAGGGTGATCGCGGTGACATGTGTCGCGGTTCTGGTGTTCAAGCTTCTTGTGCCGGGACGGCCGCCGCTGATGCCGCTCCGCCAGCCTTTGTTTCTGCTGACCACGCTCATTCTGGGGCCGGGCGTTCTTGTCAATGCCGTTTTGAAGGACAATTGGGGTCGGCCGCGGCCGCGCTATGTGGATACTTTCGGCGGAGATCTGCCCTACCAGCCGGTCTGGAAGATTACGGATTATTGCCAAAGCAACTGTTCCTTCGTGTCCGGAGAAGCATCGGCGGCCATTTGGCTGACGTCTCTGGCGCTGCTGGTTCCGGCAACGTGGCGCAAGGCGGCGTTGTGGTTTCTGGTGCCGCTGTGCCTGATCCTGTCGGCGAACCGCGTTGCATTTGGCGGGCATTTCTTCTCCGACACCCTGATTTCCTGGGGTGTGACCCTGCTCTTGATCCTGGCCGTCTACCATCTGTTTTACCAAAAGGTGCCACCGCTGGTGAGCGACCGGCAACTGGATGAATGGTTCACGGTCCGGGGGCGCCGGCTGCAGCGGTTCTTGCGCCGAATGGCTCATCGCGCCCGCAAGGCCCATGGCAAAGCGTTGAAGGCGCTTTCCGACCACTGACCAAGCCAAACACGCGTGAAGGGGCAGGTGTCTGATCAGGCCAGCCCTTCCGGATCACCCGGCGGGAGCTTCTTTCTGGGGCGTGTGCGTTTCAGGATCCGGGCAAAGCGCAAGGGCGACCGGTTTTCCACCCAGGTGATGACCTCGTTCAACGGCGGGGTGGAGCGCCGGCGCTTCCGCAAAAGCCGGGCAGCGCTTCGGCTGGTGCCGATGATCACGATCAGTCCGAGCGCCAGCAGGGGAACGCCGGTGGGAATGGGCAGCCAAACCGTCGCCAATCCAAGCAGAATGAGCATGGTGGCCAGCGACCACCAGAGGAGTTTCATTGCGTTGCCAAGCCTCTGGATCAACCGGTCGCATCTCAGTCCGGTTGATCGCCTGCAAAGAGTTTTTAAACTGGGCTTCAAGACCCCGGTCTTTCCACCCATAAGCAGGCTCCAAGACGGATTTATGAACCTGCCGGACCGATCCTGGAGCGTGCCATCGTCCTATGGAACCGAATCGTTTTGTCTTTTGTGCTGAAATTCCCGATTTCAGGCAGCGCGAGGCAAAGCCGATTGAAGGCCACTTGCTTTAGTCTCTGCGCAAGGTGTTGAGAAAGTTTTCACAGCCGGACCAGAGCAGCTGGTAGACATCTTCAAATCCGCCTGGGCCGCCATAATAGGGGTCCGGCACATCTTGTGCCGGAGTGTCGAGCAGCAGGCGGAGATCCGCCCCGGTGCCGGTGTCCAGGGCCTTCAGCGTTGCCAGATTGTTGCGGTCCATGGCCAGGATTGTGTCGAAATCGCCGAAATCGGTGGCAGCGATCTGCCGGGCCCGCTGGGTGGAAATGTCGATCCCGTGCTGAGCCGCCACCTGGATGGAACGGGGATCCGGTGGCTTGCCCACGTGCCAGGGGCCTGTGCCGGCGGAGTCTATGCTGAGCGCACCGGCAAGCCCGGCGGAACCGGCCTGAGCCCGAAAAATGCCTTCTGCCAGGGGGGAGCGGCAGATATTGCCAAGGCAGACAAACAGAATTCTCTGGGGCATTGTTTTCTCCTGGTCCTGGCTACGTTGCGGCAAAGGTGTTGTGTTTTCGCGGGAAAGGCAATGGCAGGGCGGCAGGCGCGCCTTCGCCCGTCGCCTTCGCCCGTCGCCTTCGCTCTGTCATCGCGATAGGATAGGTCTCTATCAATTGTGATTGATATGCGGCTGCGGTCGGCAACAGATTACAAAACGCAGCCCCCATTTTGAGGAGGACACCCATGGCCGAACGGCTGAAACCGGAAGAACGGGCAGCGGGGCTCTCAGCCTTGCCTGACTGGAAACTGTGCGACGGGCGGGAAGCAATTTTCAAGTCCTTCAGGTTCCGCGACTTCCGCGAAGCCTTCGCCTTCATGACCCAGGTGGCGCTGGTGGCGGAAAAGATGGACCATCATCCGGAATGGTCCAATGTCTACCGGACCGTTGACGTGACGCTCGCAACCCATGATGCCGGTGGCCTGAGCTGCCTGGATCTGGAACTGGCCCGGGAGATGAACCGGATCGCCGGTCAGGGCTGAGGCTTTCGCAGGGCGGGCGGCGTCAGCTGCCCTTGGCCAGTTCGAACCGGTGGCCAAAATCCGTGCGTTCTCCAGAGACCAATATGTGGCCGTTCTCCTGGCAGAAATGGGGGATGTCGATTTCTGCCATCGGATCTGTTGTCAGCACAACCAGCCGGTCCCCACCGGACAGGCTGGAAAGGGCTTTGCGGGTCTTGAGAACGGGAAGCGGGCATTTCAGGCCCTTCAGGTCCAGCACTGTTTCGCTCACGGGGTTGGCCTTCTGCATTCCTATTGGCTTATTGAAAACCGCGTTTCATCGGATTTGCCTTTCGCGGCTTGAAACCAGAGGTTTCAGCGCGCGGGGCGAAACGATTTGACACCGGATGACCGCGGCACGCTTCAAGTGCTGAAAAATATTCCAGAATGTGACGGATTCCAATTGTTTAAACTTGATAAAAGGGTCAAACTTCAAACGAAAATCAAAAGCCGCTTCCGTAGAGCGTGTTGCGCGTTCTTGCAAAGTTCTGTTTTGGAGGAGGTGATGACATCTGGGATGTTGAAAGTTCTGGTTGCAGGTGTCCTTGTTGGACTGGCCTGGCTGATACCAGCTTCTGCTGCCCCCAAGGAAATACGTATCATCGCCCAGAATTTTGCTCCGCTCCAATGGAACAATAACGGTGTGCCGGACGGCTATGTCACCCATTTCATCGAAGCTGCGGTCGCGGGAGTGAATGAGCACTACCCGGTGAGGGTCAGGTCTTTTGAGTTTCTGCCCTGGAAACGGGCCATGCTGCTGGCAGAAACCGAGCCGGATGTGATGTTCTTTTCCATCTCCAGAACGCCCGACCGGGAGGACCGGTTCCAGTGGCTGGGAGAGGTGTCCCCTTACGGGCAATATCTGTTTCAGCTGTCCTCCCGTCCCGGAATTCCGGTCGAAACCCTGACTGATTTATTGGATCTCGACGTCAAGATCGGTGTTCAGGACGGCAGCAACGTTCAGACCTATTTTGCCACCCTCGGCCTGGACGCAAAGGGACGGCTGATCCCGGTCATCAATTATCAGCAGGGCATCGAGATGCTCTATCATGGCCGGATCGATCTCCTGCCCCTCACCGGATTTCTGGCCCAGGCGTCTGCCTGCAGACAGGGGTATGATGGCCGCCGTCTGCAGCCGGTTGTGTTTATCGAGGCCCTGGCCAAGCCGCTTTGGGCGGTGTTCAGCAAAGGGACCGATCCGGTGCTGGTGGAGGCTTTCCGCTCCGAGATGGCCCGGTTGACGGAAAATGGTCTGAAGGGCGAGCTGACACAGCGTCATCGCAGTGCCTGGCTGGCCCAGGCCTGCCAATAGCCAACCCGCTAAGGTGACTTTTCCTGCCATGCATTTGGGAGTAACTGTTAAGCCTCTTCTGTTCAGGCAACTCACAGACCCCCGGAGCCCCCATGACTGATGCTCTCCCGATCTCCCCGCAGGATGTGCTCGATTTCTGGTGGCGGGCCGGAGCGGCCAAATGGTTTGCAGGGGACGAGACCTTCGATGCCGAATGCAGCAACGGTTTCCGCAGTGCTGTGCAGGAGGCCCGGGCCGGGGCGCTGGATGGCTGGGCAGAGACGGCGGATGGAGCCCTGGCGCTGATCCTTCTGCTTGATCAGATGACCCGCAATATTGACCGTGGCACGCCGGATGCCTTTTCGGCGGATGCCAAGGCGCTCGCCCTTGCTGAAGCGGCTCTGGAGCGCGGCTATGACCGGGCCTTTCCCCTGGATGTGCGCGTTTTTTTCTATCTGCCGTTCGAGCATTCGGAAAACATGGCCCATCAGGAGCGCGCGGTGGATTTGTGCCGGCAGCTGGGCAATACGGAGTTTTACCACTACGCCCTGATCCACATGGATGTGATCCGGCGGTTCGGCCGCTTTCCCCACCGCAACACCGTTCTCGGGCGCGTGTCGACGCCGGAGGAAACCGCTTACCTCCAGACGGGCGGGTTTTCTGCCTGACGGTGAGTGAGCCAGTCCATTCTGTGGCTTTTTCAGAAAATTGCGGCCGTTCAGATGGCCGAAATGGGGCGCTGCCTTTTTTCTGAGCGGTTGCCAGGCAAACGATATGCCCTATTTTTGGGCTTCTGCTTGTTTTTTGTCTATTTTTTATGCGTTTTCAAGTTTTGGGCACAGGCCGTCTCTCAGGCTTAACGCCGCTTTTTTTGGCTGCTTTTGAATAATAGTTTGAAATTATTACATTTTTCTCATGGCTCCTGCCATTTGGCACGGTCCTTGATTAACAAAGGGCGACGCCGCGCCGGTTTTCCAGGCCCAGGCGGTCTTGCGACCTGAAAAATCCCTTCCAGAGGGGACTCCATAACAACAGGCGCAATGCTGGCGCGGACGGCTGGCTTCTTCGAAGGGAAGGGGCGCAAAAAAGGGGAATGGTACGAGCAATGAAGATAGTGATGGCCATCATAAAGCCGTTCAAGCTCGACGAAGTGCGTGATGCCCTGACCGGCATCGGCATCCAGGGTCTGACGGTGACCGAAGTGAAAGGCTATGGCCGCCAGAAGGGGCACACCGAAATCTACCGCGGGACGGAATATGCGGTGAGCTTCCTGCCAAAGCTGAAAATCGAAGTCGCTGTCGACAGTTCTGCTGTCGAACAGGTTATCGAAGTCATCTCCGGTGCGGCCAAGACGGGTCAGATCGGAGACGGCAAGATTTTCGTTCACTCGATCGATCAGGCTGTGCGCATCCGCACGGGCGAAACAGACGCCGAAGCTCTGTGATTTAGGTAAGGAAACGTATCATGAAAAAACTAGTCGCAAAGAGCGCGGCGACACTTGCCCTGTTGAGCCTGTCGGCTCTTCCGGCCTTCGCTCAGGACACGGAAACTCCGGCTGTTGCTCCGGAAGTTGCTTATATCTTCAACACGCTGCTGTTCCTCATGGGCGGCTTTCTGGTCATGTTCATGGCCGCCGGATTTGCCATGCTGGAAGCAGGCCTTGTCCGGTCCAAGAACGTCTCCATGCAGTGCCTGAAGAACATTGTGCTCTACTCTGTGGCAGGCATCATGTTCTGGATCACCGGTTACAATCTGATGTACACCGGCGTTGACGGCGGCTTTATCGGCTCCTTCGGCCCGTATTCGTTCGATCCGGTTGGTGGCGACGCCCTCGATACCGGCTACTCGACCGCCTCCGACTGGTTCTTCCAGATGGTCTTTGTGGCGGCAACCGCTTCCATCGTGTCCGGCACCGTGGCCGAGCGTATCAAGCTGTGGCCGTTCCTGATCTTCACCGCGATCCTGACCGGTATCCTTTACCCGATTACCGGCTCCTGGCAGTGGGGTGCAGGCTGGCTCTCCGAAATGGGCTTCTCCGACTTTGCCGGTTCCACGATCGTTCACTCCGTTGGTGGCTGGGCGGCTTTGGCCGGTGCCATCATTCTTGGCGCCCGCAAAGGCAAATACGCCGCTGACGGCTCCGTGCATCCTTTCCCGGGATCTTCCATGCCGCTGGCAACCCTCGGCACGTTCATCCTGTGGCTCGGCTGGTTCGGCTTCAACGGGGCGTCCCAGCTTGCCATGGGCTCCATCGGTGACGTGACCGACGTCTCCCGCATCTTCGCCAACACCAACATGGCCGCTGCTGCCGGTGTTGTGGTTGCTGTCATCCTGACCCAGGTCCTTTACAAGAAGGTTGACGTCACGATGGCTCTGAACGGCGCGCTGGCCGGTCTGGTCTCCATCACGGCCGAGCCGCTTGCTCCGAGCATGTGGCAGACCCTCCTGATCGGTGGCGTTGGTGGTGCAATTGTCGTCTTCGCTGTGCCGATGCTCGACAAGCTGAAGATCGACGACGTTGTCGGCGCCATCCCGGTTCACCTTCTGGCCGGTATCTGGGGCACGCTCATTGTGCCGCTGTCCAACGATGGTGCGTCCTACGGCACGCAGATCATCGGGATTGTCTCCTACGGTGCCTTCACCTTCGTGGCCAGCGCCATTGTCTGGTTCGTCCTGAAGGTCACCATCGGAATCCGGGTTACCGAGGAAGAAGAAGCCCTCGGTCTGGACAAGGCCGAAGTCGGTGTCGAAGCCTATCCGGAATTCGGCACGGGCTCCCAGCGCCTCTGATCAAAGAGACGCGGAGAAAATCTCCCAGGCGGTCTTTTGGCTCAGACCGCAAACTGGAAACCCGGGGGCAACCCCGGGTTTTTTTTGCTTGCCGCAGGCTTGCCCCGAAAGAAGAGCAGCGCCACCCCAGCTGCCGCTCTCTCAAGAGAGGGCTGAGGCAGTTCCGAAAGGTGAGGGAGAGGGGCAGGTTTGTGAGACCGGTCTATCACCGCGCCTCAGGGTGTCTTCCCCGGTTCGAGCGGGGACCCACGCGCCTGTCCAAAGAGCATTCTCCATTTTGTGTCAAAAGCTCGTGTGAGCGGCATGTCCGGCCTTACGGCGTATCAGGACATGGGGACGCCACCCTAGCGGGCCAAGCCGGATCAAACCGCTAGAGCATCGTGCGATCAGTTTGCACCATTTGATGCTGAAAAGCAGATCATTCGGCAAGGCACCTTGCGCAGCGCGATCCGCCTCCTCAGCAGACAAAGCAGATCCGGTTAGATGGTGCAGACTTGTCGCACGATGCCCTAGCTCTGAACATGAGGGTCTTTATTTTCAAAAACGCGCGCAAGCGCCGTCTCTAGGGCTACGCGGTTTCCGTGTTCCCAAGAAGCAGTCCGGCCAGATTGCCGTGGCTGTCAACGACCTTGTGGGCGCCCGCGTCCAGAAGCTGCTGTTTGTGGGTGGCATGGCTGTGGGCGCCGCCGACAAACCCCCACACCGTCATGCCGGCCGCCAGTCCGGCCTTGACCCCGTTGGCGCTGTCCTCGATCACCAGCGTGGTGGCCGGATCCGCGCCGAGTTTGGCGGCGGCAAACAGGAACAGGTCCGGGGCGGGCTTGCCGTTTTCGACCTGCTCGCCGGAATAGATATGGGGCGCGAAATAGTCGTGCAACCCGGTGTGCTGAAGCTTGTGAATCAGCCGGTGCAGGCGGGAGGACGAGGCAACGGCCCTCGGTCCCCGGTGGACGTCCAGAAACTGCTTGATGCCGGCGATTTCGGACAGCTCGGTGTTGATCCGCTCAAGGGTCGCCCGATCGAGATCAGGGCCGAAACTGTCCGGCAGAGGCCCTTTGCCAAGGGCGGTGTAATCGGCTTCGATGGCTGCCCAGAAATCGGTACTGCCGAGCCCCTGGAACCGGTCCATATAATCGTCCAGGGCATAGGCCAGGCCGATCCTGGCCAGATGCTCCCGTTCCACTTCCACATAGATCTTTTCTGAATCCACCAGAACGCCGTCGCAATCGAACAGGATCGTCTCAAATACCATGCAGATAGTGCCTCCTTCACGTCTTTGGCGAAATCCAGGGCCGCTGTTTCCGTCCAAAACCGAATCCTAATGTGGTGGAATTTAAATACGCCTGATTTGCGCAGCGCGCGCCGTGGCGTATTTCATTTCCGAAAACCACACTAGAAACATAAGCTTTCTAGTTCCCCTCATGACTCTGAAGTTCGTTCTGAACGCGCTGGAAAATGAGACGCACTTCAGATTCGGGTGACTAGGGCGTGTACTCATAAACTGAAGGGTAGCGACGACAGGCGTCAAACGTCCAGATCAGCAACGCGGACAGGACCGTTCTACTTGACTTTGATCGGTTTGCGCATGGTGATAGATGTCGGTCGATCAAAACCGTCGTGTATGCTTTCTCCAGTCTTAACAAAACCAAGACGCCGAAAGGTCTCGTGATTTTCAATCAGCTCAATTCTAGTTTCCAACTCCAATCCTGATAAACCACGTGATCTTGCGCGCTGTTCAGCCAAATCAACCAAGCTCCTCGCAAGGCCCCGCCCCCTCATATCTTCTTGCACGGCAAGTTTGCCAATGTAGAGGTATTCACTCTTTACGCTAAGAAACACACAGGCGCTTGGTCGTTCGCCAATCGCCCAAATTTCCCCCTCGCTGCATTGATCCTGGATTTTTTCAACTGTCAAACGATGCATTGAAGATGGCGGGTTGATGCGCGGCTCCATAAAGGCAAAGGTGCGCTGTATCAATTCCAGAATGCTCGGAATTGAGGGGCAATCAGCAGTTACTCTGACGGGCAATAAGTCTTCCATTTTGGCTCCAACATCAAAAAATCAAAACGGCTTGGCCAATAGCTCTACCGCACAAGTCAAAAGTGTCAAGTTGGCTAGAATTAGTTACCTCGCGTTGCTGCCTTTGTTGATCTTGAGGCAAAGCAACCATTGAAATTCAGCATGTTGGCGTGATTCAAGCTCCAAAAGGAGTCTTGTAAATGAGATACGCCCTTTCCGATTTAGAATGGCAGTCGATCGCGCCAGTCCTTCCCCACAAATCGCGAGGTATCCCTCGGGTGAATGACCGGCGAGTCCTTAACGGCATATTCTGGGTTTTAAGGTCAGGAGCGCCTTGGCGCGACCTACCCGAACGCTACGGCCCTTACACCACTTGTTACAATCGCTTCGTACGATGGCTCGTGCGGGAGTTTGGGATTGTGTCCTCACCGCTATCTCTCAGCGGAGCGTTGCTGAGGTTCAAATGATAGACAGCACAATTGTCCATGCTCACCAACACGCGAGTTGCGTCGCGAACCATAAAGGGGAGGGCTTTGGTCGTTCGCGCGGAGGTTTAACTACCAAGATCCACGCCGTTGTCGACGCGCATGGATTACCAATAAATGTCGCAATTACTGGCGGACAGCAGCATGACAGTGTCGCGGCCTGTGCTATGCTCGAAGGCCTACCCAGCGGCGGTTTGGTTCTTGCAGACAAGGCTTACGATGCAGCTGAGATAAGAGCTTTTGTCAATTCACGTGGTGGCTGGGCGAACATCCCACCACGTCGGAACCGACGGGACCCAATCTGCTTCAGCCCGTATCTATACCGCCAAAGAAATCATGTTGAGAGGTTCTTTAATCGGATTAAGCATTTCAGGCGCATTGCTACGCGATACGAGAAGCGCGCTGACAACTTCCTAGCGTTCGTAAAGCTTGCTGCCATTCGGCTCTGGCTACGAGTTTATGAGTCCACAACCTAGTGTGAGCCGTCAAATAACCCTTTAACGACCTGTCTTTGAAAGAAGATGACAAGAAGGGACGGCGGGACAAGAGCGAGGATGGCAAGCATCATGCCGGGGAGGCTGGCCTGGCCGAAATACTGCATGCCACGCACCAGCGTGTAGGTCTCTTCCCGGGAGGTGACCATGACCGGCCACAGATACTGGTTCCAGCCATTCACGAAGAGGACCAGGAACAGGGCCGCTGCGGTCGGTGCTGACAGGGGCAGGAGAATATCCTTGAAGAATTTGAAAGGACCGGCGCCGTCCAGGCGGGCGGATTCCAGCAGCACATCCGGCACAGTTCTTAAAAACTGCCGGAAAAACAAGGTGCCCAGGCCGGAGGCCACCAGAGGAAGGATCAGCCCGGCCCGGGTGTTGACCAGGCCAAGCGCCGCCACAACGTCATAGGTCGGCAGGAAACGGGATTCCAGCGGCAGCATCAAGGTCAGCAGCAACAGGGCGAAGATCACGCTGGCGCCTTTCACCCGGAAATAGAGCAGCGCATAGGCGGTCAGCAGCGACAGCGCGGTTTTCAGTGCTGCAAATCCGGCACCGAGCACAAAGGAATTCCAGATCATGCCCGCAACTGTCACATCCCCGGAAAACCCGGCGCTGGACGCCAGAAACTGACCGTAATTGCCGAAAGCGGCCGCCCCCAGATCGAAACGCGGCTCCAGCGGGGTGCCGGGCGCTTGGGTGGTGGCGGCAAAGATCGCGTAGACCGGCAGGCACATCACAAGAGCACCGGTCATCAGAATCAGATGATCAATCACTTGCGCGGGCCATTTGGGGAAAGGCGGCATCAGAACGAAGTCCAGTTGGGTGTGGCAGCCTGGACGGGCATGTGCTCATCAGGCTTGCTGGTCGGGCGCGGGGCGGACGCGGTTGCCCCAAATCAAGGACCGACCATACCGGAAAGTATCGTCTTGTGAATGGGGTGGTGCCTGAAACCAGCCCTGACGATTTGTTTCCAACCCAGGTGCGTCCGGAGCGCTACAGAACCCATTCGGCCTTCATGCTTCTTTGATACTGATAGCGCAGCAGCCATTTGGGAAGAACTTTCAGCATTAGGTTCCGCCGTTTGAAGGCGCTGGTGCTTTGCGGAACGTACCATCTGGCGAGTTTGCGGCTGCGCGCCTGCAGGCTGTCGATGGCCGGGCGCATCTGCTGTTCATACAAAAGGACCGCGTCTTTGGGCGCATGGTCGCGCAATTTGTCGGCGAGGATCTTCGCGCCCGTCAGCGCCATACCCGCCCCTTGTCCGGACACAAGGCTCAACGCGTGCGCCGCGTCGCCCAGAAGCACGGCCTGGGAGGCTGACCAGGTGGGCAGAACGGTCATGGACAGGGTATCGACAACAAAGGTCTCACCGTCTGCTTCGGCCTTCGAAATCAGTCTGTTGATTAATGGATGCACACAGGAAAACGCCTCCTTCAGGTGCGCGGGGGCGTGCCTTGGGTCCAGTTTGCCGCTGTCCGGGCTGTTCCACACCAGAAGCGTGAGTGTGCGGGACGGCGTGATGCCATAGACCTCAGCCATATGGCCGGGCGCAATATAGGACTTCAAGATGGTCTGGCTGGCGTCCTCGTGCTGCGTTTCGAAAAGAGCGAATCGGTATCCCAGGCTTTCGGTTGCCATCGTCTGGCCGGGGAACATGAGGGTGCGCAGCCTTGAGCGCATGCCATCGGCCCCGATCAGAAGATCCGCTTCGGCAGCGCTGCCGTCCGACAAATGCACGGCGATCCTGTCTTCTGTCTCCTCAAAGGACATGACCGACGTTCCAAATTCGATGGGGCTGTTGTCTTCGACCAGGCCGGCCAGAACCTGGACGAGATCGGAACGCCGTATCATGACAAAAGGCATGTCACCGATGAGATCGGTGTGTTTCAACCGCAGGATTTCCTGGCCGTTTCGATCCAGGCAGATATTCTCGCACGCCTGCCGGGCGAAGGGCTGTAACTGCTCGAAAATGTTCATCTCCTCGAGGGCTTTGTAGCCGGGACCCGACAGGCCCATGAGATGGCCGCCAAAGCGCAGGGACGGTGCCTTTTCCAGAAGGCGGACAGACCAGCCGTTGCGTGTCAGCCAGAAGGCCGCGGCCAGTCCGGCTACACCGGCTCCGGCAATCACTGCGTTACGTCGTTTCATCTTGAAAGGCCTTTTTGAGCAAATCGCGGTTCACAGGATTTATCTTTCGCTGCCTGACGTCAGAGAGACCGAGGGTGAAAGACGATACGGTTTGGATCCTCAGGTCTCCTGCACGCACTCGTCTGAGCGGATGCGGTTAAGAAGAAGAGGAAGGGTGACCAGGGCCAGGAGGCTTGCGGCGGCTGCCAGGGCGAAACTGGCCGGGTAACCGGCCGCCTGGGCAATCTGTGCTGCGGTCACGCCCAAGACGGCTGCCGTGAGGGCGCCGGCCGACTGGAAGAGGGAAAAGTCCACCCCGGCTTGTTTCAACGACGCCAGATCCATTGTGACTGAATAAACGGACACAAAGCCAAAGGCGCTGATCACCATGCTTAAGAGCATGAGCCCCGCCACAAGCAGAAGCGGGGCGTCCCCAAATGCCGCCGCAGCCAGAATCAGCAGGGTCGCAGTTTGCAAAGTGACTGCTGTTTTCACGGCGGCCGGTGCACCGAATCTTGCAACGGTTATCCCGCCCAGGAGGGTCCCGAAGAGGCCTGCTGCGGCTCCTCCGGCGCCATTGAGCACCCCAATCCACGCCAGGGGGGCTCCCTTGTCGACCAGGTAAAGGCTCATCAAGGGCATGACGAGGCGGATGCCAAGCTCAAACAGAATGCTGATCAGGAGGCCCAGGCGGACCTTTGAATTGCGCAACGCGGTTCGTAGGCTGGGCCGCTCTGAAGGTGTCTCTTTTGAGGGGGCTGCGGCCCTCTCTGGCGGGGTCAACAGAAAGAGCAGCGTTCCGAGGGTCACGACAAGACATAAGGCCAGGGTGGCCACGGTCCAGCCGGTTTGGGCCACGAGAACGAGAAACAGGCCGCTGCCCAGAACGAAGCCGGTATAGCCGCCTCCGACCTGTGCGATGTTGCCCAGAGCGCGCAGGCGGCCTGGGAAATTCTCGATTGTATAGGCGTCACAGGCGATGTCCGTGCAGGTGGAGGCGAGCGCCATCACCGTCAGCGCTGCCGCCAGAACAAAAACGGCGTTCAGCTCTGACAGGGCCGCCACCGCCATTGCGGCAATGGCCGCAGCCTGACACCAGAGGATAACCACCCGGGTTCTTCTGGCCCGCTGAGAGGGCTGGCGGATGCGTTCCACCACAGGCGCCCAAAGAAACTTCAGACCCCATGGCAGCATGAGCAGCGACACCAGGCCGATCAGGCCAAGCGAAACACCCTCTGCTCTGAGCACCGAAGGCAGCCCCACAAAGGTGAACCCGCCGATCAGGCTCTGGACAGTATAGATACCGGCAATCGCCGGAAAGGTTCTGGCGAGCGGGGCAGCCGGTTGCGTGAGCTGAGACATGTTCAGGGGCCTCGCTTCAGAAGGTCATGTTCAAAGACAGACCGAAGGTTCTTCCCTGGGAAACCGTCGAGCGGATGTCTCCGCTTCCAAAGTCAAAGCTGGAGGTTCTATAGAGCTCGTCGGCGATGTTTTCGACAAACAGGCTGGCGGAAATCTGGTTTTCCAGGGCCACATCAAGTCCGGCGTTAAAGGTCGTGACAGCGTCTTGCGACAAGGTGTTTGCCTCGTCGAAATACTGTTTGCCGGTGAAATTGGCACTGCCATAGACAGACATGTCGCCGTCAAACCATTGCTGGTCCAGAAAATACCGGATCTCCGCGCGTCCGGTTACGTCCGGTGCGTAGGGCAGATGATTGTCATCATAGGTTTCGCCGGTGAGCGGATCCGTGAAATCGGTGAAGATCGACCGTCCCGCATTCAAGGTCCCGCTGAGCTGGAGGCTGGTCACCGGACGCCACAGGGCGCTCAGTTCCACGCCTGTACTGGTGGCTTCCCCCGCATTCTGGATGACCTGGGAGCCAACCGGGCCCACATAGATCTGTTTGTCGGTGGAGATGATGTGATAGGCAGCCGCCGAGAAGGTTACGGCGTCCTGAAAGAGACTTCCCCTGGCGCCAATTTCAAAGTTCCAGGCGGTTTCTGGATCATAGGAGGCGCTGTCCGCGCTTGACGAGACCGCATGGTTGAATCCGCCCGGCTTGTATCCGCGCGAGGCAAGGCCATAGAAATGAAGGCTTTCTGTTGCGGAATAGCCAAGTGAAATCTTTGGTTCGAAACCGACAAAACTGTCTGAGTTTGTGAACGCGAAGCCATAGCCGTTGCTGTAGATATCGGCCCGGTCAAAATCGATGGAGGACCGGTCATAGGACAGCCGGCCACCGGCCGTGACATCAAATTTGGGTGCAAATTGCCAGCTTGCCTCGGCGAACCCGGCCAGGCTGTCGGTTTCAACAACATTTGCAGACGGGCCGTAAAAGCCGGAATAGCCGTCTTCATCAACGCGCTTGAAACGGTCGTGCTGATAGAAGGCCCCCGCCAGCCAGGTGACGGCCCCACCGGCATCATAGGCGGCGCGGATCTCCTGAGACAGGGCAAGATCCGTTTCCGTGAAGGGCAGTACAATGCCACCGCTGACAAGGTCGCGTTCCGACTTTACATCCTGCACCGTCGATATGCCGGTGACCGTGATATCGGACAGGTGCCAGTTCCACTTCGCCGCGCCTGTTGCTGTTGTCCGTTTCAACAGGGGATAGGGGCCATAGCGCGACTGATCATAGGTCCGCGTATCGAACGAGCCATCCGGCAGGTAGAATTCCTCGCGTGTGTAAAGGCGTTCAAACGAGCCGGAAAGGTCTGCATCGAAAGCGCTGCCAAGGGGCCGGTAGCGGAGCTGACCGCGGACCAGCACATCACTGGACCCGTTGATATTGCTTTCGCCGGTCGAAATGTTGTCCAGTTCGCCCTGATAGAGGTCCCCTGCAACAGACGCGTCAAGAAACAGGGTGTCCGGCACAACAGGCAAGGTTGCTGCACTGTGACCAAGCACCTTGTTGTTGGTGATTGTCACGCCGGTGCTGAGGCGCTGCCGGTCTGGCGACCTGGTCACAATATTGATGACCCCGGCGAGTGCGTTGCGCCCGTAAAGTGTTCCCTGCGGCCCTTTCAGGAACTCGACCCGCTCAATATCGGCAAGCGGTTGCGCAATGGCAGATGGCTGCTGGGGAATGCCGTCAATATAGACCTGTACGGCGGGGCTGTAATAGTCCGGTGAACTGATGCCCCGGACGGTGAAATTCGCAAAGGCCCGGTTACCCCGAGTGCGGATCACCAGTCCGGGAAACACCTTTTCCAGATCCCCAACGGTCTGGACATTTGCGGCCCGCAAGTCGTCTCCTGTCTTGACTGCAATGGCGCCGTCAAACGTCTGGATGTCTTCCTCGATTTTGCTGGCGGTCACTGTGATGGTTTCAAGAAGAATGCTCTCTTCCGCCGCAGCTGGACCGGCGCAGGCAAGGGTCAGGCCACAGCCCGCGACTGATGACATGAGACCCCGAAATATTAGTTTACTGGCCACGTTGACCGTCCCCGTGCTTAAACTTGACTATATTACTCATGTATAATAGGTGGCGGGGGCGTACTAACATGATCGGGGCCGGAATTGACGGAATCGGAACTATTTGTTGACCCGGCCGGGGCACCGTTGGGCGGCGCAGGGGCTGTGACGCCCAAAAAGTGGCTGCAGAGCTTTTCCAGTGACCTGGAACATCTGGGCTGGGAAGAGGGCTGTCAGCTCGACGTCATGGAGGACGGAACGCTGCTGTCGAGTTTCAAGATTGACCCGGCAGAGACCCAGTACCTGGACGTGCAGGGCCCTCCAACCTTTTCGCTTGCCCTTTGCTTTTCGGGCCGGGGGGAGTTCGCTGTGGCCGGTGGAACGCCCATGCGTGTGGAAACCGGGGCGGCTTTGCTGTTTCACAGCTCCACGCAGACCTCTGGCAAGAATGTGGTTTTCCCGGACGGTCCGTTCGAGATTGTCGACATCCGGTATAGCACTGCATTCTTGTCACGGATTGGCGGCATGCCGCTCAACCGGCTGGCCCATGATCTGGTGACCGACTATAGCGGCCCGCAAGAAAACGCAGTCTTTTTCGGCTTTCAGGCGCCGCCGTTGCTGCTGCAGGAGGCGCGCAAGATCGCGGCCTGCCCGTATCCGCCGGGTGCGGTCCGAACCCTTTATCTCTATGGCGCCGCCCTGCAGTGTCTTGCGCTCACCTTTGAATTCATGGCGCAGCCCTATGGCCAGACGGCGGCCTTGTCGCACGGGGACCAGCGGCGGATCATGCAGGCCATCCATCTTCTGGAAACCGACTTTCAGAACGCTTGGACAATTGCCAAACTGTCGGATACCGTCGGGTTGTCTGCAAAGAAACTGAAGTCAGGTTTCCGGGCCAAGATTGGCAAGACCGTGGGCAGCCATTTGCGGGATGTGCGCCTGGACTGCGCCGAAAAGATGCTTCTGGACGGCAAAAGCGTCACTGAAACCGCATTTGCCTGCGGTTTCAACAATCTCAGCCACTTTGCAAAGCTCTTCAAAGCGCATAAGGGGCTTCTGCCCAGTCATGTCTGCAAAACCTGCTGACCGTCATCCTTCAAGGGGCCTTCGATCTGCAGCGCCTTTTCACAAAACGACAATGCCGGAATGTTTGGCCTTGTGCTCCGGCTCGACATGAATGGTGATATGGGCGCCGGGAACGTCTTCTGTGATGGCTTCTTCAATCCGGTCGCAGATGGCATGGGCAGCATCGACGGACATGGAGCCGGGCACCACGAGGTGGAAATCGATAAAGGTGGACTTTCCGGCGATCCGGGTCCTGAGGTCATGGGCTTCCAGCGCGCCTTCACCCTGTTCGGAAATCTGCAGCCGGATTTTTTCCAGGACTTCGGCTGAAGCGGCCTCGTCCATCAGGCCGCCGATGGACTCCTTGACCAGCTGCCAGCCGGACCACAGCACCGTCAGGCCGACCAGAACGGCCAGGGCGGGATCGAGGATCGTCCATCCTGTTGCAAGCGCCAGCACCACGCCGGTCAGCACCCCGGCGGAGCTGAACACATCCGTCAGCAGGTGTTTGCCATCCGCTACCAGAGCCGGGGAGCGGGTGCGCCGTCCGGTTGTCATCAGGTGACGCGCCCAGGCGCCGTTGATCAGCGCCGCCAGCAGGTTCAGGCCAATGCCAAGCGGTGACAGCACCGGGCTGTCGCCTTTGGTAAAGCCCGCCCAGGCCGCTATGAAAATGGAGACAGCTGCCAGAACGATCATAACTCCCACCAGAACGGCCGCGAAATATTCCGCCTTGTCATGTCCGTAGGGGTGGTTGCTGTCCGCCGGTTTGGAGGCAAACCAGATGGCGGCCAGGGCGGCCAGGGAGGAGGCGATGTTGACGGTGGTTTCCAGCGCGTCTGACAGAAGCGCAACGGAATCGGTCAGAAAATAGGCGCTGGTTTTCAGTCCGAGAACAGCCAGGCCGACAAAGATGCTGATGATGGCAACCTGAAGCCTGATCCTGCCATCCATGTCCTTCCCCTGACCTGTTGAAAGAGCCGGGCAAGGGGTATCAGTTTTTCAAAAGGTTACAAGCCGTCGGACACGGTAATCCTGAAGATTCTCGGAGTGCCGAAATGGCCTGGAACGTCAAAGCGCTTTTATCTGATGGATCTGAACCTTGGTGGGGCTCAGGATCCGTTGCGCCTGTCCATCACCGCGGCGCCGATGATCCGGCCGGGGCCGTCCTGGTCCTCGATCTGGACGAGAACCGCGCAGCGGGCGTCGCCCTTTAGCATGAGTTTGGACTTGGGCATGCGGAAGGTTTCCGTGCCGCCCTCCCACACACCAATGGGCTGAAGCCGCTGGACCACGTTGACATAGTGGATCTTGCGGCCCGCATTCTCGCCCCGGCCGATATCGACCGTGGCCTCATCCTTGATGCGCATGAAATAGACCGTGGCCATCTTGGTGCCCGTTGGCAATATGCCGTCCACTTTTGCCTGGACAACCCGGTCGGTGATCTTCAAATCGACCTGTGCGGTAAAAGGCTGGGTGCGCGCGAGCGCAGCACGCAGATCCTGCTCCCGGCTGCCGATCACATGTTCCTCGCCGTTGATGACCATTTGCGGCGTATAGACGGAGCGGTCGCCGCGCTGGGCCGCATAGGCACGCTGGCGCTGGGAATTGGCCGGGCTGGCAAGCGTGTCCTTCCAGCCGAGATAGTCCCAGTAGTCAACGGGCAGCAGGATGGTCAGGAGATCCTTTTCCTCCGTGCTGAGCCGTTCGGCGAGGCGGTCTGCTGGCGGACAGGACGAACAGCCCTGGCTGGTGAACAGTTCCACCACTTTTTGAGGCTGGGCCGCAGCAAGAGGCACCAGGGCAAAAACCCCGGCCAGACTGGCGGCGGCGAAGAGCATTGTCCGTAAGGCCCGCAAAGGCTTCCGGGGAGCAAGACACACCATTTGGAACGAATCCTATTCTTGTTTCCCCGTAAAATATGCAACCGGGCCTTCAATCGCGAGTCACGAGCGGGTGACTTTGAGGGCTATCATCAGGAATTCGCGGAATTGTGTTTGAAAGGCGCAGGTCCGTTACCGGTTCCGTGCAATGATCCTGGCCAGTTCGGGCAGGAATTGGTCCCGGTAGGCGACCGGGGTCAGCGGGCCGATGAATTTGTAGCGGATGATGCCCTCAGCATCGATCACGAACGTCTCGGGAACCCCGTAGACACCCCAGTCGATGGCGGTCCGGCCCGCCGGGTCGGCACCGATCAGATCGTAGGGATTGCCCAGACTGCCCAAAAACCGCCGGGCATTTTCCGGCTTGTCCTTGTAGTTGATGCCCAAAAGCTGAATGCCGTCAACCTTGGCCAGATCTTCCAGCAAGGGGTGTTCCTGCCGACAGGGCACGCACCAGGAGGCAAAGACATTCACGACAGAGACTTTTCCAAGCAGATCGCTTTTGGCGAATCCCTGGACCCCGGCCCCGTTCCGGGTGAGGCCCGGAACGGCCGTCAGGGCAAAATCCGGGGCGGGTTTGTTGATCAGGGCGGAGGGGATGGTCTGGGGATCATTGCCCAGGGTCAGTTGAAACAGAAACAGACCGGCCAGCGCGGCAAAGACGATCAGCGGCAGCAGCACCAGTACCGGCAGAGGACGTTTTTCCGCCGTAGAGGCTGTGTCCGTGTGCGGCGGTATGGTCTCCGATATGGTCTCCGGGGGGGCGTCCTGAGGAGGGGTGTCGTGCGGGCCGTGTCTGTCCATGTCTGTCATGTGTCTGTGGGCCGGGCACGGGAAATGCCCTGCTCGGCCAGGTCCTTCAGAGCGCGCTCCTGCTGGGCTTTGTCAATCCGGACCCACAGGATCAGCCCGAGCACCGTCAAAAGGCAGAGGATATAGGAGGCCAGGATAAAACCGGTATGGGGTCCAAAATCCATGTGCTCACTCCGCAGCCTGGGGTGCCGCCGAGGCGGGGCCGGAAACAGATTGTTCTGCGGCCCGCCTGCGCAGGGTACGCACCCGGCGGCGCAGGATTTCATTGCGCATCGCCATCAGGTGCAGGACCACAAAGAGCAGGGTAAAGGCGGTGGCCATGACCAGAAGCGGCCACAGGAGGGTCGGGTGAATCGTTGGCCCGTCCAGCCGGACAACGCTTGCAGGCTGGTGCAGTGTGTTCCACCAGTCGACCGAAAACTTGATGACGGGCAGATTGAGAGCGCCGACAAGGGTGAGCACCGCAGCGGCCTTGCCTGCCTTGATCGGGTCATCCATCGTCCGCCACAGGGTCATCAGGCCGAGATACATGAGGAACAGCACCAGAACCGAGGTCAGGCGCGCATCCCAGACCCAATAGGTGCCCCACATGGGTTTGCCCCACAAGGATCCCGTGACCAGAGCCATGAAGGTGAAGGCCGCGCCGATCGGCGCGGCGCTTTTGGCGGAGACATCGGCCAGAGGGTGTTTCCACACAAGCGTGCCGATGGAGGACAGGGTCATGACCGAATAGCACATCATGCAGAGCCATGCGGCCGGCGCATGAATGAACATGATGCGCACCGTGTTGCCCTGCTGGTAGTCTTGGGGAGCTGTGAAAAAGGCCATATAAAGCCCGGCGGCGAAGGTCAGCACACACAGGCCCGTCAGCCAGGGCAGGACAGCCTGCACCAGTCTCAAAAAGCGGGTCGGATTTGCATATTCCCAAAATGCCATAGCGTCTTATTTACGTCACTCTCCCTGCAACTTCAATGGAAGAGGCTTTGCTGCGGCGCATTGCGTTTGGTCAAACGTGCCGACGCTTTTCGGGGACGACCGTCCAAGGGGGCTGATCGATAGCGAAATTCCGCTATGAATGAGGCGCTGGTCTTTCAGGGCAGCGCGCGCAGCAGCGGCGCTGCAAACCCTGCGCTTGCCAGATAGCGCAAATGTGATGGGTTGAGGCCCCGCCCCACTCCTGACAGGGCGCGGAGGCTGTCCCGCCGTTCCCGCCCTCCGGTCCTGTCTCAATCGGCGGAAAACCGCAGGGCTGCTGCGGAGGCGACCGGCCCGACCACGGTGGAGATCAGTGTCAGGGCGCACAGGATCAGGAACGGCGTCATGAAGGGCACGGGGTCGTGAATGGCCGCGTCTGCCGCGCTGACGCCGAAGATCAGGACCGGAATGGCCAGCGGCACGACCAGCACGGCCAGCAGCAGGCCTCCCCGGCGCAGGGAGACTGTCAGGGCTGCGCCGATGGCGCCAATCAGCGTCAGGGCAGGCGTTCCGGCCAGCAGGGTCAGGGTGACGGCGCCCATGGACACCGGGTCGAGATTGAGAAAGAGGCCCAGAAGCGGGGCAGCGGCAACCAGAGGCAGGCCCGTTGCGACCCAATGGGCCAGGCATTTGATCAGCACCACCAGCTCAAGCGGCCGGCCGGCCATCAGCATCAGATCCAGAGTGCCATCCTCCCTGTCCGCCTGAAACAGCCGGTCCAGTCCGAGCAGGCTGGCCAGAAGGGCACCGATCCACAGGATGGCCGGTCCGATCCGTGCCAGCAGATTGAGATCCGGTCCGACGCCGAAGGGAATGACGGTCACGACCGCCAGAAAGAACAGCACACCGACCAGGGCACTGCCGCCAATGCGCACGGCAAGGCGCAAGTCGCGCCGGAACAGCGCCAAGGCCCAGCCAGGGGTCATGGCAGATCCTCCGCACTAACTGCCCGGTTCTGATTGGCTGCGGCCAGATGGAGCACCCTGGCCGGGGAGAGGGGAAGATCGGTATGGGTTGCGGTCACGATCAGTCCGCCATCGGCAAGATGCGCTGACATAAGGCCAAGCAGGAGCTGTTCGGACGCCTTGTCGAGGGCGGAGGTGGGTTCATCCATCAGCCAGAGCGGGCGCGGGGTCACCAGCAGACGGGCCAGCGAAAGCCGCCGCCTTTGCCCGGCAGACAGATAGGCGGCGGGCAAATGGGCGGTGTGACCGATGCCGAGCCTGTTGAGGGTGGCCAGAGGGGGGGTGGTGTCGCCCGTAAACAGTTCACCCTGGCTGGGCGCTGTGAAGCTTTGCCAGAAGCTCAGGTTCTCCAGAACGGACAGCGCCGGTTTGACCGCGTCCTGATGGCCGAAATAGTGGGCGTGCTCGTGCATTGGCTTACCGGCGTCGCAGCCGTCCAGGTGCAAGGTTCCGCCGGTCAGCGGCACCAGTCCGGCCAGGGTGCGCAGGAGCGAGGATTTGCCGATGCCATTGGCGCCGGTCACGATCAGCGCCGTTGCCTGGTCCAGCGTAAAGGACAGATCCTGAAACACCCGGCGTCCGCCCCGGTCAATGGATAGGTTTTCGGCTATGAGTTTCAGAACAGCGCTCCGCGTGAGGCAACCACATGTCTTGTTAGGTTTTCAGGCAGGTAGCATGCAAGCAAATTCGCTTGCCTTAATCGGTATCAAATCCGGAAACAATTGGGGGCGGTGTTTACGGAAACCGGATTGAGGTCCTGGAGAAACGGCCCCAAAGCTCAAGACCTGGTCACTCGAAAACGGCTTCCATCTGGTCAAGCCCGCCGCCTTCCTTGATCTCGCGCAGGCGCAGATAGAGGAGCGTGGTCACAACGACCATAAACCCGATCATCAGTGCCAATATACTGATACTGGTAACAACCTTGATTGCGACGGCCGCTCCAAACGAGAATTTGGTGACAACCAGTGTCAGCAGCGTCTCCACAACGGACAGTCCGAGTTGCATCAGGATCGTGCTGACAGACGCGACAAAAAGAGCCAAAAGAACCTGGAGCCGATAGCCTTTTGTGAGTTGGATGCTGCGTTTTGCGCTGCCAAACCCGGCCTTTTCGATCACCGCTGCAGCGGGGATCAGACAGCAGGCAGCCACAAACCAAAGATAAAGCGCTGCGATGGCGGGGATGGTTAGAACTGCGAACAGCTGCGAAATGCTGATCAAGGCGGCCATGGCGATCTGAGCCAGCGCCAGGACACAGCAAGCGGCGACCCCTGTCAGAAAGATACTGGGTGTTGCCTTTAAAGCTGGCGCCAGCTGCCGCCAGAAAGGTTCTGAGCTTTGCCGTTTGATGTTGGCAGTCATTTTGGAAATGCAGGCTGCGGAAAGCGAAAGGGCGAGGCCAATGCCAAGAAGCACGACAATAAGAGCCGGCAAATACCCGAAATTGCTGAGAGAGGGGGCTGAAAGGCCTATTTTACTGAAACTGGACGACAGCATGTAGTAGGGAAGGATGGCCAGCGAGAGCGGGATGGCGCAGACAGGAATGACTTTGAAGGCGTTCCTGATGAGAAGTGAAAAGCTCTCATTGACCAGCGTTCCAACTCCGAGATGGTCTTTTGGGGAAACGACCGGTGCCGCTGCAGGTTGACCCGCGTCACTGGGGGTTTCCATATCGGAAGAGGCGATATCCGCAGTCGTGTCCGTTGGTTGTTGCACGTTGAAAAAACCTGTTTGCTTTGAGGCTCGTGGGGGAGGGGTCGTTTTGGATCCGATGCCGGGCCCGGAGAGCCGCCGCGCAGGAACGCGGCGGCCGGGGAGCGCATACCCCCTTTTTCGCAGAGATCGGGATATGCACGTTCTGTTTGTATTTACATCTACGCGGTTTCAGCAAAAGCCAGAACCGGTTTTGCTGCGCAGGTTTGGGGAGCGTCAGTCGAACACGGCTGCGATCTGGTCGACATTGACGCCTTCCTTGATCTCGCGCAGGCGGGCATAGATCAGGGCAAGCAGCACACTGGTATAGCCTGCGCCCAGTGCGGAAATTCCGGTGAACAGAATGACCCCGATCACAAGCCCAAGAGTGCCGATAGACGCGATGAGCCCGACCACAAAGAAGGCGGCGAGCGAGAGGATCATGGAGAGAATGGCGGCCAGGATCAGCGCTCCGACAATCGGCCAGCGGTATTCTTTGGTCAGTTCACGGCTGCGGATCATGGCCCCGAACCCGGCCCGCTCAATCACCGCAACCGGGGCGAAGACAGAGAAAACGGCATAGATCCAGATGCCGGGAACAATGAACAACGCGAGGCCGATGCCGGAGAGAATGGTCAGGATGATACTCATCACCGTCAGGGGGACGACAACGCTGAGGGCCGGGCCGACATAGCGGCCAATCTGAATCGGACGGGCCAGTTTGGCGTCATAGGCCAGTTGTACCAGCAGCGCGGTCGTGATGGCATAGACAACCATGCTGACCACGATGGACAGGAGACTCGCAAAGATGCTGGCAGCTCCTGGGTTTTGAGGCGTTTCCAGGCCAAGCGCCGCATTGAAGCCGATCAGGAGACCGGAAATCAGAAATCCGATCAGGGTCGGGAAAAAGCCGATCAGAATGACCTGGATAAACTTGCCGAACAGGATGGAAAAGCTGTCACTGATGAGGGTGCCGACGCCAAGCGGGGCTTTGGGCTGGTCTAGCGCTATATCTGCCAAGGGATAGTCCTCCTTAAAAAGTGCAAAAATGGACTTCTATCAAACGAGATCCGTATTCACTCAAAACAAAAAGCCGGACGGCGATGTCTGCTGCAAAAAAACGCTGCGGAAGCATTGCCGTCCGGTTTGGTGCGTATCAGTCGAAAACGGCCGCAATCTGGCCGACACTGACACCTTCCTTGATTTCGCGCAGGCGGGCATAGATCAATGCCACCAGAATGCTGCCAAGGCCGGCGCCGATTGTAGAAATGGCTGCAGACAGGATGATGTCCAGGATCAAGCTTCCGAAAATGGCGGAGATGATGCCGGTCAGGAATTCGGCGACAATATTGATCAAGATGGAAATGATCATCAGCAGCACAATCGCGCCGACAATGGGCCAGCGGTATTCCTTGGTCAGTTCGCGGCTGCGGCTCATGGCCTTGAACCCGGCATTTTCGATAATCACTGCAGGCGCCACAACGGCAAACACCGCATAGACCCAGAGGCCGGGGATGACGAGGGCGATCAGGCCAAGCATGAAGAGAATGCCGACCACAAGCCCGAGCACGACAAGCGGGACGAGCGCGGCCATGGCGGGACCGAAATACCGCCCCAGTTGAATGGGCCGCCCCAGCTTGGCGTCATAGGCCAGCTGGATCAGGAGCGCTGTCGTGATCCCGTAGACAACAATGGAAATAAGGATTGTCAGTAAGACCGCAAAGCCGAAACCGGCCCCTGGAGCGCTGAGGTCCGGGGCGCTGGTGCCAAGAACGACGCTGAAGCCGAGCAAGGCCCCGGACAGGATCAGGCCGACCAGGCTGGGGCCGAAGGCGATCAGAAAGATCTGCGGAAATTTGCCGAACAGGATGGAAAAGCTCTCGCCAACGAGTGAACCAATTCCGAGCGGCGCTTTGGGCGGGCGGGCGGACATATCGGTCATGGGGTGGGTCCTTTGCAGAAAAGTCACTGGTATTAAGAGAATGGAAAAGGCTTTGGTTTTGAGGAGGACGGGTTTTCAGAGAGGGGGCGGCAAGGTCTGGTCACGAAACTCATGAGCCGTTCCCTTCCGTTGCATAATGTTTGTTCTGGCGCCGGTCACCGAAGAGCTGACGCTGTTCCAGGTGTTCGCGCTGGGCCTTGTAGAAGGCCTGAAGGAATTTCAACCGGTCAGCGGGGGGGACCGGTTGGGCATAGCCGATTTTCTTGCGGATCTTCTCCACAATGGCAGCGATGGTCTGGGCGCGCTGGGCGGCGCTGTCGCCACCGGGTGCGCTGCTTTGGGCCCGTAGCAGGGTTTCAAGCGTCTGCAGCTCGAATGCGCCGTAATGGTCCAGCTGGTGGGACAGGAACACGAATTCCTTGCGGTTCGTGTCCAGCACCCTGGCCTCGCTGGCCAGATCCTTCAGCAGGACCGGAACAGGCAGGTGGATGACATGGGTTCCCGCCATCATGTCGCCAAGGCGACGCTTGTAGCGATCGAATGCGGGGATCAGGAGGCAGGTCAGGATCCAGCCGAAGGCCAGAAGAGAGGCAACCGGAGAGTCGGCATCCAGCATCAGGACAAGGGTGCCAGGCAGGAAGACTTCCGCCTCCTTCATCATATTGCGCAGAACCAGCGCATGGGTCGTCAGCGGTCCGCCGTCATGGGAGACAACCTTGATCTTCATGATCCGCTTGCCGAGGGTCTGGCCGTTCCACAGCAGTTCGGTGAGAATGTAATAGGGAACGCGGATGGCGAAAAACAACAGCGCACCGATGGCGGTGATCGTGTGGGGGCCCGTGATGCCGACAAAGGCGAGCACGACCATGAAGCTGCCAAAGGCGAGAACCGTCAGGACAATATCCAGGGTCTGGGCGCCAAGCCGGACCCCGACCCCGGCAATCTGCATGGTCAGGGGCACGCCCTCCGGGGGCATCAGCTGATCCCGGGGCGGCTTGTTTTGTCCGGGGGTCTTTTTGCGCAGCTTCAGGATCATCTGTGCTCCCGCCCGCCAAACACAAACCAGGTCAGCCACAACAGACCAATGCCCCAGCCGATGATGAAGCGCATCGAAATGTCCTGAACCAGCTGACGGCCGAAGCCTTCCAGAAAGGCGGCAACCAGCAGCATCAACGCGGCCACAAGCGCCAGTTTGAGCGCATCCCGGCCCGCATGGCGCAGGGCCGCAATCCGGGAGGACTCTCCGGGAAAGAGCAGCGCTGTTCCCAGTTGCACCCCGCCTGCACACGCAATGCAGATGGCCGACAGTTCCGTCACGCCGTGGATGGACAGCCAGCCGGCAATGTCCGGGCCAAGGCCCCGGTCCACATGAAGGGCCAGGAACGCCCCCAGCATCAGGCCGTTGTAAAAGGTCAGCAGGAGGGCGGGGAAGCAGGCAAAGACCCCAAGGCCGAACACAAAGATCGCAATGCGGGTGTTGTGGGAAAAGAGGTAGGAGGCAAAGGCGCCAAGGCCCGAGGAATCCGGGTCTTCATCATAGATCACGGCCCTGAGGGCTTCGGCCGTTGCATCCGGGCCGCGCCCGCCAGCCAGTTCCGACGGCATGAACACGTAGTACCAGTCCTGGCTTTCGAAATAGAGCAAATAGCCGGCCAGCACCCCGAGTGCCATGGTCAGAAAACCGACCAGAAGGAAAGGCCAGGACCGGCGCATGGCCTGGGGCGCGCTGCGGGTGAAGAATTTTTGGAACAGGCCGCCCAGACGCTCCTGGGGGGCGTAGACACACAGATAGGCGCGGGCGGTCAGGGCTTCCAGATAGCCGAGCAGGGCCTTGTCGAGGGAAATTTCGCGGGCGATGGCCAGGGACGTGGTCGCCTGCCGGTAGAGCGAGGCAAGATCCCGGGCCTGGGCATAGTCCATATGCTGCAGCCCCATGCGTTCAGCGGCAAGAACCAGCCGCTCCAACCGTTGCCAGTCCGCCTCCCGCTCTTTCCGGAACCGCGCGGAGCGCATGAGATCCTGATTGTTCATCAAATCATCTCCCGCGCCTTGATATCCAGATAGGCTGAAATAAGCCGGGCGGTGACCGTGTTGGGTTTGGCATCGACAATGGTGACCCCCAGGCGGGCCAGCCGTTCGAGCACAAGGCGGCGCTCGTGGATCGACTGGTTGGCCGCCACCAGCATTGCCGCCCCTTCCAGATCATCCGGCGCGGTTTCAACCATGGCCTCCAGATCGGGATCGCGGATCGCCACGAAGATCAGCAAATGGCGCTTGGCCAGAATACCGATATTCTCGATCAGGAGTTCGGCCGATGTGGTGTCGATGAAATCGGTGAAGACGATGATCAGGCTGCGCTTGGGCGTGCGCGCATTCAGCTCGGTCAACGCCAGGGTGTGGTTGGTTTCGCGGCTCACATAGGACAGCTCCGCCGTCCAGTTGCGCAAGCGGGCAAAGGCGGTCCGCCCGGGCGCGGGCGCTGAAAAGGTGCGCGGGCGCACATCATAGGAATAATAGCCGACCAGATCCCCGCCGACAGCGGCCGCCCAGGCGGTGGCAAGGGCTGCGGTCACCGCATGGTCGATCTTCGGCAGGCCGCCGATTTCCTCGCGCATCAGGTAGCCGTTGTCGAGCGCGATGATCACATGATGGTTGCGCTCGGCCCGCAGCTCCTTGGCCACCAGCGAGCGGCGCCGGGCGGAGCGTTTCCAGTCGATCGACTTGATGTCCATTCCCGGAATGAAGTCGCGGAGCTGATGAAATTCCGAGCCCTCCCCAAGCGCCCGGTTGTCCTTGACCCCGTAAAGGGTCGACAGCACCGTGGTGGTGATCTCGCCGGACTGGATCTGACGGATGTTGGGAATGACCCGCAAGGTGGCCCCCAGCTTCAGCCGGGGAACAAATTCCAGCAGGCCGAAGCGGGACCCCCAGAACAGCCACAGATGGTCCAGCGGCCACAGACCGCGACGGACCGCGCGCACGGGCACAGTCGCGGCGGCAGAGCCGCCCGGCCCGGTCTGAAACGGAATGATCCGGCCGCCGCTGAGGCCGTCGGGCCAGTCAAGCTTGGCCTGCAGCGCCTGCGGTGCGTGGTCCAGGCGCAGCTGGAGCTGGGTGGTTTCGCCGACAAAGATGTCCGGTGGCGCCTCGAATGACAGGTTTTGCGGACGCTTCAAGGACGTGGCCATGTCGAAGGCCACGGCCAGCCCAAGCAGCAGCCAGGGCAGCAGTGCCAGGTCGCGCAGGGCCGTACTCGCCAGGATCAGAAACAGCGAGATCAACAGGGCGCCCGTTCCCAGCGCGAGCAGTCTTTTGGAGGGCCGGATCAGCGGGGGGCCTCAATCTGGTTGAGAATGTTGTCCAGGACCTGATCGGAGCTGCGGCCTTCAATTTCGGCCGCCGGGCCCAGTACGATCCGGTGGCGCAGCGCGGGGATGAAAAGCCGTTTGACATCGTCGGGAATCGCGAAGTCGCGCCCGTTGAGGGCTGCGGCGGCCCGTGTGGCGCTGACCAGCGCGTCGGCCGCCCGGGTGGACGCACCAAAGGCGATTTCCGGGTTCTCCCGGGTCGCGCGTACCAAACGCAGGATATAGGCGAGAATGTCGTCCTTCAGGATGATGCCGTCGATCAGCGCTCTGGTTTCCGAAAGGGCTGCCGCGTCCAGCACCTTGGACAGGCCAGAGGTTTCGCTGCCCGCTTCCAGCGGCTGGGCGGCGTGCTGGCGCAGGATGGCCATCTCGGTCGCCTCTGGGGGGAAGTCGATCATGAGCTTGAACAGGAACCGGTCGAGCTGGGCTTCGGGCAGGGGATAGGTGCCCTGCTGCTCAATCGGGTTCTGTGTGGCCACCACGATGAAATCGGAGCCCAGCGAGTGGTCCGTGCCGTCAATGCTGACCATACGCTCGTTCATGGCTTGCAGCAGGGCGGCCTGGGTCTTGGGTGGGGCCCGGTTGATCTCGTCGGCCAGGAGCACCTGGGAAAAGACCGGGCCCTTGGTCAGCACGAAGGCGTTGGTTCTGAAATCGAAAATGGAGGTTCCCAGAACATCGCCGGGCATCAGGTCCGGGGTGAACTGGATACGGCCGAACTCAAGGTCGAGCGCGGCGGAGAAGCTGCGCGCCAGCAAGGTCTTTGCGGTGCCCGGAGGGCCTTCCAGCAGGATATGGCCACGGGCGAACAGGGCGATCAGCAGGAGGTCGATGATGTTCTCCTGACCGAGAACCGTGCGTCCGATCTCGGCTCTCAGGGCATCCGTCCGTTGGCGGAGGACTTCAAGCGTCATGGGTGATTTGCTCCAAAACCTGTTCGAATTCGTCAATAAGGTGAATGGCATCCGCAGGTGAAATACGGGCGGGCAGGTCACGCACCTGGTCCAGTACAGCACGAAGCCTCGGGGCTTCAGCCGGATATTGCCGTTCCGCATAGCCCAGGAACGTGTCCTGCCGGGCATGGGCCGGGCCGAAATGAGCGGCGGCGGCCGCGGCAATCCGCGCTGCCACATAGTCGCGCACCAGCGCGCCGTCCTGACCTGTCAGGCGCATCAGCCGCGCCCGGGCGGCCACCGCAAGCGCCTTGCTGGCCCCCTGGCCGGTGCGCTCACGGAGAACGGGGCCGTAGCGCAGCGCGGCCCGCCACATAAACAGGATCAGAAGCAGGCCGGCGCCGAGCCACAGGATCAGGAAGGGGGGGGCGAAAAAGCGAGCAAGGTCTGACCAGGTGCGCTCACGTTCCGGTTCGGAGCGCGGATCGCGCAGCCAGGAACTGCGGCTGTAATCGATCACGATGTTGCCCTCGTCCTTCCGTTCAGAGAGAAAGCCAAGGGCGATCCGGGCATTGTCGCCAAGGCGCAAGCCGTGATTGTTTATCAGATCCGGGTCTGACAGGATCAGCACACGGTTGCGGCCGCCGTCTTCCTGTTCATCTTTCCCGATCTTGAGCGGGCAGTCCGCCAGGATCATGGCGGAGGGGCTTCCGATCAAGGGGGTACAGTCCGCGTTCTTGAAGGTCTGCGGACTGTAGATCTCAGCCGTCAGGTTGCGGCCCTGCGGGTCTTTAAAACGGAAGGGGGTGAACGGGCTTGCGGACTGGGTCAGCTCCGGTGTGCCTCTGGTCAGGGCGGCAAGGGTTTGTTCGACCCGTTTGGCCTCAAGTAACAAAACCGGATGCGCCCGGCCGGTGAGGCGCATGCCGCTTCGCCATTTGGGCAGCACGAGCAGGGTCGGGACTTTATGTGCCTTGAGCCGGATCTGGACCGGATCAAGGTCATATTCGTCCTGCTGCTCCAGCAAGGCTTCCTTTGTGGTGGGGCGCTCGCGTGCGATGCCAAGCGCCGTATCATAAATTGGCAGGATCAGAAGATCGACCGATGTTTCGTCAATCGGCCAGCCGCCGGCAAAATTGTAACTGTTGACCCCATTGGCGGTGAGCCAAACCTGCAATCCATCCAGACCGGCTGCCGAACTGCGCAGGCTCTGCTGGCGCTGGGACAGCACATACCAAAGCCCCAGAAGCGCGATCACACAGATCGCGGCAATGGCCACCACCTCAAGACGCGGGCCGCCGGCGCGTGGGCTGGTGTCGGTCTGGCTCATGCGGTGCCGGCCGAAAGCAGTTGCTGACAGGAGGAGACATGGGCGCTGAACTCGTCCTCGGACACGTCCCGGTCGCCGAACTGCACCCGCTCGCTGGTCAGGACGAGGCTGCGCAACAGGGACTGCTGTGCGGGCTGAAGCGGAATGTGGCCAATCGTGTCGCGCGCGGTCCAGCTGCGCTGCATCAAAACGCCGTGGCCGGTGGCAAGCGTTGCCAGCAGTTTCTGGGTCAGGAGCACCAGGGCGCGGCGCCGGTCCTCAATCTTCATGATGTCCTGAAAGGAGCCCAGCTTTTCCGCCCAGGCCGGGGGAGCCCCCTTCATGTGCCGCCGCTGCCGGTCCGGGTTGGCCGCGTCCCGGTCCAGGGAAATGGCAATGTCGCCGCCAAAGCGCAGGATCACATAGACAATCCCGGCCAGGAAAAGACCAGCGATGAGACCCACGGTCCAGCGGGACATGGTGACCCTCTCCGGGCTTGTCTCGTCCTGCTTTTCTGTTTCGGGTTGTTGCTGTGTGTCCAGCGCGGGCGCGGGTCCGTCAGGGTCGTAATAGCTCACGTCTGTGGAGATCCCGCGCAGGCGGACTGCGTTCAGATAAGCCTTCCCGGCGTCGCCGATCTCGACAGGGTCTTGTGCCGGGGTTTGGGCGCTGGCTTGAAATGCTGAGGCGGCAAGGCCGAAGACAAACGCAATAATCAAAAAAAGACGCATGATGCATTTGATACCGAGTGCGGATTAAAGGCACCATAACCTGCCGGTTACCAGAAGGGTAGGTAGCTTTGCCGATCTTTTTACGGCGGGCGAGGACTGTGAGTTTTTTGCCGCACACGCGGTTCTGGAAATATTGGGACATACCTTATACCAAGCGCGGGCAGATGGGTCAGGATCAGCTGCGCTTGGTATGAATCCAGAAGGATCTGGATTTTGTATACTTTTGTATGCAAAATAAAGAGGCGCTTCAACAATCACCGGTCAACTCCTTGCAGCAGGAGGCTGTCAGCCCCATTTTCTGGGGGCTGGTGCAGGTGTTCTAAAGACCGGGCCTGAGTATTCTGATGGGGCGGCAAAGCGGCGTGACCTCAAGGATGAGCTGTGACTGTCTGGCGCGCCGGCACAAAACAAAGGCCCGAAACGGGCCGATCCAAAAAAGCCCTGAAACGGGCCAGAGCTCCCAAGGCGGAGCGACCAGAGATTGTGACAGGCCGCCGGCCGGAGACGGCGCGGAGGCCACGGACCCTTAAGGAGATCGCACGCCGTGACCCAGTCCCTTGATAGCTTCAAATCCAAAAAGACCCTGCAGGTCGGGGGAAAAACCTACACTTACTTTTCCATTCCCGAGGCCGAAAAGAACGGCCTCGACGGGGTTTCCAGACTGCCATTCTCGCTGAAAGTGGTGCTTGAAAACCTGCTGCGCTTTGAAGACGGGCGCACGGTGACCAGGGAAGACATTCTTGCCTGTGCCCAATGGCTGACAACCCGCACGTCCTCCCACGAAATATCCTACCGCCCTGCCCGGGTCCTGATGCAGGATTTTACCGGTGTTCCGGCGGTGGTGGATCTGGCGGCAATGCGCGATGCCGCCGTCAAGCTGGGCGGGGATCCGGAAAAGGTCAATCCGCAGGTGCCGGTTGATCTGGTGATCGACCATTCGGTGATGATCGACTATTTCGGCACGCAGGATGCCTTCAAGAAGAATGTGGATCTGGAATATGAGCGCAACCGGGAACGGTACGAGTTCCTGCGCTGGGGTCAGTCCGCCTTTGACAATTTCCGCGCGGTCCCGCCCGGCACCGGCATCTGCCATCAGGTCAATCTGGAATATCTGGCCCAGACGGTCTGGACCCGGGAGGAGGGCGGCGAGACCATTGCCTATCCGGATACGCTGGTTGGCACGGATTCCCATACCACGATGGTCAACGGTCTGGCGGTTCTGGGCTGGGGTGTCGGCGGCATCGAAGCGGAGGCGGCCATGCTTGGCCAGCCGATTTCCATGCTGATCCCGGAAGTGATCGGCTTCAGGCTGACCGGCAAGCTGAATGACGGCATCACCGCCACCGACCTGGTGCTGCGGGTGGTCGAAATGCTGCGCCAGAAGGGCGTTGTCGGCAAATTTGTCGAATTCTATGGCCCGGGCCTCGATAATCTGTCGCTCGAAGATGCAGCCACTATTGCCAATATGGCTCCGGAATACGGAGCAACCTGCGGCTTCTTCCCGGTGGACAGCGATACGCTCAAATATTTGGAAGCGACCGGCCGCGACAAGGAACGGGTGGCTCTGGTGGAAAGCTATGCCCGGGCCCAGGGCATGTTCCGCTCCGGCGGCGAGGAGCCGGACTTCACCGATACGCTGGAACTGGATATTTCCACGGTTGTTCCCTCCATCTCCGGCCCGAAACGCCCGCAGGACCGGATCAATCTGGCCGATGCGGCCGAAGGCTTTGCCACAACCATGGCCGAGGAGTTCAAGAAGGCCGATGCGCTGACAACGCGCGTTCCGGTGCCGGGCAAGGATCATGAGCTGGGCAATGGCGATGTGGTGATTGCGGCCATCACCTCCTGCACCAACACCTCCAACCCCTCGGTTCTGATCGGGGCCGGGCTGGTGGCTCGCAATGCATTGAAAAAAGGTCTCAAGGTCAAACCCTGGGTCAAGACATCGCTGGCGCCGGGCTCCCAGGTGGTGACCGACTATCTGGCCAAGGCCGGCGTGCAGGTGGATCTGGACGCACTCGGCTTCACCCTGGCCGGCTATGGCTGCACCACCTGTATCGGCAATTCCGGTCCGCTCGATCCGGCCTACTCGCAGGTGATCACCGACCATGACCTGATCGCCTGTTCGGTCCTGTCGGGCAACCGCAATTTCGAAGGCCGGGTCAATCCGGATGTGCGTGCCAATTATCTGGCATCACCGCCCCTGGTGGTGGCCTATGCCATTGCGGGCAGCATGAACATCAACATCACCAAAGACCCGCTGGGCGAAGATCAGGACGGCAATCCGGTCTATCTGAAGGATATCTGGCCAACGGCGGAGGAAATCACCAGTCTGATCCGGGCGTCCATTACCGAGGAGATGTTCCGCGAACGCTATGGCGACGTCTTTAAAGGAGATGCGCAATGGCAGGCGATCAAGGTGGAAGGCGGCCTGACTTATGGCTGGCCGGTCTCCTCGACCTATGTGCAGAACCCTCCCTATTTCGAGGGCATGACCATGGAGCCCAAACCGCTGGAAGATATCAACGGCGCAGCGGTCATGGGGCTCTTTCTGGACAGCATTACCACCGACCACATTTCCCCGGCGGGTGCCATAAAAGCGGAAAGCCCGGCAGGCCAGTATCTGAGCGAGCATCAGGTGGCCCGCAAGGACTTCAACTCCTTCGGCTCGCGCCGGGGCAATCATGAGGTCATGATGCGCGGTACCTTCGCCAATATCCGCATCAAGAACCAGATGGTGCCCGGCGTTGAAGGCGGGGTAACCATGAAGAATGGCAAGAAGGAGTGGATCTACGACGCCTGTATGGAATACAAGGCCGCCGGCACGCCGCTGGTTGTCTTTGCAGGCAAGGAATACGGCACCGGCTCGTCACGGGACTGGGCCGCCAAGGGCACCAAGCTGCTCGGTGTGCGTGCCGTCATCGCACAGTCGTTTGAGCGCATTCACCGCTCCAACCTGGTGGGCATGGGCGTCTTGCCGCTCACCTTCAAGGAAGGGGAGAGCTGGCAGTCCCATGGCATTCGAGGCACGGAGCGGGTCACCATCACCGGCGTCGCCGATATCAAGCCGCGCCAGATGATGGATGTGGAGGTCACCTATGAGGACGGCACCACGAAAACCATCGAATGCCTGTGCCGTGTCGATACGGAGGACGAACTGGAATACATCAAGGCAGGCGGCATCCTGCACTACGTGCTCCGCAATCTTGTGGCGGGCTGATCCGGCTTGATCTTTGTTGGAGTTTGAGTTGTGCGGGCCCTTCGGGGCCCGTTGTGGTTTGTTGATTTTTCAAAGTTTTTTCTAGATTTGACGAACTATAAAATCCGTAAATCAGAATTTACGACGCCTTAATATTTTAATACATAAGTGATTTACGGAAAGAAACGATGCCTGGAAGATGTAATGACTGTTAGTTTTACCGATGAATCAGGAATTTTGTTTGTTTCTGTTTTGCTTTTAATTTTAATCATATTTACTTTCATATTCTGGTTGCTTTTGTCTGGTCTGCGCGAATTCTTGATGGGCCGCCGCCGCAGGCGGCAGGCAGCGGAGTTGTTTGTCGGGACCGACCGGGTGCAGGCGGTGCTCGCCCAAAGTGAATTCCGGGCCTTGAAACGGCTCCGGCGGGCCGGAGGCGCTGTCGCCGGTCAGGCTGGACGGGCCCGACAGGCTTACGCCCAGCCTGTGCCGGACGTCCCTTCTCTGCCCGAGCCGCACTTCGATTGTGGTACCGGGGTGCGGATTTCGGGAGGCGCGGCTGCGCTGGCCGAACCGATCCAGGTGGTGGAAACCGTCTCGGCGGTGCTTCGGCGGCAGGTGCCGATCCGGTCCGATGAATCGCCGCGTTCCTGGTTCGGCGGCCTGCCGATGATGCCGGAAACCGTGCCCTGGCCCCGGGCCACCATGCCGGACCAGCTGCACAAGGGAGATGTGCCCTTGCATTTTCTGGCGCAGCTCTGCTGCTCCGATCTTCCCGAGGACTTGTGGGGCGGGCTTGGGCCGCGCGATGGCTGGCTGCTGTTTTTCGTCAATCCCAGAACCTGCGCACTCGATGGCAACGGCAATGGCTGCCGGGTCATTCACACAAGGACCCTTGGCGTGGAACGCCAGCCGCCGGAAGATCTCGGGCCGGTGCATGACGGGGTCTGCGCGGGGTCTGACTATGGCTATCTGCAGGGAACCGGCGACGTGCCGGCCCTATGGCGCCGCTGGCCGCTGGATCTGGTGATGGTGCCCAATGCCATTCCGGATCCGAAGGGACTGAAAGTGACGCCTGAGGGGTTTGCCAGCACGCTTTATGCCCGGCTGGACGTGTCGGACGACCAACACCCGCCCGCACCTGGCCCTTTCACCGAGCGCATGGCGCTGGCCGTGCTGTCGTTCATCTCTGCGCGGCTGGCCAAACATCCGCTGAAGCCTGATCTCCCAGAAACGGTTGTGGAGGGCCTGCGCGATTCAGAGGCTTTTGCAAGGCTTGTGCCGGACCTTCCCGCGCAGGAGCAGGCCATTGCGGATCTGCGCCTGTCTCTGGAGCAAGCGGACAGGGCGGAGCGGGCAGACGATCAGGAGCGCCTGCGGCATATGGAGGGGCGGCTCGACAGTCAGAAGCGGCTGGCTGCGCTTCTGGAGCGCTATCCGTCTGCCGAGGCCCTGCGCACCTATTGCGAGGACGCGGCCAGGGCCAATGACATCTGGCGCCAGAACGCCTTGCGCGATCTGCGAGACATGCGAGCTCAGTTCAACAAGGACGCGCTGGACACTCCGTTGACCCCGGCAGAGTGGCGGGGCATTCAGGACTATCTGAAATACACGCGGACCAGCCAGTTCAACTTTCTGGATTTTGGGGAATTCAGCAGCATCCGGCAGCGCTTTGCAGCCGATGAGGATCAGATCTCCCTTTGGAGCCTTTATGATGTCAATCATCTGCGGCTTTGGGAGTATGTTGCCGACTACTACACCGATCCGGAGCGGCGGCACCTCGTGCCGGAAGACGTTCTGGCGCAGTTCCTGCCTTGCTGGCGGCATCTTTACGACAACCGGGCGCACCGGTCCGGCGGGGCCTTTGATGCCTTGCAGTCCGCCCCTCAGACCGGCCCAACCTCCCATGTGACACTGTTGCATGTTGCCAGCGACACGGCCATGAACTGGCTTTGGGGCGATGCGGGCATCCTCTATGTCACGATTTCCGCCCAGGATCTGGCGGATGGGGCTTTTGAACATGCAGCAGCGGTCATGGAATGCTACTGATCCAGCCGCCCATTTTGAGGCTTGCGGCTGGACTCGGCGCTGAGATTTGCTGCGTCAGAGCATGGACTTGGCGGTTTCCGCGGGGCTCATTTTCTTAGCCGAATAAAAATACAACCAGAAAATGCAATCTGACGTGTGGACTTTTTTCCTTCCTCTCCCGGTTTAAATTTGAGAGACTTTTGGCATTGATTTCAGGTGCTTTTCTTGCTTTGGGCAAGATGCATCTTTTTATTGTTTGTTTTTACAGTGGGAGTTCTCAATATGTCTTTGAACTATACAGGTCTTCGCCGTATTAAAAACAAGGCCGAGGCCAAGCGCTGTGCCGAGCGGCTGCTGGCGATCCGCAAGAGATTGAAACCGCTGCGCGATCGCAAGCGGGATGAGACGCTGCTTCTGGCAACCTGGAACATTCGCGATTTCGATTCCAACAAATTCAAATGGGGGCCCCGGCTCCCGGAAACGTTCTACTATCTTGCCGAGATGATTTCCCATTTCGATCTGGTGGCGCTGCAGGAGGTCAACCGGGATCTGGAACCGCTGCGCACGCTGATGGATATTCTGGGCCGGGAATGGGACTATATCGTCACCGATGCCACCGAGGGACCGGGCGGCAACAATGAGCGCATGGCCTATCTCTACAACACGGAAAAAGTCTGGTTCCGGAAGATCGCCGGTGAAGTCGTTCTGCCGGGTGGCCAGCTGGTGGTGAGCGAGAAGACCAAGAAGAACGAAGATGGCAGTGTCGAGACGGTGAGCGTGAAAAATCAGCTGGCCCGAACGCCGTTTCTGGTGGCGTTCCAGTCCGGCTGGTTCAAGTTCAGCCTGTGCACCGTGCATATCTATTTCGGCAGCGAATCCGGCGCCAAACTGAAGCGGCGCATTGAGGAAATCAAGCGGCTGGTGAAGTTCTTTGCCGACCGGCAGGACAAGGACAACAGGCAGACCCGGGACACGCTCGGCAATGTGGAAAATTACATTCTGCTGGGCGACTTCAACGTGGTCAGTCCGGAACACAAGACCATGGAAGCGTTGAAAAGCAATGACTTTGTGGTTCCCGAACAGATCGACGGCGACAAGGTCCGCACCGAGGATGATCACTATTACGATCAGATCGCCACTCGGGTGAAGGATGACCGGTTCAAGGTGACGGCCGGTGGCATGATCGACATGTTCGAGGATGTGTTCACCGATACGGCGGAAGACCGGAAGCTCTACAGCAAATATGTGCCCAAAAAGGACAAGGAGAAAAATCCGAAATTCGCCGCTACCACGTCGCAAGCCCGCTACCGGAAATGGCGCACCTGGCAAATGTCGGATCATCCGCCGCTGTGGATCGAGATCGAGACGGATTTTTCCGAGCATTACCTGAAAGACATCATTGGCGGGTGAGCGCTATTTCAGCAGTGTCTTTGCCTTAATGCGGCCAGCGTCCGTCTCTACAGTCCGCCGATTGTTGCGGGAGCAAGAGGCAAACAGGACGGGTTTATGTGGGAATTTGAGTTGAGCCGCGCCATTGGGCTGATGGTGCGGACCCATCCTTATTTGATTTTCAGAGCGTTGATTTATGGCGGTTTCGCCGTGGCCTATGTGGTTGTCACCGGCCTGGGAGCCGGGATTGGCTACGGGATCGGCTGGCTGGGCGGTCCAGATAGCCAGGCCAGTTTTGCAGTCTGGGGTGGGGTTGCCGGGCTTGGTCTCACCTCCACCGTGATTTATTTCCTGCGCGAATACCTGCTTTACACGGTTAAGGCCGGGCATATTGCCGTGCTCGTTGAGCTGCTGAAGGGCAAGGATTTGCCTGGTGGCCAAGGACAGATTGTCTATGGCGCCTCGGTGGTGAAGGAGCGGTTTGTCCAGTCCAGCGCTCTGTTTGCGCTGGACCAGTTGATCAAGGGCGTGGTGCGGGCTATCAGCGGATTGATCGAGGGCATTGCCTCCCTCCTGCCCATTCCCGGGCTGAATGGCCTGGCGTCGCTGCTGCGGGCCTTCTTGAAGGTGGCCGTTGGCTTCGTGGATGAGGTTATTCTGGCGCACGCGATCCGGACCCGTTCAGACAATGCCTGGGCGTCGGCCCGCGAGGCCCTTGTGCTTTATGGCCAGAACTACAAGGTCATGCTGAAAAACGCGGCCTTTATCGCGCTCCTGACCTATTTCCTGGCCTTTGTGGTGTTTTTCGTGATGCTGGTCCCGGCCGCCGGTCTTGCCTATGTCATGCCCGGCTCCTGGGGGGCGGGCGGTCTCGTCTTTGCCGTCATCTTTGCCTGGGCGGTCAAGGCGGCAGTGCTTGAGCCGCTGGCGGTCACGCTGATGATGCAGGTGTTCTTCAAGGTCACTGCCGGTCAGAGGCCGAGCCCCGACTGGGATCAGCACTTGTCGGGCCTGTCCGGAAAGTTTCAGGAAATCAAAGACAAGGCGCTTGCCGGAGACCGGACAAGCGGTCCCGGCCCGGCGCCCGCCCCGGCCGCCTGAGCTGACGCAGGACTTCGCCGCCCGGGCCTTTGGTCCGGGACGGCAGCGAGTCTTGAAAGCGGGTGTCTTTCAGCCGCGCCCGCGATAGGGGGCTACGCCCTGGTCCGGGATCCAGACGTCCTCCGGGGCCGGGCCGGTCTGATAGAAGACATCGATGGGAATGCCGCCGCGCGGATACCAGTAGCCGCCAATCCTGAGCCATTCCGGGTCCAAAAGATCCACGAGGCGCTTGCCGATGGAGACTGTGCAGTCTTCATGAAAGGCGCCGTGATTGCGGAAGGCGCCGAGAAAGAGCTTCAGCGACTTGCTCTCCACCAGAAACGCCCTTGGCACATAGTCGATCACCAGATGGGCAAAATCGGGCGCGCTTGTGATCGGGCACAGCGAGGTGAATTCCGGGGCAACGAACCGGACCATGTAGAGCGTGCCGGCTTGCGGGTTCGGCACCTTTTCCAGAACCGCCTTGTCCGGATCATCCGGCAGGTCTGTGGAGGACCCGAGCTGGGTCAGGTTTTCATAAATGCTCTTGTCGGACATGGGTGTCTCCCGGACGGGCCTTATGGTGAGGTTGGAACATGATGATATTTCTGGCGTCGTGTATCTGCCTGCCGGGGAAACGGGCACTGTTGCCCCTGCTTCGCAGCCCCCGGAACGTCTTTGCTGCGTCAGCCTTCCTGGCCCGGCGCGGTCCCGCACCTGGTGCAGGGCCTCTGCTCTCCAAAGCCCCACCCCCAACCTGCGGCAGGTCCCGGCTCAAAGGCCGGAACAGCCTGAAGAGAGTTGGCTGTCTGCATGTCTCAGCTGCCATTGCTGCTGCCGCATCCTCCTCAAGAGGAGGGAGTATGAGCGGCAGCTCCCTCACTCTCTTACACTCCGCGCAGATTGCCCCATAACAGCGTGTGCAACTGGGGCAGGACGGTGGCCGAATAGAGCCGGTCGGACGTGACCTTGTCGACCAGCCAGCGCATGCGCTCCAATATGCCGCCCATGTCGATGGCGCCCGTCTCCCCGTTCGGGCAAGGCGGCGTGTGATTGCCGGGCTGCAGATAAAGAGGCAGATCCGGGTAGCGCGCAGCCGTGTCTCTGGCATAGGCATAGTCGGCCTCATCAAAGACCACGATCTTGAGCGCAATCCGGGGGGCGGACCCGGCCGCGTCCACACATTCCGCCAGCTTCTGCCAGTCGGTCTCCATTCCGCTTGAAGGTGGCTTGGGGCTGAGGGTCAGAACATCCAGCGTGTTGAACCAGTCCTTTGCGATGCTGCCCTGGGTTTCCAGGGCAAAGCGGTAGCCTTGTGCGCGGCCAAGGGCGATCAGGCCGCCCAAGGGCTGGATCGCCGGATTGCCGCCGGACAGGGACACCATCAGCGGGGTGCCGCCGGAAAGGATCTCCACCTGCATCAAAATGGCGGCGGGGGTCATGGGGACCCACTCTTCCCTGAACCGGCCGTCCACCGCATGCAGGGTGTCGCACCAGGCGCAGCGGTAATCGCAGCCGCCGGTGCGCACGAAGACGGTCGGCTGGCCGATCAGGGCGCCTTCGCCCTGGATGGTCGGGCCAAAAATCTCGTTGACGCGAATAGTGCTGCCGATCATGGTCGGGCCTCCACGGGAACATAGACCAGCGGCCGGTATTCGGCGCAGGTCTTTGGGGTCTCTTTCACCCGCACGGCCATGGTTTCCGGCCACAGGGCCTTGCACCAGTCGTGCAGGTGGCGGGCAAGCCGCTCGGCGGTTACCCAGTCATCCCCCAGCACGTCGTTCAGATGGCGGTGGTCCAGGGTGCTGTCGATATAGTCTTTCAAGGCCCTTAGTTCGTTGTAGTCGCGCACAAAGCCAACGGCGTTGAGTTCATTGGCGGCAAGCTCCACCTCGACCACATAATTGTGGCCATGGAAGCGCGCGCATGGATGTTCGTCTCCAAGCCCCTTCAATTGGTGGGAGGCGGAAAAGTGAAACTCCTTGGTGATCCTATACATGGCAGGCCGCTTTCCAGAACTCAGGGTCGGCATAGTCGGTCGGGTCGATGCCGCCTGCCAGGTGAAAGGCCTCGCGCCGTTCCACGCATGTGCCGCAGCGCCCGCAATGTTTGTCCCCGCCTTTGTAGCAGGACCAGGTGGTCCGGTAGTCGACGCCAAGCGCGAGCCCTTCGGCGGCAATATCCGCCTTGCTGCGATTGACATAGGGTGTGAACAGGCGGATCTGCGCATAGCCGTCCAGCGCATGGCGCTGCATGGTCTCAAAGCTTTCGGTAAAGGCGGGCCGGCAATCGGGATAGATGAAGTGGTCGCCGCCATGAACGGCCGTCGCCACGGCATCGGCGCCCCGTGCGGCGGCAATGCCATAGGCAATGGTCAGCATGATCGCATTGCGGTTGGGCACCACGGTGATCTTCATGGTGTCTTCGGCATAGTGCCCATCGGGCACATCCACGCTGTCTGTCAGCGCCGAGCCGGTCAGCTGGCGGCCGATCGTGGTGATATCCATCAGGATATGTTCGGTGTTCAGCCTCTCGGCGCAGGCCTTCGCAAAGGCCAGTTCTTTCTTGTGGCGCTGGCCATAGTCAAAAGAGACAAGGCCGACAAGCTGATGGTCTTGCGCCATTTTATGCGCAAGGGTGACGGAATCCATTCCGCCGGAACAGATGACAAGTGCTTTCAACGATGTGGTCCCTTGTTTTCGCTGGCACCGGGTAGGCTGCGACCGGTGGCCCATATCCATGGGCGGCGCGCCTTTTAGCAGGTTTGAGCGAAAAGGAAAGGAAAAAGCTGCGGTTTTCTGCTTCGAGCGGCCGGACCGCGCCGGTCCTTGGCCTCAAGGGGTTGAAAGTCCGGGCACTCCTGTCCTGTTGACACCCGGTGTCCATTGTCTTCGAAGCTCACGCCCAGATCGCCATTCTGAGGCCCTTGCCATCGCGCTGGAAGTCTCTTGGAAACGGTTCGGCCGTGCCGTGAAAGATCCGTTCCGCAATCAGGCAATTGGCGGCTGCGTCCAGCAGATCGTCCCGGCCGCAGCCTTTGGGCGGAGGCTGGTCAAGGAAGGTTTGCGGCAGGCCGTGGGTGGCCAGAAGATCCTTGCGCTGGTCAAGCCCGGCCGGATTGGCGCGGCTTTTGATCTTTTTGGGCAGGCTCATTTCTTGTCCGCCATTCAGCCGCCAGAAGGCAAGCTCGGGGTGAACCTCAAAGACACGGGCCTCCAGTGCAGGCGTCATCACGGCGTCAATTTCCCGGATCTTGGGAAAGAGATAGAAGCACTGTTTGGAGACCTTTTTGGGCGGGTCTGAGGTTTTCAGGGCCGTATTGCAGGCTTCCCGGTAGTCTTCTTCATAAACGGCGGACCGGGAAGGCACGGTGAAGACGGAGGACTGGCGCAGGCCCAGATGGGCGCGGGCGGCTTTTTCAGGCCCCCGCCCGCCGGGACCGATCCTGTCCGGCAGGCCAATCGGCATGTCTGTTGCTATGACCGTCAGGAACGGCTCAGCCAGCAAAAGGGTGTCGAACGAAGGATAAATCTCAAGGCTCGGATCCGCCGGGCCGGAGAGGCTTTTCGAGATGGCCACCCAGCCGGCCTTGCAGCCATCGACCCCGGCCACCCGGATGTCTTGGTGTTCAGGCACGGGCTTTCGTTTCAAGCACACGCCGGGAGGTGACCAGGGCCATGGCCCGGACCACGGATTGCTGTTCTTCGGCAAACAGCAATTCGTCGGCGCCTTTCTTCACGCTGCGCGCAACCAGCTCAAAAACGGAGGCGGAGGCCCGTTTCAGGGCTTCTTCATCGTCGCATCCGGCCAGATGATTGGCCAGGAACAGTCCGGCCATCAGGTCGCCGGTGCCGTTGGGCGGGGCGTCAATTGCCGCGTGTTCCGCCGCAACCGCGCCGCGCGGACCGGCCAGAAGATTGGCGATTGCGTTGCGGCGCAGGGCCGGTGACGAGGTGATCAGAACCCGGTCAAGGCCGAGGGAGCGCGCGGCGGAAAGCGCCTGGAGCTCGCTGGTCACATCCCGGCCTGTGAGCCAGCCCAGCTCAAAGGCGTTCGGGGTGGCGATACCGGCAAGCGGCAGCAGCGTGTCGCGGATGGCCTCGGCTGTGGCTTTGGGCACGTAAAGGCCGCCGCCGGAGGCGCTGCCATGGTCGCCGATTACCGGATCACACAGGTATGGCGCATCCGGATTGGCTTTTTTGACCGCCTTCACGAGGCGGGCAATGGGCTCTGCCTGATCGGCAGATCCCAGATAGCCGGTCATGACGCCGCCGAGCTCGGACAATTTTGCAGAGCCGGCCAGATCCTCCACAAGATCCGCGAAACTGTCCGCCGGTGGGACGATCCGTGTGCCCTTGCCATGGCCCGGATGCCAGGGCAGCAGCACGGTGGGCAGGAACCAGACATCGTGGCCGGTCCGCTCCAGCGCGAAAGTCAGGCCGCGGCCGCTGATGCCGCCGCGCACCACCTGGGAGGTGATGACGAGGAGCGGCTTTTTCTGTGGCTCGGGCACGCCCGGCTGCTGCATCATGTTTGGGTCCCTTGGCCCGGTCAGGCCGCGTCGGAGGAGGACGTGGGACTGGTGCCATACCGCTTTTCGATATAGTCCAGAACCATTTGCTTGAATTCGTCGGCAATGCCGGCCCCGCGCAAGGTGGTGACCTTTTCGCCGTCGACAAAGACCGGCGCAGACGGAGTTTCGCCGGTGCCGGGAAGGGAAATCCCGATATCGGCGTGTTTGGATTCGCCCGGCCCGTTCACGATGCAGCCCATCACCGCGACATTCAGGCTTTCAACGCCCGGATATTGCTCGCGCCAGATGGGCATGGAGTCGCGGATATGGTCCTGGATCTCGCTTGCCAGTTCCTGGAAGACGGTTGAGGTCGTCCGGCCGCAGCCGGGGCAAGCGGCCACAACAGGCACGAAGGCACGGAACCCCATGACCTGAAGCAGCTCCTGGGCCACCTGCACTTCCCGGGTGCGGTCGCCGCCCGGTTCAGGGGTCAGGGACACGCGGATCGTGTCGCCGATCCCCTGCTGCAGCAGGATGCCCATGGAGGCGGCGGACGATACAATGCCCTTGGTGCCCATGCCGGCCTCGGTGAGGCCGAGATGCAGCGCATAGTCGCAGCGCCGTGCCAGATCCGCATAAACGGCAATCAGATCCTGAACCTGGCTGACCTTGGCAGACAGGATGATCTTGTCCCTGCCCATGCCGAGCGCTTCGGCGCGTTCTGCCGACATCAGGCCAGACTGGATGATGGCTTCCCGCAGAACAGCGGCAGCGGAAACCGGTGCGTCCTTCTTGTTGTTCTCGTCCATCAGATGGGTCAGGAGTTCCTGATCAAGTGAACCCCAGTTGACGCCAATGCGGACGGGTTTGCCGTGTTTGAGGGCAATGTCGATGATCTGGGAAAACTGGGTATCCCGCTTGGCCTTGAAACCGACATTGCCCGGATTGATCCGGTATTTGTCGAGCGCGGCGGCGCAGTCCGGATAGTCCGTCAGCAGCTTGTGGCCGATATAGTGGAAGTCGCCCACAAGGGGCACATCAATGCCGATCCGCTGCAGCCGTTCCTTGATATGCGGAACCTGTGCCGCAGCTTCGGGCCGGTCAACGGTGATGCGGACAATTTCAGAACCCGCCCGGGCCAGCGCCGAAACCTGGGCCACTGTTGAATCCGCGTCGGCAGTGTCCGTGTTGGTCATGGACTGGACCACGATGGGGGCATCGCCGCCGACCTTCACATTGCCGACCATGACACCCACGGAACTGCGGCGGGGCAGTGGTTTTGCAAAATCATCAATCATCAAGGCAGCCAACCGGTTTTGTCGCTTTTGCCCACCATATGAGGGAAATCGGACAAAGTTTCCAGTATCGGATTTGCTTTTGCTGCGAAAAGGGCCGCAAGGGCATGCGGTTGAAAGCTGGCGGAAGGGGTCTTTTCAATTGCAAATTTTGACAATCTTTGCCTAAATCCGTGCTCAAGTGCGTCGGCGTGGGGCTGCCGACAGATGGAGTGAATTTTGTTCAAGGTGATGGGACGTCTGATCAAAGACAGCTTTTCTTTGATGGTCACGAATGCAGGTCTTGCGTCCAGCTTGCTGATCTTACTGTTCTTTTTCAATTTTCATGAGACGGTTTTCGTCTTCCTGGGGTTTTACATCGTGTTTTTTCTGGATCCCGGCTTTCAAGGGGTGGTCCCGATCGTCTACACCGCCGCAGGGTTCTTGTGTTGGGGCGTGGCAGCCGCTCTCTGGTTTTCGTCCGTTGCGGAACGGAGGGCTCCGGTATCGCTTTCCGGTGCACTGACCTGTCTGTGTGGTGCTTGCTGTGCAGGAGCGGTGCTCTGGCTGGTCCAGAACGTCACGGCAGGCAACGTGGTCCTCGTCTATCAGTGGCTTTCGTTGCGCGGATATTTGTCGGAAAACACTTGGGTGCCCGCTTTTCTGGAGGTTTATTACGGCCTGGGCGACTACGTTTTTATGATCACTCTCGTTCCGTCTGTGCTGGCCGGGGTGCTGCTTCTCCTTCTGCTGCCTGCTTTGATGCGGGTCGCCTTCGTGTTGCCAGCCGCGGTCTCCGGTCAGCCCTGGGGGAGCTTGTCAGCTTTCCGGCAGGCTAGAGGATTTGGATGGCCGATGGCGCTTACGGCAGGCGGCCTTCTCCTGCCTGTCTGGTGGGCCGTTTTATATTTCAACTCATATCAGCTGCCGCTGATGGTCAACGGGCTGCTGGAGGAAGAGGCTGTTGCCCGGGTTGCTCTGGTCTGGTTTGCCCTCAAATCCCTGTTGCTGTCGCTTGGGTTTGTCTTTTTGCTTGCGGTGATCGCCGCGGCGTTCAATCGATCTGTGGCCCGGAACCCGGGGGCCGAGCCCACGGCCGCGCTGCCCCTTCAAGTCTGAGGTGATCTCCCCTAAATTCTGACTTGATACCAGTTTCATCAGATCGGTTTCTATCAGTTGAGATTGCTATACGGGCAGGGGCGTATGGACTGGCCCTGATGGAAAAAGATCAGAAGCGGGGCGCGAATGTTCATCACTGTTCTGGAACGGGCTGTCTCCCTGGCGCAGCACAATACAGGCACGCTGTTCAAGACAGGCTGGGCCTATATGCTGTTGCTTCTGGCCCTGAATTTCGCCATTGGCGCATCTTTGATGCCGGCTGCAGGCTTTTCGACCGTCTCCTACATGACCGAGCCGGTTATGAAGGCGGATGAAGGAGCGCTGCGGGCGCTGGCCGCGTGTGCCAACATCCTGATCGGGTTTGCCATTGCCATTGCCTATGTCCGCCGGATTTTGATCGGGGTGAAGGATTTTCCGGTTTCTTTTGGCCGCCGCACCATCAGTGTGATTGTCTACCAGATCGTGCTGGGCCTGATCGGCTTTGTGTCCCTGATCCCCCTGATGATCGCATCCGCCCTTCTGGCCGCCGTCACAGCGGGCATCGGCGGGCTGCTGATGGTCTTTGCCCCCTTCATTGCCCTGATGGTGGTGCAGCGGCTTTCCGTGGTTCTGCCGGCGGCGGCGGTTGACGATCCCCTGACCCTCAAGGAGAGCTGGCGGGCGACATCCGGGCTCGGCTGGGCTATGGCCTTTGCGGCTCTGGTCATGAGTTTGCTGGCCGGGTTTCTGGTGTTTGTCTGGGGATTCGTGCTGAGTGTCAGCGATGGCCTTTTGCCCGCCAGCCAGATCTGGCAGCAGATCCGCTCAGCGGTCTTTCCGATGGGCTCCATGCTGATCATCGTCTGGGTGTTCGCCAGCCTGCACGCGACCTTTTACGGTTTGATCCGGGAGCGGTTCGCAGCACGCCTGGGGCTGCGCCCGTCGGATGTGGCACAGGCAGAAGCTCAGCGGGATGCGGCCCGCAGCCGGGCGCGCAAAGCGCTTGCAGGGGCCCGCACGCTGAAGCGGGACTGATCACAAGAAGGGCGACGATGATTTTGTTACACGGCGGGCCTTCCTCTGCGGCAGTCTGGCGCTATTCAGCGCAATTCGTCATTGGGATGTTGCAGCGCAGCGGTTAGTGGTTACATGATGCGGAGGGGTGTGCCCCTCGTTAGTTTTCAATTCCCGGGAGTTCTCACATGCTTTCCAACAAAACCGCTGTAGTCACCGGATCCACTTCCGGGATCGGGCTTGGCTGCGCCCGTGCCTTTGCTGAGCAGGGCGCCAATGTGGTCATTAACGGCCTGGGGGACGGCGCCGAGATCGAGAAGACCCGTGCCGCCATCGAGGCGGATTTTGGGGTGCGCTGCGCCTATTCACCGGCCAACATGCTCAAGGGCGATGAGATTGCCGGTATGATTGCCGATGCGGAAAAGGAGTTCGGCTCGGTCGACATTCTGGTCAACAACGCGGGCATCCAGCACGTGGCACCGGTCGACGAGTTTCCCATCGAGAAGTGGGACGCGATCATTGCAATCAACCTGTCCTCCGCCTTTCATGCGATCCGCGCGGCTCTGCCGGGCATGAAACAGCGCGGCTGGGGCCGGATCATCAACACGGCGTCGGCCCATGCGCTGGTCGCCTCGCCCTATAAATCCGCTTATGTGGCCGCCAAACACGGCATTGCCGGACTGACCAAGACGGTTGCGCTGGAAGTGGCCGAGCAGGGCATCACGGTGAATGCAGTCTGCCCGGGTTATGTCTGGACGCCGCTTGTGGAAGCGCAGATCCCCGACACGATGAAGGCGCGCAACATGACCGAGGAGGAGGTCAAGAAGGAAGTGCTCCTGAAGGCCCAGCCCACGAAGGAATTCGTGACCATCGATCAGGTGGCCGGCTACACCGTGTTCCTGTGCTCGCAGACGGCCGCCTCCATCACCGGCGCTGTTCTGCCGATTGACGGCGGCTGGACTGCCCACTGACCCTGCCCACTGACCCTGTCCGGTGTTCCGGAGCGAAAGGACCCTGTCATGGCCTCCACAAAGACAATCAATCTGGCCCTGCAGGGGGGAGGCGCCCATGGCGCCTTCACCTGGGGGGTGCTTGACTGGTTTCTGGAAGACAGCCGCCTGTCGATCGAAGCGATCAGCGGCACGTCTGCGGGGGCCATGAACGCGGTTGTTCTGGCCAGCGGGCTGGAGGCCGGGGGCGAAGACGGGGCCCGAGCCAGCCTGGAAGCCTTCTGGCGCGAGGTCAGCGGAGAAGCCCGGTTCAGCCCGATCCGCCGTTCGCCCTTCGACGTGCTGCTCGGCAATTGGAGCCTGGATTATTCGCCGAGCTATCTTTATTTCGACGTCCTGTCCCGCTTCGCCTCGCCTTATGAATTCAATCCGCTCAATCTAAATCCCTTGCGGGATGTGGTTGAGAAGATGGTTGATTTTGAGAAGGTGCGCGCCTGCGTGGGCCTGAAGCTTTATCTGGCCGCCACCAACGTCTTTACGGGCAAGATCCGGGTGTTCAGCGAAGAGGACATCACGCTCGACGCGGTCATGGCTTCGGCCTGTCTGCCTCAGCTTTACCAAGCCGTTGAAATTGACGGCGAGCCCTATTGGGACGGGGGCTATATGGGCAATCCGCCGCTCTACCCGCTCTTTTACAACTCCGACACGCCCGATGTGGTCCTTGTCCAGATCAATCCGACGGAACGGCGCGAGGTGCCCCGGTCTGCCCGGGAAATCGTCAACCGGCTCAACGAGATCACCTTCAATTCCACTCTGCTGCGGGAATTGCGGGCGATTGATTTTGTCACCCGTCTGATCGAAGAAGGAAAACTGTCGTCGGAAGACTATATGAAGGTGCATATGCACCGGATCTCCGCGCATGAGCTCAAGCCCTTGCAGGCGTCTTCCAAGATGAATGCCGAATGGGCCTTTCTGACCGAGCTGCGCGATCTGGGGCGCCAGACGGCAAAAGACTGGCTGGATGTGCATTACGACGACATTGGCAACCGGTCGACCGTGGATCTCAGGGAAGAATTCGGCTAGGGCGGCTCTCCGTCCGTTAACCTTTTCTTAGCCCTGTTCGCAAGCGGCCTTGCAGAATGCAATGCGGGTATCGTGAATTCTTCCTTAACGGCGTCAATATCTTGTGATTCTTCTGAGGCGATGCCCCAAGATCTGGAAAAGGTGAGATCAAAACGAATTGGCAAGGCTTTTGCGTTTGACTGGTCACGCTGATTGTCAGGTTGTGCGTCGTCAGCGCCTTATGTGGTTGGAAGAAGCGGGCACCTGCGACCCCGCCCGTTTCTTCCACCCCTTTCTATCCGGGGGCCGGGCCGGCGTAACGAGTTCTACCGTTGCTGTTCTAAAGACTGTTTCTGGCGGTTTGGCAGGTTCCCCAAAGGCTTTTTTGCTCTATTTGTTACATCTCAATTTTCTGAAAAGACCTGGTCTTTAGACTGCCGGGATTGTTTCCCATTTTCTGGGAATACCGGAGACAAAGGTGTCAGCATGAGCGACAGGTTTACGCATTTTCTGGCCGGCTTCATGGGCGTTGTTGCCCTTTGGTCCTTTTCAAATGCGGCCCTCGCGGGCAGCGACGAGAAGAAGATGGCGGAAATCAAGGAAAATGCGGGCTGCTCCAGATGCGATCTGCAGCTGACCGAATTGCGTTATCTCAACGTAGAGCAGGCTGATTTCTCGCGGGCCAATTTGAGGGAAACGGATCTGAAGGAAGCGGTTCTGCAAGGAGCGGATTTCCGCAGGGCGGATCTGCGCCGGACCGAAGCGGAACGGGCCGATCTTTCCGGGGCCAATTTTTCCGGGGCGAGCATGCGCTCCGCTGACCTGGAAAAGGCCGATCTCTCCGGGGCCAATCTGACGGATGTTGACCTCAGGGATGCGGACCTGAATGCGAGCACGGCTAACGGGGCCATATTTGACGAGGCGGATCTACGCGGTTCGGGCTTTATCCGCACCATGGCGCCAGGGGCCTCCTTCAAGGGGGCGAAGATGGATCAGATCAATTTTGAGCGCGGTGACATATCCGGCGCCAATCTCAGCAACGCCCGTTTGCGCCATGCCAAGCTGGACCGGATCAAGGCAGTCGGCGCGAATTTTTCAAATGCGGATTTTTCCGGGGTGCGTTTGGTGAGCGCGGATCTCACCGGCGCCAATCTGACCGGGGTGGATTTTGACGGTGCTCTTTTGCGCCGGACCCGTCTTGTGGGCGCCGACCTGACCGGGGCCTCCAATCTGGATCCGGGCCGCATTCTGGGCGCGTGCGGCGATAAGACGACCAAACTGCCCAAGGGCATCACGCTGCCCGACTGTTCTTACTGACGCTCGGCCTGCTTGTTTTATTTACGGGCGTGAGCGAGACGGGCAGGGCAGCGGTGCGCAGGCTGCTCGGCACGCTCAAAAAAGCCCGGCGCTTCTTTCGAAGGCCGGGCTCCTTTGGAAGTGCGGTTGACCGCGCTTAATTGAAGACGTCAAAAGCGAAGCGGTAGGTCACGCCGAGACCGATGCTGAACTGGTCCTTGCTGCCGGCATCGGCAATCGGGCTGTCGGCGGCATCGCCCACCAGCCGGTCATAGCCGCCGCGCAGGTGCAGGCGCACATCATCGTTCCAGTCATAGCTCGCGCGGGCTGCCACACCGATGCTCTTGAAGCCGGCGCCCGGATCATATTCGCTCAAGCGGCCGCCGCTGTTGGCAGCTTCCCGGGCGCTCACGCCGAAATAGGTCTCCATGTAGTCCTCAGACGCGAACGCGGCGCGCGGGCCGATGCTGAGTTCCCATTTCTCGGCCGGATAAATGATGCCGTCGAGACCGAGCTGGCCGACCTGGCCGTGGTGGCCGTTAATGCCCTGGCGCAATTCAGCAAAGGCGCGGAAATGCTCCGTACGGAATCCACCGCCCAGACCGAGTTCCAGAGCCCAGTCGACTTTGTCGGTTCCGGTCAGGTCCGAGCTGTCGCTTGCCTTGCGCTCGCCGATATAGTTGAAGGATGGAAAGAAGAACACACCGGTGCGCCGGCGTCCGTCAACCACCTGGCCGAGGCCCGGCAGGTAGAACCGGCCGACCGAGACGAGCGGCATCGGATAGACCAGATAGGAATCGGCCGATTCATATTTTGGCTTCACAATGGCGCCAATGCCCAGATCGATCACAAATTGCCGTGTAGCATCTTGAGCGGACACTTCACCGCTTTGGGCCTGAGCTGTGCCGGACACAGCCCCAAGGGAAAGGGCGCCAAGCGACAGGGCAAGCGCGGCGTGCGACAAGAGTTTGAACATTCGGCCACATCCAATTGGAAAACATTGGCCGCAAAGATAACACGAAGCCGCCTTACTCAAACCCTAAGGAAACCGGGTTTTGAACAAGTGTTGCATATTGGCACCGCACACATCGGAGCTGGTGGTCCGGGCGGTGTCAGGACGGCAAACAATTGGGTCTTCTTGTCCCGGCGATCTTGCAGGTATGCGGTCCGGGAGCTACATGAAGGTGCAAAGAACTCATAACGGCAACGGACCAGACCATGACCGCATTATTCAATGTTATCCTTATCGCGCTGGAGCTTTATACCTACGTGATCATTGCCAGTGCGATCTTTTCCTGGCTCTACGCCTTCAACATCGTGAATTCCAGCAATCAGCTGATCAATTCGATCGGGCGGGTGCTCTACAATCTGACCGAGCCCGCCTTGCGGCCGATCCGCAGGTTCATGCCGGATCTGGGCGGGATCGACATTTCTCCTGTTGTTCTGCTGCTCGGCATCATCTTCCTCCGGCAGATTATCGTCATCAACATTCTGCCCCTTGTAAGCGGATACTGAGTCTGAAGACCAACCGCACTTGATAGAGATCCGGCTGATCAAGCCAGCCCGGGTCGGGTGGTGGTTCGGGCTTTTTGCTGCTTAGGCGGTGTCTTTCGGGCAGGTGGCGCCTTTTTGCGGCAAGGGGCTCTGTCTCAAAAGTCCAGCGGCGCGTTTTCGATGACCTCTTTCAAGACAAAAAAACTGCGCAGCTGGCGCACGCCGGGCAGGGTGAGCAACTGGGCACGGTGACGGGTGTTGAAATCGGCAATGTCCTTCACGCGCACTTTCAGGAAATAGTCAAAATCTCCCGCGACGCACTGGCATTCCAGAACGAAGGGAAATTTGAGAATTGCCGCCTCGAAGGCCTCAAAGCTTTCGGGCGTGGATTTCTCCAGAACCGCTCCCACCAGCACCTGGACGCTCAAATCCACCGCGTCGGGCTGAACCCGTGCCGTGATGCCGGACACAATGCCTTCGTCAAAAAGCCGCTGCAGGCGCCGGTGGCAGGTGGCGGGGCTGACATTGACGGCCTTTGCAATCTCCGCATTGGTTAGCCGCCCATCGAGCTGCAGGAGCCGCAGGATCTTCCGGTCGGTTCTGTCCAGATCTGCCATGAAAGGATCTTTCGTGATTGTGGGGCTTGAGAAAAAGGTCAGGAGCATCGTGCGAATAGTCTGCACCATTTGATGCTGGAAAGCAGATCCTTCGGCAAGGCACTTTGCGCAGCGGGATGCGGTGTATCGGTCAAGCGACGCAACGCCGCCGATGGGCTGCGTTCCATCACCCGAGGGGCCGGTCTGCTTTGCCCGCTGACATCGTTGGGTCGCACTTGTGGTGGGAAACACCAAGGCGCGCGATCCGCCTCCTCAGCAGACAAAGCAGATCCGGTCAAATCGTGCAGACTGATCGCACGAGGCTCTAAGCCGCAAAGTTTGCAAAAGACATGTAAAAGAAATGCGGGCTGGAGAGATGTTCTTGAGAACGGCACAGGGCTGGTCTGCGGGAGCCGTATTTTTCACTCCCGTTCTTTCCGCCGCCGCGGCCTTGAGCCTGATTGGGGCCGGCCTGGTCAGGGCACATCGTATCCCGGCGGGCTGCCGGGAAACGGCTTCAGGGGACGTTGTTGAAGAAAGAAGAAGCGAAGCCTGCCGTTTGTTCTTGAGGCCGCTAGAGTGCTTCATACCAACCTGAATAGATAGAAACCCATCTGATTGCGCTGGTCCGGATTGGCCGTCAAGGCGCTTTGCGCAGGACGGCCTGGTTGGCCGTTCAAGCGGCGCAACGCAGTCCGGCGGGCCGGAGCAGGCCACCGAGGCCGTGTTTGAGGACTGTTCAGCTGCGTCCCAGGTTTTGAACGATAAACCATATCGCCCTGCAACCTGCTCCTTGACGAACAGTCCCCAAACACGGTCAGATCGGTTCCTATCTAGTGAGGTTGGTATCAGTCGTCGAGCTTGCGGGCCTCGTCCGGCAGCATGATCGGGATGCCGTTCCGGATCGGGTAGGCGAGCTTGGCCGCGCGGGAGATCAGTTCCCTGGCCTGCGCATCATAGTCCAGAGAGGATTTGGTCACCGGGCAGACCAGCAATTCCAGCAGTTTGCGGTCAACGGGCCGGTCAGCCGGGTCCTCGGCATCCTTCGGGTCGGTCATTGGCGTGTCTTTCTTCAGGAAATCAGGTCATGACGTGGTTCGGAACGGCAGGCCTCTGCAAAGCTATTGCAGCGTTGAGCCGCCCTCGTTCTGGGACTTTGCCAGATCCATTTCGGTGATGGCAATCAGGGTTTCCGCCCGCGTCTTCAGGTCGCGGGCTTCCAGGAGAGCCTGTTTTTCCTGGGGGCCATAGGGGCACATCATGCAAAGGGCATTGACCAGTACCTCGGTTTCGGCTTCCGACACGCTTTGCCAGTCCGCCTCCAGATTGTTGGCGTCCAGATAGTTGCGCAAGGTCTTTAAAAGCCCGGTGCGGTCGACATCCTCTTCGCCATCACCGCAGGTCAGGTCCCGGGCAAAGGGGGCGAAGTCGCATTCCACCTGGCGGAAGGTGCTGTAGGCGGTCACTTCCTTGCCAAGGGCGAAGCGGGTGATGCCCTGCAGCGTGACCAGATAGCGGCCATCCCCGGTTTCCTGAAAGCTGGTCAGGCGGCCGACACAGCCAACGCTGGACAGAACCGGCCGGTCGGAGCCTGCGTCAAGGTCTGCGTTGGAGCCGGTTCCGCCGGCGGTCCTGCCATTCGCGCTGGCAGGCTGCACCATACCGATCAGCCGGTTGCCAGCAAGGGCGGTGTCGATCATGTCCAGATAGCGCTGCTCAAAAATGTTCAGCGGCAGCTGGGTCCGGGGAAGAAGCAGCGCGCCCGGCAGGGGAAACACAGGCAGAACCGGGGGGAGGTCCGCGATGGTGTCGTAGATGGCATTTCCCGCCTGCATTTTCACGCCTTCTTGTTGTTCTCCCGGGACCGGGGAACGTTCTCCGGCCCGTTGCCTTTAGATGTGTCAGAACCGGCAGCCGTCAAGAAAACAGAACGGCGGAAAGCTTGCGGCGGCCATAATTACTTGCCGGATCCTTGAAGCCCCAGGCCTCAAAGAATTGCAGAAGCTGCTTACGGGCGGCGTCCTCGTTCCACTCCCGGTCCCGGCGCACGATCTCGATCAGCTGATCCACCGCGCCTTCCTTGTCGCCCTTGCCGTTAAGGCCGAGGGCCAGGTCAAACCGGGCCTGATGATCCAGTGGGTCCTTGGCAATCCGGTCCTGGAATTCGGCAAGGTCGCCGAGGGAGGCTGCCTGTTCGGCAAGGTCCAGCGCCGCCTTGGCCGCCACATAGGCCTCGTCCGTCTGCTTGTCCTGCGGCACCAGCTCCAGCGCCTGCCGGGCCCGCTCCAGTTCATCGGCGCCGAGATAGCACTGGGCAAGGCCTGAAATGGCGGCAACATTGTCCGGTTCCATCTGCATCACCGCGCCGAAAAGCTGAGCGGCCTGGCCGAAATCCTTGGCACTCAACAGCTCCGCTGCCTGCTCCAGAAAGGCGTCGGCCTGATTGGCCGGGGCCGGACCGCCAAGCTTCTCGATAAAGGCTTTCACCTGGCTTTCCTGCTGAGCGCCCATGAAGCCATCCACCGGCTGGCCGTCCTTGAAGGCCACCACGGCAGGAATGGACTGGATGCCCATCTGCCCGGCGATTTCGGGATGATCGTCGATATTCATCTTGGCCAGCTTGACGGTGCCGCCAGCAGCGCGCACGGCGTCTTCGATGATCGGCGTCAACTGCTTGCACGGGCCGCACCAGGGCGCCCAGAAATCAACAAGAACCGGCTGGGTGCGGGAGGCTTCCAGAACATCTGCTAGAAAGGTCTGGGTGGTCACGTCGAAGATCAGGTCGCCGCCCGGCGCGCTGCCGCCGCCGTCATTGCCGCCGCCACCGCCGCTGAAACCATGCCCCTGGCCGCCATATCCACCGCCGCCCATGCTGGCGCCGAAGCCGCCGCTCACCTGGCCGCCGACGCTGTAGTTGCCATTGCTCATCTGCCCGCCTCGTGTTTGTCCGGCCGGTTCGGGTGCCCCCGGCCTGTCGTCATGCTTACATCCATAAAGGTGCTCCTAACATGGAGCGCTGCGCCCGGAAATACAAACCCGGCGCTTTTCTCAAGCCTTGTTTACTATTCACCCATGGGAAGAGGCTTTCCTCCAGGGCTCAAGGCCATTCCTTCCAAGAACCGGCCACATCCGGCCAAAACCGTCTTTTTCCCGCGGGCTTTCAGAGCCCGGCCTCCTGCGCCTCGGCACTGACCGCCAGCACCTTCGGCTCATGGCCACAGGCCTTGGCAAAGGTGATCAAGTCCCCGGCGCGGATGGTCGTGGTCGCGTCATTCTTCAAAGGATGATAATTGACAATCTGGTGCTGCATCATGGCCGCGTCAAAAACCGGCGTCACCTTTTGCGCCGCGCGGTCATTGATCAGGGCAAACGGGGTGACTGAGCCGGGCTCGACGCCCAGAACGTCGCCCAGAAGATCCGCATTGCCAAAGGAGACCCGGCCCTGGGCGCCGATGATCTGGTGCACTTTTTTCAGGTCTATTTCCGCGTCATGAAGAGCGACGATCAAAAACAGCCGGCCCTTCTTGTCCTTCACGAACAGGTTCTTGGTATGCCCGCCCGGGATCGTCTCATGCAGATCGCCGGACTCGGCCACGGTGAACACCGGGGCGTGGTCGACCGTGGTCACTTCGATGTTCAGGTCCTTCAAAAAGGCCATCAATTCGGCGCGTGTTGCTGGCATGATTTTCCCGGTGTTGTCTCAGCTCCGGGCTGTCTAGCCTGTTTCAAGCTGCCGGGACAAGGAGAAAACGCCTTGAAAAGCGGCAATTTTCCAACGGCTTGGTGATTGGAATGCACAGTCCGTCCACAGCAAAGACAGCTAAAAAAAATTCTTCAAATTCCTTGTTGCAATCCTTTCCGGCTTAGTTCATATACTGCGCCACCGACGCAGAGGCGGTCCCGCCAAAGCGCTCCGGTCACATATGCGGGTGTAGCTCAGGGGTAGAGCACAACCTTGCCAAGGTTGGGGTCGTGGGTTCGAATCCCATCGCCCGCTCCAAATTTCCTCAGTGATTTCTGAGGCTTAGAAAACGCCCTTCGGGGCGTTTTTTGCTTCCCCGGCCCCTTTTTCGTAAGCGGGGAAGCAGGGGGGAAGCAACCGAAGGCATTTTGCCTTGTGTGCGGCGCAGCAATTTTTTGACCTGCAGGCAACTTGCAGCCCTTTGGTTCAGGTCCGCCAAACGCATTCCTTGAGCACAGTTGCTTCATTTTATATGGCTCTCGTGAAGCCATTGTCGTGCTCACGTGCGTAGCTCCCTTGTCACCTTCGTATCGCTAATTAAGCCGACTTACCTTAGCATGATCTCTATTTAAGCCAAGCGGCAATTGCTTAAATAAGGCGCGCCGTCCATATTGAAAAGATGGCAGAGACACACGCAACAGATTCGCGGCTGGGCCGATTTGTAGAGACAAGTGTCGGAGGAGAGACGGTACGAGCCTTTGTGCCTTCGCCGCTGCCACCAAACCCGCCAATTGACATTCTGCCACTCCTCCCGCACCTGACCAGCGCCGAAAGGGCTCTCGGCCGGCTCGATGGCATCACGACCATTCTGCCACGTCAGGAATTGTTCCTGTATATGTACGTCCGAAAAGAGGCCGTGCTTTCATCTCAGATTGAGGGAACGCAATCGACCTTGACTGACCTTTTGCGCTTCGAGACGGAGGCACAGGCCGGGCAGCCGGTTGATGACGTTCGCGAAGTCTCGAATTACGTCGATGCGATGATATATGGCCTGGAGCGGTTGAATGAACTACCACTTTCGCTTCGGCTCATCCGGGAGATGCATGCCCGCCTGCTCGAAAGCGGACGCGGAGGAACCAAGAACCCGGGAGAATTCCGGCGCTCTCAGAACTGGATCGGCGGCAATCGTCCGGGCAATGCACTGTTTGTCCCTCCGCCCGTCAATGAACTCGACAATTGTCTCGAAGCGCTTGAAGTTTTTATGCATGAGGATCGATCTCAGCTGCCTGCGCTGATCAAGGCTGGCTTGCTCCATGTTCAATTCGAGACTATTCACCCCTTTCTGGACGGTAATGGCCGTATCGGTCGGCTATTGGTAACGCTTTACCTATGCGTCCACGGGGTGCTGAAAAGGCCGCTTCTCTACCTCAGTCTGTATCTGAAATCGAACAGGTGCGACTACTATCGTCTTCTGCAGGAGGTGCGAGAGCAAGGAGCCTGGGAGGCCTGGCTCGAATTTTTCCTTCAAGGCATTGCAGAAACGGCGAACCAGGCGTTCGACGCTTCAACCCGCATTGTCGAGTTGTTCAAAGAGGATCGGGAAATAATAACTGCTCAGAGCGATCGGGCAGGCTCGGCCTTGCGTCTTCATGACCTTCTTCAACAACATCCCTTTTTGACTGCTGGGCAACTCGTCGAGCAAACAGGGCTTACCATGCCAACCGTAAATGCGGCACTCGCGGACCTGGAGCGGCTGGGTATCGTCGAAGAGGTGACTGGTCGCAAGCGGGGACGTGTGTTTGGCTATCGGCGATATCTCCTGATTCTCAGTGAAGGAACTGATCCTTTAACCGAGTTGTAATCTGATTTTAAAACGAAGAGAGGGTCGCAACAACGTTCGATGTACTTTGAGGAATTAGAGTGAGAGTGCGGGAGTGACCTCCGCGACGGGTTGAAAGCTGGAGGAGCGCCTTCGGTGCCCGTCGTGGAGATATTTTCCAATGACTTAGGTTGAGTTTCTCGATGGCCGCAGTGAAGCGCGCGGCGGCTACAAGGTGGACGTCTCGCGCGGCGAACGGATCGACCGCGTGTCGTCGGAGTGGTTTTCGCGGCCCGACGACGAACGCTATCTGCCTCTGGACGACCTGACCCAGTCGGTTCGTGTGCGCTCCGAGCGCAGCCGGTCTCGTGTGGTGGAGAGTGCGGTGATCCAAGTCGAAGCGACCCGGGACAATCCCGAGCGGATGGCACTGCATTTGCCCGGTGCGGAAGCACCCGTCGCTCCGACGCACTAGTCCTTCGGCCAGTTGGCCAGCTTGGTGGGCGCGCCGGGAGCCTATCGCCGACAGCTTCCTGCAGCACTTGCCGGCATCAACCTGCAATACGGTCTGGCCTCGAACCGGGCCGAACAGATCAAGACGTTAGAGACCGACAACGGTCGGGTCGACCTGCGCGCCGTCACTGTCCGGACTACGGCCGGATCCATGACTATGAACTCGCCGAAGCCGTGCAGCGGTGTGGAGCGGCTCCACCGAATGACCCCGTCAGCATATGTGACTTCAACGGCTTGCGATGCCGATCGGCGCCAGGCCCCCTTGCCTTTTTACAGCTTGAGCAGGCAGATGAAGCGCTTCTGCACTCGAACCTCCCAATTGACGCCATCGCCGAACGTGTTGGCTATGCGTCTAAGGAAGCCTTCGGCCGGGCCTTTCAGGCTAAATTTGGTGTTACGCCGTCTGCCCGGCGCGCATTGCGCCAAAGCTGAACTGTCAGAAGCTGACATTTACGGTTCGGTTCCGCAGAGGTCGAAATGACACCCTAAGCACGACGGCGAAGTGGGTGATAATGAAGACAAGGGGCCCGAGCGTGCACATTTGCGCATCTCGGGGAACAGAGAGTGATCGTTTTAATTGTTAATCTCATCATGGATTCGCCAGCAATCGCGCCATCATCGGAGAATTTTGGTGTTGGCAATAAAAATATCCGTGCTTGGAGCCTGTCCTCTCTCTCGGATCAAAAATGGGAAACAGGTGCCTCTGAACCAGCCTCCGGCTCCTTAACCTACGCACACCACCGTTTTCGGGCCGGTCTTCATCTCCTCGACAACCGAGGCGAACAGATCAAGCATTGCATTGAAGTGCCCGCTGTCGAGGGCGCCGATACAGCCGATCCTGAACGATTCCGTTCGGGTGAGTTTTCCCCGGTAGATGTAAAAGGACTGACTTGCCAGCGTGTCGTACAGCCGATCGAAGTCGAACCAGTCTCCCTCCGGGTAGGCAAATGTCAGAATGACATCCGACCTGCAGCTTTCCTTGAGAACCAAGTTGAAGCCGAGAGTTCTCAGCCGCGTACTTACAATATTTGCATTGCGCGCATACCGGGTTCGCCGGGCAGGCACTCCACCGTCTGCGAGAAATTCATCCAGCGCCTGATCAAATGCGGCCAGACAGTGTGTCGGGGGCGTGAAGCGCCACTCTCCGCTCCGGTCGAAGCCGTCGGCCTGATGCTTGAGATCAAGGCTGAGCGACGGGGCGCTGTGGTCTTTCTGGTGGAGGGTCTTCCTGTTGCATATCGCAAAGGACAAGCCTGGAACCCCATGCAGGCATTTGTTCGACGAAGCGACGAGAGCGCTGCATCTCAGCATTTGCAAGTCGATTGGATAAGCGCCAAAACTGCTCATGGCATCGACGATCAAACCAGCATCGAAACGGGTCGCCAGATCGGACAGCTCATGGATTGGGTTGAGCAACCCTGTTGTCGTTTCGAGATGAACGACTGCCATGAAATCAAAAGGGCCCCTGTCTTCCAGGTACGTTGCCACAGCTTCCCGGTCGATAGAATGGAATTCGTCCTGTTCCATTATTTCGACATTCAGCTTGAGCCGGCGGGCGATCTCCGCGATCCGGTGCCCATAGGCGCCGTTCACCAGGACCAGGAGCCTGTCCGCCGGGGCCACCAGTGTCGCAATCGTTGCTTCCACGGCGTAGGTGCCCGGTCCCTGCAGGAGAACCGGCACGTGACTGTCACCGGCATTGGAAATGAAGGCCAGACGTTCGCTGACACGTTTTGTCAACGCGATAAATTCCGTGTCCCGCGATCCCCAGTCCCGCAATTGCGCATTGCGAACAGTCTCGGTGGTTGTCAGCGGTCCGGGTGTAAACAAATATGATTGCATATCTGGTCTTTTCAGTGATTTCGATCAGGCATCCGTACTCATCAGTTTCGGCTCAGTGAGAGCATCGAAACCGAAATGGCGTTGCAGGCGTTGCAGCACTTCGGCCGGTGTCTTGTCCGGCCTGGGCAGGTTGGCCAATGAGCCAGGACGGATCCTGGCATGGACAAACACCGGTCCTTCGCCTGGGTTCGCGGCGAGCGCTTCTGAAAGCCCGTTCAGGGAATCCACGCAACAGCTTGCGGAGTAGCCGCAGCCGGCTGCCATCTCGGCAAATGGCACACTTCCGGACAAGGTTCGTTGAGCTCCGGTGGAATCGTAACAACCGTTGTCAAGAAGCAGATGTACGAAAGAGCGCGGCGCATAAGCCGCGATCATCGGCAGTGCTCCGAGATGCATCAACGCCGCACCGTCGCCGTCCAGGATCATTATCGGATTGTCCGACGCCATGGACATGCCAAGACCGATGGAGGATGCCAGTCCCATGGATCCGACAACGTAGAGATTCTGCGGGCCGTCATTCGCGACGAACAGCTCCCTTCCCGTTTTGCCGGTGGTGGCGATTTTCAGAGTGCCGCCGGAAACGTCCTTTGTGAGCTTTTTCAGGACTTCGAAGCGAGTGGGAGCTTCCCCACCTTCGCGAAGATCCGTAAAATGTCCGCGCCGTGGAGACGGCAACTGTGAGCTCTGGTCCATAACCTTGGTAAAACGTCCATCGGGAACGATTATCGCTGCACACCTGCGTCCGGTTTCTGCGGTTCTTATGGCTTTGCGCAGCTGTGCGAGAGCAGCCGCCTCGTCTTCCGGCAATTCGAACCAGGGAATATTCAAGGCGTCGAGGAGCGCGTGCGTCGAAAGTCCCATCCGGGCATGTTGCGGTTCGTCCTTGGTGTCGGGCTTTCCTCTCCAGCTTGTAACCAGAAGTGTCGGCACCTTGAAAGGTTCCACCAGCGACGTGAGTGGATTGACTGCGTTTCCCAGTCCTGAGTTCTGCATGAGAACGAGGGACTTTTGACCCGTCATTGCAGCGCCGGCGGCAACAGCCACGGCCATGCCTTCATTCGGGGCGGCAACGTAGGTTGCCTCTGGCATGTTCTGACAAAAATTCTGCAACGGCGCGAGGCTGGAACAGGGAACACCTGCGGCGAACCTGTAACCGGCAGCAATCAATGCGGACGCCCAGTTTACCGTTGTAATCACGACGCGCTCCTCAGGTCAGGTACTTGTTTGCATAGCTCTCGAACTCATGCTCGCCGGTCAGTTCGAATATCTCGGACAACGTTGCAATCGTGCCTTCAACGCCGTCGATAGACTGGCGCTCGAAGATCTGCTGAGAAATCAGGGACATCGCGGATACCGCCGCGCGCATGTTGTGATTTGCCCAGATGACGGCCGAAACATTGAGGTCGCGGAAAACCTGAACCGGCGTCTGATAATATTTGGTGGGGACGATCACCACGGGACACGCGTTGTTCCACCGGGTGCAGAATTCGGCAATTTCGTCAGCGTTGGACTTTTTTGAATGGATTAGAATGGCATCGGCACCAGCGGATCTGTAGGCATCCGCCCTGTCCAGGGCCTCCTGCATCGAGTATCCCGAAATCAGCGCTTCGATACGGGCAACAAAGCAGAAATTGTTATCCCGCTGCGCGTCCTTGCCCGCTTTGATTTTTGCCGTGAAGTCGTCAATTGAAAGCAGGGGCTGTTTTTCGCCGACAAACGAATTCTGCTTCGGAAACAGTTTGTCTTCGATGCAAACGCCGCCGATGCCCCGCTGGCTCAGCTTTTTCACGAGCCGGGCAGTGTTGTTGAAGTCGCCGTACCCGGTGTCTCCATCGACAAGGATCGGAATCTCCGTGGAGTCCGACATGAACTCTACCGTGTCGAGGACCTGGGTCCAGGAGGCTTCATTCCTGTCGCGAACACCGAAGGCGGTAGAAATCGACAATCCTGAAGCCCAAATGGCCTTGAAACCCGTCCGTTCCACGATCTTTGCGGTGAGCCCGTTATGAGCTTCCATAAGAAATTCGAGCGAGTTGCTCGTCAACATGTCTTTCAGTTTTTTGCTTTTGGAAGAAACGTCTTCAATCATCTTTCTTTCCCCTAGGGAGACCTTGAAAATTCAGCGTGGATCGTAGGAAACTTCGAGCCGCGTTCCGCCGGGCTCGTAAATCATGAAATGTTCTTTCGGCCCCGTTCCGGAAAACTCTGGAGCAAACTCGACTTCCACGCCCGGCCAGGCGCGCACGGATTCGAAGGTCTCGCGCAATGCATTGGCCGTCGGCACCTTGAGGGCGAGATGGTGGAGACCAACATTGCTGTGCCGGTTGAATCCGTTGATCGCGTCGCCCTTGCACTGCCACAATGTGATTTTGGAAGTGCCGTCAGTCATATAGGCTGAAGGATAATCCGGGTTGCCACCGAACTGGGTCCACCCCAGCGCTTTTTCAAAGAAGGTCCTGCTGGCATCGAGGTCCCTGACGCTCAGGCCCAAATGATCGATACCAAGAGTGCTCGGTTCAGACATTTTGACGTCTCCTGTCTAGAAGAAGATGGATTTCCAGGTTGCGATGGAAAACACGGCGAGAAGCACCGCTGCGACAAGTTTGGTTGCGATCAGAACGGCTTTCATGCGACCGGTGCGCCGGAGTTGCGCACCAAGGCTTGCGAAGCCGAAATGGATTGCGAACACGACCGCGATCAGAGCGCCGAACAAGGCAACAAATTGGCCGAAGCGGCTCTGTGAGGGGTCAATGTACTGAGGAAAGACCGACATCAGGAAGATGATGGCCTTTGGATTGGAAAACGAGATCAGCAAGCCGTCCCGATAGCTGTTCCGCTTCCCGGCAATTCCGGCGTCCAGACTGACGGTTACCGAATCGCCCAGCGATTTCAGGGCGCTGCGGCTGAGATTCCAGGCGACATACAATAGGTAGGCCGAACCGAGCAGCCTCAACACCGTCAACGACTGCGGATATATCAGGAATAGACTCCCCAGACCGAACGCGGCCACGGCAGCCATTGCCAACAGCGCCGTTAGATTGCCGAATATCGTCTTGATGCCTTCAGAGAGTCCCCCCTGCAGGGCGTTTTGAACAACGATGATGACGTTCGGCCCTGGAACAAGCGTGACGGCACTGAGCAGAACGACAAACGACCAGATTTCAGCGGGAATGATCATGGCTGAAGACACTCATATTGTTTTGTTTTTTCCGGGTGGAACAGAGTTCCGGCGTCCGATTGGCCAAAGAGGGCGGATGCAAGCGTTTCACGAACGCAGGAGTTTCCGGAGAAGATCCTTGTTTCAACGCCGGCCCGCGCAAGAGCAAAGCAACTTTCGAGTTTCGTGCGCATACCGCCGGTGACATCCAATCCAGCGCGTGGAAAATCACGCACGAGCTGCATCGCGAACGCTTGCTGGTCCGGATAAAGAACGGCGACAGGGTTCAAATCGCCATCCAGCAACCCGTCCTCTCCAGACAGGAAGAGCGCTCTTTCGACGCCCAGGTCCCGCTCCAGTCCCAGTTGCATAACAAGACGGTCACCGTTCAACGCGGTAACACCTGTGGACTGGCTGAAGACAAAGCCCCCTGACATGACGGGCATCATGCCAAGCGAGATGATCAGTCCGAGCTGGGAAATATCCAGATCGAGCGTCCCTCGGCTGTTCACCGACAAAAGGGCGGCTTCCTGCAGCGGAAACGCAGCGACGCCAAGCTCGGCGAAGCGTTCGCACAGGTCCGACTTCATCTCGAACATGGCCCTGGACATCCGGTAGACGTTCCGAAGGTCGCAGCCAAGGGCCCCTTCCGTAACCTTGTAGCGGCTTGCTGCGTGGTGACCGATGCTGCCGCCTCCCGATACAAGAAGTACGGACACCCCGGCCGATCTGGTGTCATTCTCCAACACGTGGGCGAGATCGGTGCAGAACCTGGACAGTTTTTCGTGGTGAACGACTCCGGGCTTGTTCTTGTCCGAGAAAAATGCACCGCCCAGTTTGATGACAACGCTGCGCTTGGGAGACACGGCTTTCATGCTGCTGCCTCCTCGGTGAACAGGTAATGGGCGGCCAGAGCCCCGACCATCGGCGCACCCGCACGTTGGCCCACAACGTCGGAACGCGTATTCGCCCCGGCTATGTCAGCAAGAAGAAAGCAATCGGCTTCCGGCACAGGTTTCGAAAACCAGCCGGACAATTTTTTGATGACAGCACAGGGATACTGGTGGCCGCGCGGTGTCGAGACCGAATTGGCCGGAGTTGCGGCAACAAGATCGATCCCCGGTCTTGCAGACCGCATCACGTCAAAGTCTTCCGGACACAACGGAGAGACTGCCGCCCGTTCGCCCATACGGGATGCCGCATCGAAGAGCATTCGGTCAAGCCCGCGCTGCTGTGCTGTGTCATCGCCGACGAGAACACTTCGTTTGCCGAATGCTCTCCCGGCGTGGCCGGTCAGCGTCGCGAGCGCTATGAAATCGGCTGACTGGGCCGAAGCGGCCGCCCGGGCCGACAAGAGGGAGGCGACAACATCGGACAGAAGAAGGCGGCCCTCGGCATCGGTGTTGCCGACCTGTACCCGCAATCCACTTGCAGATGTCAGGCAATGGTCCGGCGTTATGGCGTTACCGCCGAGACCGTTCCAGGTGAAAGCCAGTTCCGCACGGATAAAGAGATCTTCCGGCATTGCCCCGGCTGCCGCCAGAAGGAAGCCGGCAAGCGCTCCGGCTCCTCCCTTGTCGCGCGACATACCGAACTGGCCTGCAGGCTTTAGGTCCACCCCGCCGGTATCCATGACAACACCCTTGCCGGCGCAAAAGAGAGCACGCCGGGCACTCGGGGAGCCAAGCTGTATCCGCAAGACGCTGGGACGGCGATCCGGATTGGCGGAAGTTGCGGCTGCCACAGCGGAAAGCAGGGGGTACTCTTCGGAAATGGCTTTCTCGGAGACCGCTTCAACCTTTACACCGGCCGTCGCCAGTGTGTGAGCTGCCAGTTCGGCCAACTCAAAGACCGGAAGGTCAGGCGTCGCTTCCGTGATCTGCCGCGCCAGCGACTTTCCCTGCGCCACTCGTTCAGCTTGCCGGCGAATGTTCTCCGGAAAGGCCGACAGATTGAGCTCGAGCGTGCCTGCTCCAGCCATGTCCTGACGGACGAGGGCCTCGACCAGGCAGGGCAGGACGTGTTCGGCAGCATCCGGAGGCACGAGCGTCAGACGCCCGCATCCTGCCTCGACGGCGAGTGCCACCAGTTGTCCATAGGTCCGCGCAACAAGTTCCGCATCGGGCTGGAACCCTTGAGTGCGGGGAAAGGCGACGCTTGCCACATAGGAGCTGCAGTCAAGGCCCAGGGGCAGACACAGAGAACCCGAACTTGCCCGCTTGTCGCTGACAAAGATCTTTCCCGGATCGGGCATCCCTTTCCAGATTTTAACATCGTCGGCGAAGCCACCGGTGCAGGAAGAAGCAATCCGTGAAGGCCGTCCCTCTGAGGTTGTCGCAACCAGGTTCATATCGGGGCCTTGCCTCGCAAAGCGGCGTGCGACCGGCACGCCTCAAGATACGCCGACGAAATGATCCTGTTGACGGCTGCATCGTCGTGGTGCCATTCGATGTGCCATTGAACGCCGTATGCGAAATTGCCGGCGTCGGCGATACGAATGGCTTCGACCGTTCCGTCCTCGGCCAGGAGTTCGACCGAGATGCCCGCTCCAGGTTTGTCGACGGCTTGCGTATGGAGTGAATTGACCACTACCGGCGCATTGCCGTTACCGGCTTTGGCCAACTGGTCCGCGATCCAGCTATCGGGTTGCGGTATCACGGGATGCGCCGGGCCATACCGCTCCCAATAAGGCACTGTCTTGTCGGAGCGATGATCAATCCTGCCTTGCCTGAGATGCAATTCATTGATCATGCTGCCCCCGCGCAGAACATTCATTTCCTGCATGCCACGGCAGATCCCGAGAACCGGCAGTCCACGCTCCAGGGCGCGTTTCAACAGCGGCAGCGTCGTCCAGTCTCGGCGCGTATCCTCTCCGCCCACAAAGTCTTCGGTCTCACTGAACCCGTCCTTGCTGGACGGATCGGGCCTCAAGCGGACATTGGAGGGGCTGCCCGTAAGCAGGAGGCCGTCCAGTGTGTCCAGAAGCGCGCCGAGAACCTCAGGACCGGCGTTTTTGTAAAGGGCCGGTATCAGAACCGGCGCTGCACCAAGAATATCCCGCACATAGTCGGCATACATCTCGTAGACCGTGTGATGGCGGACCGCTCCGATATTCGCGACGTCAATCGTGCGAAAACAGCAGGAGATTCCGATGACGGGGACGCGGCTGCTCATGGCTGCTCAAACTGCCTCCATGTCGGTTTGCCTGCGACGCCATAGGCCTTCTTCCTGTATTCCGCTTCACTGTGTGCATACGCGTCGTCGACACCTTCGAGAGTGGCGTCTATGGCGCTCAGCACCGCCTCCTTTCGTGGATAGATCTGCGATCCGGTAAGATAGGCTTCCGACGCGAACATCACGTCGTCGACAAAATCCACGGTGTCGCGCACATATTTTCGCGGGTTCTGCCGAAGGTCATATCCGTCCAGCAGAAACAACCGCTCGAAGCGCGCAAGCAGGCCCGGATCGATCGAGACTTTACGGGCGTAGGACAGCAGCCACTTTCGATTGAAATTCGTGCAGCCAGCCAGATGAACGAATGCCTGGAACTCGGCAATGAGCCGTTCGCGCGCCAGATCGCAGGCCCGCTCGAGTTCGTCCTGTTCATAGGCGCCGATCAAGTCGATAAGGACCGAAAAATCCGAGGCTTTCCAGCGGTAGAGAAGATACAGAAACCGGTCTTTGCCAATAGCCTTGCGAATATCGGCCAGTCTGTCTTCGTTGTGGAGTGTGATCCCGGTGAACAGCCGGTTCAGGAAGGCTTTTTCCCGGTGGTCGATGTCCTTGGTCAAGAGCAGGGGCGAGTTGACTGCGTAGTCGAATACCTCGTGCAGACGGTCGACAAGCGCATCGAGACCTTCATATGTGCGATATTCAATATCGACCTTGATTTGCGTGCCCGGGATCAGGGTGTGAATGAGAAAAATCTCTTGGCCGGTATCGCCCTCCTTGACGATGCTTCGCGACGGCGTAAGCACACGATAGTGACGGGCGACGTCGATCTCTTCCGACAGGCGGTACCGATCCGTGATCACGTGAACATCGACGTCCGAAAACCGGTTTCCGAGACCCTCGACGATCGAACCGCCGGCAAAGGCAACATCGGTTTCCCGGAGATATGCGTCAGCCGAAATGTTGCACAGGTCGTAGACACTGCTCTCTGTCGCGTTGACCGGCAGCGCAATCTTATGCTGCAGCATCTGCTTTCTCCTGTAGAGCCATGGATATCAGGTCCAGTATTTCGGCACGTATCTCGTCGCAGGGACGCGCGGCATCGATACGGTGCCAGTTGAATTTTTCGCTCCAGTCGATGAGCTGGTCCCGCACCGCGCCCTGATGGCGCAGGAACGAAGTTTCCGACAGGTCCTGATCCAGACCGCACTCGTAGGGAACCAGCGGAATATCGCCATCCTCTGACCGGCGGCGATAGGACTCGGCCGGCTCGATATCCAGAAAGAAAGTGATATTGGGAACCGGCATCGCCTGAACGGCGGCTTCGACCAATGCGGTCTGTCCCGAATAGCGGATTTCGGAGGCGGCATGTTTCGGCCAGTAGCCGTCAAGCACCACGACATCGCAGCCCTGGAGGACTTCCGGTTTCAAGGTGCCGTGAAGGGTCCAGAACAAAAACAGCGTCCGCGTCACCTCCTGCATCTGTGACGTGCACCGGCGCAGCAGCGGCAGATCGTTGCCCATAAAGGAATATTCGGGATAAATATCCTCTCGGATAACATCCCACTTGTCGATGCGCTTCACCGAAACCCGATTTTCGAGTTCTGAACGAATTGCCTTCGACAGCGTGCTTTTTCCCGCGCCGTCATTACCGACGAAAGCAATCGCAAATGGCGCATCGGGATTATTCAAAGGACAAAAAAACATCGGTTCCCCTAGAGCGTCTTTTTCAGGTGTTCGGCGATTGCCTTGAGAACCGCCTGGTCACCGCTTGCGGCATCGTCACCCAGTGCCGGAAACTTCGGCCAGCCCGTGTCCGGAAACGCTCGTCCGCCAAAGTCCTTGGGTTGGGAGTAGCGGGGAATGCAGTGATAATGGAGATGGTCGTCCACCATCATCAGCATCAGGTAATTGAATTTTTCAAACCCGAAGGCACTGCGTAGTCCGGCTTCCATCTTCGTGAGCGCATCGCGCAAATCCAGCGCCTCCCGCTCCGTCAAATCCGACATGCGTGCGGCAAAACGGTTCAGCGAAAGAACGGATGCGCCTAAGGTCGACTGCTGTGGACGGACGGACCAGGTCCAGCTCTCGTTCGCGTAAACGAGCAGCTCGGAGGTCTGGAAAGCGTCCCGGAATTCCTCCAGCGTCGTCGTCATGGTCGCAACTCCTTGTCTTTTGCGGAAACACCCGTGAAGCAGAGGTCTCCGTATTCCGGGAGATCCTCCTGAAGGTTTTGCAGCAATGCGGAGATTGCCTTGTCGGCGTCTGCGATCACGGGATCGGCGCAGTAGGGTCGAACCGCAGCGAGGTGGAAATACAGCGGTCCTTCGCTTGGCGTGCCGAGCAGCCCGATGCGGGGATTCACAAGACCATCAGCGCCAACCACCAGATTGGTCTGGCGATCGACTTCGACGCCACCCGTTGCAAACCGCCCGCCGTCAGTCGACGAAACGACCCATTCGCGGATCAGTCCGTTCTCGGCAAGCGAGCGGTAAAGCGGGTCTTGTGTGCGCGAAAGGTCGAACTTGTGAACAGAGGCATTGAACAGGACCTGCCCGCGGACGCGTTCCGCCCCTCCATTTCTGGACAGTTGAAATCCGCCGGACGTTTCCTCGAGATCAGGTGCAAGTCCAAAGGACAGATCCAGAATGCCAGCATCGACCAGCGCCATGATCTTGGTCATCATTTTCAGCGAAGTGCCGACGGCGACCCGGTTGGTGATCCGGTGCACCGTGTTCATGAAAAACTTCTGGGAATCCGGCAGCAGCGCGCCAAATTCGACACAATATCTGACCGTATCGCGCATATCGCGCCAAACGCCGTCGATCGCGGCTTTCCGGGGATTGGATATGTTCCCCTGCGTCGCCTCCGCCAGGTCCTTGAGAAAGGCAGAATAGGCAGACTGCCGCAGGGCTTCCCGGGGTGCGTCCCGGAAAGTCTTCAGCGGTTCAATCAACGCGGTCCACTTGAACACATGCCGGATGGGGCACGGCTCATGGAGGAACGGCGAAGGCTCGGCCAGAATTGTCCGCGCCTCGGCCAGCACGGCCAAAGGTTCGCCTTCTTGCACGCGTCGACCCGCATAGACCCTGACAAACGCGCACAGTGCCGGAACATCCGTTTCGGCCAGGCCTTCGCTTCCGTCCAGTGCGCGGGACAGGCGCCCGGCGAGCTCCGTGAAATATCTTTCCACGGGTTCGGACAATCCGTGCAGCGCCGCATTGATGCTATCGAAGCTCTGCGCGCCACCGTCGGCAAACCAGTCGACGAGAGTATCAACTTCGCTTCGGAACTTTTCGAATTCCGGCTTTCCGAATAGGGTCTGATAGTAGATCCGCTGCATTTCCAGCACCATGACCGGAAGAACGAAGCGCCCGAAGTCCAGCTGACGTATTTCGTTTCCGCGCGGGTCGTGAGCTGCGATCCCGACGGACTGGCGCAAACGGTCGATCAAGCCTGGCGTGAAATAATGACCCGTCTCGAAAAGATCGGGATCGTTGAGCTTTTCGTTATAGGCCCGTGCGAACAGAAACACTCCGGTCGAGCTGTAAGCAAAGATTTGTTTCGGCTCGAAACCGCTGCGCACATATCTGAGAGGCCGGACGGTATCGCCGGTCGGAACGAAATATCCGCCGCGCCCCTCCGTCAACCTCAGGATGACGTCGATCGCGGCCAATCCCATTCCCTTGCATATCGCCGTTTCACCCGGCTTGATGACATCTGCGTCAATACGCTCGATCGGGTAGACGCTGTGAACGTAGTTCGCCTCACCATTTGCCGAATCTTTGCGGGATGCCTGGCTTTGTTCAGAAATGGGATGACCCGTACACAGCATGATTGCCGCATGCCGGGCTGGGAGGCCACCTTTTTCCAGGCTCAGAAGGTACTCTTCGCCCTTCTTTTGAACCCCGGTGACCTTGTCCCGGACAAGCTCGACCTTCACACCATGCGCCTTTAGGGCGGCAACGTACTGTTTGAAGACGTCACAGGACGCTTCGCCGAACAGTCCCCTGTCCACCCACTCTCTTTCAGAAACGTTGTAACGCTCATTCCTGGTCTCTGCGTATTGTTTCATGCACCAGGAAAAAAGCGTTTCCCGCCGATGTTCCGGCAACAATGCCGAAACCTGATCCCGGTTGCTTTCGTCCGCACCGAAGGAAATCTGCGACGCTATCCTGTTCAGGTGGTTGGTGACCGGCTGGTCCGGGTAGTGACACCCAGCTCCGAAATTTCCCTGCGCGTCATAGACATGGATTGACAGAAGCTTCGCGAGTGCCGGGCTCTTTTCGGTGCGCGCAAGCAAACGCTCGATACAATAAAGTGCATTTGGGCCGCCACCGACGATGGCCAAGGAAAACTTTGACATTGTTGATGAACTCACAACGGGATCGATGAGAGGAGGTCAGGAAATCCAGCAGCGAAGCATGTGCCTTCGCGGCGCCCAGCCTCCCGGAACGGGACCGTCGACAAAACTGGTCCGTCCATGAAAAACCGACGTGTCTTCGGCGATCAGGATGTCGCCCGCGCGAAGTGTTACGCGGTACTGCAGGCTGGAAGTCTCCAGCGCGGAGTCCAGAACGTCGAAGGCATACTCCTGATCAGCCGTCAGGGGTTCACCCGCCCTTTCGTGAGCAGATGCAATATAGGAACGGAGATACCGGAATCTGGGCTTTCCATCCTTTTCGGAGAGAACGGGGAGTTCGAAGAGTTGAACGTCCGAAGACATTCCCCGTCCCTCGAAATAGAATTTGGAACGCAGGATATTCAGCACGTCCGGCAGATGCGCGAGTTCGTTCACGACATCTTGTGCCCGAAGCAGGATCGTTTCGCCGCCGATCAAGGCCGGTGCCGCGCACCCCAGCACCAGGTAATCCATCGGCTCGATACGGTTGACGGAATCGGTGTGAATGTCCCCGCCTTGCCGTGTCTGGTGATATCGGGCTCCTTGCTCAATCCTGCCGACATTCCGGTTAAACACTTCAATGACGGTATCGCCGGCATCATTTTGGATCATCAACGTCCCAAGAAGTTCCGAAAGTTGAATGCAGAATTCGCGAAAACTTTGTAGATTTGAGCAAAAATTCGCGATGTTGACGACCAGAAAATCCTCGTCGAAAATCCATCTGATAATGTCTTCCCGCAAGTTGCTGTTAGATTCAGCGGCACTTCCTTTAAGGAAGTTCGATATACGCGTTTTAAGTGTGTCGTTGACAGTCTGAACGCCAATAAATGGTCTTACTTTTTCGGCTTCACCCGTCAAAATCATACCTAGACCCTCGTAAAAATTGCTAGTCTGTTTATTTGCTATCTAATCTTCGACTAAATTAAAAGTGGAAAAAATCGATTTAGGCGGGAAATTTTCACAGCAGCAATCCATTGTTGCTCGGGGTTGGTTGGTTCATACTCTCCATACATGACCGTGGCCGCTTGATCGGCAGCCGGATGATCGTGCGTTAGCATCTGGGCGTTACGCGGAGCCAAGGGCAATCGTTTGATTTGTTGACCTCCTCCTGGAAGTGGCTGAATTTGCGTTTCTTTGGAGGATTTTGGTATTGGATTTCGAGGACATTTTTGCGTGGACCGAACGCTTAAAGCGCGCACGGCACTGACTGCGGCCTATCTGGCGGGTCTACGTGTTTCCGAAGTAGTCAGCCTTAAGGTGGCCGACATCGACCGCCAGCGCGGTGTCATTCGGGTCCGCCACAGTAAGGGCGGCATGGACCGCTAAGTGATGCTGTCCGCGCACTCCTGCATATCCTGCGAATCTACTGGTGGCTGGCGCGGCCTCCCGATTGGCTGTTTCCCCGCCGCGACGGGTCCGGCCCGATCAGCATTACGGTTCTTCATGCCGCCTGCAGGTCGGCGCGGGCCGCCGCCGGCATAGGCAAGCGCGTGACGGTGCACACGCTTAGGCACTCCTTCGCAACACATCTGCTTGAGAACGGCATCGTCATCCGCATCATCCAGGTTCTGCTCGGCCACAACAACCTGTCAAGCACGGTGCTACACCGAAGTTTCCAGCGGTCTCATTCGGCGCACGCAAAACCCGCTCGACCGGCTCAAGATCGAAGTGGTGCCGCCGAACTGACGCAGTCCCATGTCGGCGAGACTGGAGGTGGCGGATATCTTCCACCACCATGGCGAAGCCTATCGGCAAGCCCATCACGGTCATCTGGGCCGCGTCGAGCGGCGCGTGATGAGCGCGATCGAGCTGTGCCGCACCGCCGTGCTTGGTGGCCATATCGAGGGGTGCCGGGCCTGCGGAGCGGTGCGTGTGGCCTACAATTCCTGCCGCAACCGGCACTGCCCGAAGTGCCAGGCCGCGGTGGCGCGGGACTGGCTGGCCGCGCGTGCGAGCGAACTTCTGCCGGTGCCCTATTTCCACGTGGTGTTCACGCTGCCCGCCGAGATCGCAGCGGTTGCCTTCCAAAACAAGGCGGTCGTCTACACCATCCTTTTCAAGAAAGCCGCCGATCCCAGGCATCTCGGTGCCGAGATCGGCCTCGTCGCGGTTCTGAGAGTGCCTTGCGCACATCTTCCCCAATCAGACGAGCGTAGGCGCTCGATATCGCATAGTCTTGAACATCGGGCTCAGGCGGGGCCAAGAGCGCTAGCGCCTCCGTAACAAGATCGGGTTGATTTCGACCGTCGATCAACGCCAGGCAAAAGTCGGTCGGCGTGAACTGCTCGAGGATCGTTGCGCGATGCTCACGTACGAAGCTCAGCAACGGTCGGAAGCTGGCATCGCCAAACTGGGACGTAACCGCGATCATCAGCTTCTCGCAAACGCCAGCAGCGGCGCGAAATCGTGATTGTCGGCAGCGCGCAGCGCGGCGATATATTCGGCGCGAAGAGTTCCGATGTCACGCAGAGTTCCGCCGCCCCAACTGAAAGGCTCACCTCCGAGCCGGGCGATGAGAAGATCCGCCATGAGTCAAGCGTGACGGCCATTTCCATTGGGAAAGGGGTGGATGGCAACGACCCCGTGATGAAGCCGAACTGCGATTTCATCGGGCGAGAAGGAGCCGTGCCCAATCCAGTACTGGACGTCGCGCAGCAAGCCGCCGAGTTGCAGATGGATTTGTTGCGGGTCGATGCCGATATTCTTTCCGGTTTTCCGGACCGAGCCAGCCCACGACCAGACATCTCCAAACATCCTCTTGTGCAGCTCGAAAACGAAACCTTCGGTCAATAGATCCGCACTGCGGCGGCGATCGATCCAGGCGACCGCATCATCTATATTCGCCTGCTCAGCTTCATTGAGGGTCGGCACGGGTCGTGATCCACGTCTGCAGCAGTCCCTCTCGCTCTTCTGCATCAAGGGGCGTTGCATCGTCGGGCTGTGCAAAGACGTCGCTCACGTGGTCTCCCAGAGATCGCGATCGCGCAACGCCGTCTCGATATAGGTCTGGATGCGCTTCTCCAGGTCGCGATCGACCTGCTGATCCTCGAGCGCCATGGAATGCGAGACGCGGCCGAGTGCTTGCAAGGCAATTTCGCGCGCCCTGTGATCGACCATCTCGGTGAGGCTTGTCTTGGGCACGAGCGCATAGACAAGCACGCAGTCCATCGCCTCAGCAGCGCGACGTAGCGTGTTGAGCTGGATCGTGCCACCCGCCTCAGAGCGCTCGAGGCTGACAATGCCCTGGGCGGTCATGCCAAGCCTTTTTCCGAGCTGGGCGCCCGTCATGCCGATCGCGTCGCGAATGGCGCGGACCCATCCTTTTGATGGCCTGGCGAACCTGTCGATTGGTTTGATCGACGCCAGTTTGCTGTCGAGCCGATCCCGGGCTCTGTTCCGAATCGCGGGTTTCATAAACTTGTGACTTTATTAAAGATGAGTATTTATCAAGTTATGACTTGATATATTAATTCAATTGATAAAGCCAGGAATTTATTAAGCGACCATATTTGAAAGCCATAGCTTTATAATTAGCAGTTACACTTGGGTCGAAGGAATGCGTGTCGGTGCCTTAAAACCGCCAACGCATAAAGCGTCATTCTTCTGAGGAGTGTGATCGTCATATCGCTCAAGCAATGCGAAACCATCATCTTACATGCCAGGGATAAATGGTTCCATGTTACCGGGATCTGGCACTCTGCGTCACGGGGAGGCCTGAGGCCTTTGCGACCTTGGCAATTGAGGTGAACCAGGATGTTGAACGCTATTTTGAGCGTCAGTTGGTCCGGGTCGGGACGTAAGCAGCGCGTGGCTTGGCTGGATGTGATGTGGAGAGGAAGAAGATCTGCTTCGACCCTTGCCCGCGCGTTTCCAGGCCCGTTTCGCGGTTGCGCAAGCCGAATGCACAGGTGGTGTTCGCGTTCTGAAATCCTGCGTTCCGCCTATACGGCTTTACGACTATGCGGGGGAAGGCCTTCCCCCTGGTCGGCACTGCGTTGCCGGCCACCCCCTTTTGCGGGGAGGCCCCGCAACGCCCCCTGAGAGTGAGAGTGCGGACGGGGTTTGCCGTGACGGGTTGGAAGCTGGAGAAGTGGTTTCCGGCGCCCGTCGCGGAGAACCGCGATGTCCAGATATGATCGCACCCGACGCGCCGGCTCGGCGAGGGCGAACCTCTACGACGAAATCACCAACAAGATCATCGCCGAGCTGGAAGAGGGCCGCGTGCCCTGGGTGCGGCCCTGGGGAACGTCCGCTGCGAAAGCCCCGCTCGGCTTGCCGAAGAATGCCAGCACGGGTCGAAGCTATAGCGGCATCAACATCCTGCTTCTCTGGGGCGCCGTAGTGCAGCATGGCTTCCCCGGTCAGGGCTGGCTCACGTTCCGGCAGACCCTTTCCCTTGGCGGAAACGTACGCAAGGGCGAACGCGGTACGACCGTCGTCTATGCCGACCGCTTCGTTCCCGAGGACGAGAAGACGCGTGCCCGCGAAACCGGAGAGGAGGCGCAGGCCATCCCGTTCCTCAAACGGTTCACCGTATTCAACACGGCGCAGTGCGAGGGGCTGCCCGAGGATATCGCCGTTACCATCCCGCCGCCTCCACCCGGCCTGATCGAACTGAAGGTCGAGGCGCTCATCAAGGCGACCGGCATAGATTTCCGCATCGGCGGTGACAAGGCGTTCTACGATTCGGCCCACGACTTTGTGGTCGTGCCGCCGCCACAGGCCTACTTCGAGCCGATTAACTGGCACAGAACCGCCCTGCACGAAATCGGTCATTATGCCGTAAACCGGATTATGCCGCATGACCGAGCCCGTCGGCTTTTGTGCCTGGGTTCGGCCATGCGGCGGTTCGGCATAATCAGAGCGCCTCGAGGAAGGCGAGCAGTTCATCGTTGGGACGATACCGTCCAGGGTGTGTTTCCGGGCTGATGACCTGAGCTAGCGCCTTTTCCTTCAGTCGCATATCGGCGTGGATATAGATCTGGGTTGTTTCCACGGATTCATGCCCGAGCCACAATGCGATCACCGATTGGTCGACGCCATGATGAAGCAATTCCATCGCCGTGCTGTGGCGCAGCGTGTGCGGCGTGACGCGCTTGCCTACAATGCTGGGGCAATCTCGCGATGCCGTCAGGCAATGCTTGCGCACCAGGTGCTCCAATGCATCCCGGCTGAGCTTCTCACCCCGGATCGACGGGAACAGCGGTCCGTCGCTCTCGCGGCGTTCGCCGATCCAGGTCTGGATCAGTTTGGCGGTATCACGACGAAGAGGCGTGCTGCGTTCTTTTCGTCCTTTGCCGATGCAACGGATGTGGGCGCCGGTGCCAAGCACAACATCCTTGCAGCGCAGGTTGACCAACTCGGAAGCGCGTAAACCTGTTTGAAGTGCAAGTACCAGCAAGACATGATCGCGCCGCCCCGCCCACGTCGTTCGATCCGGCGCGGCCAGCAGAGCCGCGATCTCGTCAGTATCGAGGAACGTGACGCTACGTTTCACATACCGCTTGTTCGGCATGAAGAAGCCAGCTCGGATCGGTCAATGCGACATAGCGGAAGAATGAACGGATGGCGGCGAGCCTTGTATTGCGGGTGCGAGCCGTGTTCCCACGCACCGTTTCGACATAGGTCAGGAAGTCGGCGACGAGATCGGCATCGAGATCCTCGATCGTCAGTTTCGTTGGTGGCTTTCCATAGCGCGCGCTCGCGTACTGGATCAGCAGCCGGAACGTATCGCGATAACCGGCGATGGTATGACGACTTGCCTCCATCTGGGTACAGAGCCGATCGGTGAAGAAGCGCTGGATCAGCGCAGGGAAGTTGCTCGTCTTCATCGAGTTTCCACCTCCACTGCTGAACCGGTTATTCGGGCAGAGGCCAGTTCCAGCAGTTCCGGGACCGCTTCCAGATACCAGTATGTGTGGGCGGGGTTCGCATGACCAAGCCATGTCGTGAGCTTGATCATTTCGCGGCCGACGTCCTTGCCCGATCGGTACCAACTCAGCATGGTGCGCACCGCGAAGGTGTGGCGAAGATCGTGGATGCGCGGGCCACGGCCGTGCCTGAGATAAAGCTGCGGTTCTCGCAATCCGATCTGCTGGCAGACATGCGCGAAGTTGTAGCGCGCACTGCAGTCGCCAAGACGGCGCCCTTCACAGGTCACGAAGAATGCTTCCGGCTGGCGGCCAAGCAGCCGGTCGCGCTCGCTGGTGTAGCTTTGCAGCCGTTGCACCACACTTGGGTCCAACGGGAGCAACCGCTCCTTACCGAGCTTGCCCTGCCGGACATGAAGCACGCCGGCTTCGGTATCGAGATCGGGGGGGTGAGCCCGAGAGCCTCACTGATCCGGAGCCCGATTACAGCGATCAGGCCGAACAGCGTTGAGGAGGTCAGGCCGCGCATGCCATAGACCGAAGGCAGCAATCGCGCATGCTCGATGATCGCAACGATCTCGGCGTCGCTGTAGATATAGGGGTGAGAACGCTGAACACGGCCCGGCACCAATCCCCGTGGCGGAGCCTCGTGCCTTGGGTCCATGCCGTGCAACCATTCGGCAAACTGGCGGGCGACCCTGAAGCGTGTCGCCCTGGTTCCGGCGCTGGCGGAAGGCAGGCTTTCGAGCCAGCTCATGACAAGGTTTGTGCTGATGTGTTGCGCTCCATCTCGGTCGGCAAATGCTACGAAGCGGCGTAGTATCCGTTCTTCGGTACTCAGATCGGCGCCGAGTTGCCTTCTGATGGTGAGGTAGCGGTCCATCTCATCGAGGAAGCTCATCGTGCTACCTCCGCGATCGGCCAGGGCTGGGCAATGGAACGCAGACCATCCGTGTCGAGCTTCGCGTAGATCATCGTCGTCGCCCGCGACCGATGTCGCAGCAGATCGCCGATCTCCTCCAGCGAGGCACCAGCGCGAACCATGTTCGTTGCCAGGCTGTGGCGCAGAACATGCGATCCGACGTAGGGTGTTAGCGGCTTAACGCCTGTCGCAGCGAACGCCTCCTTCAAAATCGTGTTGATGACCTGGCTGTCCTTGAACGGGCGATTGGGTGCCCGATGCGTCACGAACAGCGCGCGCGTGGTTGCGGAGGAGCGGTCCTCGCGCAGGTATTCGCTGATCGCTTCTCCGACGTCTGGCGGTATAGGAAGCCGATCATGATGCTGGCCTTTTCCGCGAACCATCAGTTCGCCGGCGCGCCAGTCTATGTCTTCCAACTGGATCGCGATGATCTCCGGCGCACGCAGGCCGAGACGGGCCATCAGCAACAGCATGGCGTAGTCCCGGGCACCGCGCCGCGGATTGCTGCGCACCGAGGCAACGACGGCCTCTACCTCCTCAGGCGACAGATAACGGGGCAGTCTTGCGCCCCAGGGTTTGTGCGCCCGAGGGACGCAGAGCGACAGGTTGGTCATCGTGAGGCCCTGAGCGAACAGATACTGGAAGAAGCTGCGCAGATGCGTGGCCGGCGTCTTGTCGCGGAACGGACGCTTGCGCGTCACAAGATATTCCATGAACGCCACGATATCCTTGGCGTTCAGCGCCGGCAGGTCGAGCATATCGTCGCCGAAGCGATGATCGAGGAAGCGATCCGCGAACCGGAGCACATGATAGATCGTGCGTGGGCTGAGATCTCGCTGCCGGACCAGATAGGTTTCGAAGTTGCCCAACAGTTCGGCGCGTTCAGCCTGCGCGGGCGTCAGAGGCGGTCGCGTCGCGACGCCTATGTCAATCAGGTGCGTGACGAACAGCTTTGCGAGATTGGGGATCTTCACCTGGCTCTTCGGCGTGGCCGGCAATCTCTGCCCCAACTTGACGGCAAGGTCCGGCGTCAACGCCGGTGAGCGGTACGATGCCTTCGTCACCGCGCTGGGGAGAAGATTGGCGAAAGGACCGAAGCTGAGGCAGGAGATTTCCGAGGATGTTCTGGCTGCGGGAGAAGATGCTTAAGCTGACAGTCAGCACTGCGCCCTCATATCGGTCGTTGAGAAGTTTTCGATCCAATCCCGAAAGCGGCCGTTCGTTGCGTTCAGGGCAAAAGTTCGCAAGGCGGACCTTTCGGACTTTCGATCAAATGGAACAAACGGCCCTGAGCGGTCGTTCATCGGTGGAGCTGCATCCTGCGCTGCGGCCCGTCGAAGCCGTCATTCGTTGCGACTGCGAAGCGCATCAACGGAAGACGGCGGCAGTGCGTCCCCAGATCGGTCATTCACCGGTCCCTAGGCTGATCCCGAAGGCGGACACCGCGGCTAAAGATTACCAGGGTCAGCAGTCCGGACTTTCCACTCCTCCGATCAAACGGCCATTTCGGCCGAAGTGTCAACTGGGTGGTCGCCTCTGCTCTGACGGGACCCGCCGACCAGAACCTGCGGCGGCGGAGGCACTTGGCCGGGCTTTCCTTGGACAGCGCTCTGGTTCTGGCGGAGCGGTGTGGTAGCGGCATGTGAGAGGCTGTCCCATGGAACCGGGCGGGTCCCAAACACGTCAGCAAGGTGCCTGGAGTACTTGTTGGCTATGCGCTTGGCGATCCTGCCGAAGCTGCGCTCAGGACTGTAATAGCTGTCGAGGTTGAAGGCTTCGCCAAGGCCGGGTGCACCATCATCCGACGCGGAGAAACTGTAGCTCCAGGAACCCGCCTGCATCGTACCTTTAACCGTGCTTCGCCCCAGCATGAACGGTCCATTTGGTGTTACATATTTCACCCTGTCGAACCGCACAGTAAGATCGTAGACGGGTGCCCCTGGCTTGAGTTGGCGGTTTATGTCGTTCGCAACGGCTTGAAGCTTGGATCTAAGCTGTGCGGCGGCAACCGTTCCGTAGCCGTCTGATCCTGGGTCGACGATCACTCGGTTGATCCGGAAGGCCGAAACGCCAGGCTGTTGATGCTGACACGCCGCGAGGGTCACGAACAGGAAAAATCCAAGGAAAATCTTATACATGTCTGATCCTGGGAATTGGCAATCTGAAATCGGCGACAAGCTAGGACGTTAGGACTTACGAAGCCGTTAATTGGCAATTGCACCTGCAGCCCGCACAATATGACCTAAATGAAGAACATCGGCCCGGAGGCAGTATCTTAACCGGATCAGTCGCTTTGAATTCTGGACCTGCCTGCCGAGTTTTCGGAGACGCTGATCCTAGGACGACGGTCCCTTCACTTTATCCGGCATTCTGAGCCGCCATTCCAGTTTTGGCCCCGGAACTGATGGACGGCTCCTGGTTTGAGCTGACAGGCAGCTTCGCGCCTCATTTCTGTCGTTCGAAGGTTCCAACTCAGTTCACCAAAGCCGCCATTCCAATTTGGACACGCTTAGAATGTGCCGGTCGCTTGAAATGGTGCGAAGCAAAGACTTTTTACCGTGCACGCCGCCGTCCAATCTCCCGATAGAGCGCTTCCGGGCTGATGCCGATCTGCCGGGCGATCTGGTTCCATTCTCCCTTCGGCGGCAGGGTTCCGTGCCAGGCCAGCCAGGTGTCCAGCCGGTCGGCCACGGTCCTGAGGGAAAGGATTTCGCTGCGCAGGCGCGTGACCTGGATTTCCCTGGCAAGCCGCGTCGCCCAGGCTTCGGCCAAATCCGGATCGTCACGGATACGCGCCAGAAAGAACTTGCGTGAAATCCCCGGACAGCAGCCTTCGTGTGGGCGATTGGGTCGCAGAGATAGGCAGCGGCATAGACGGAGGCCCCGGCCAGGATGTCGCCCGGGCCGCTCTTTGAAGCACCAGTGCCGCACCGCCTTCCTGGTGGCGTATCAGCTGAACCTCGCCTCGCGTGACCTGAAAGAACGTTTGGCAACAATTCAAAGCACAAAAATTGACAATATGTTTCGGCCAAAAACCGAGTATTTGCCTATTCCTGTATTGATGATCCCATTGTCGGCATTGCGGCCGATGTAATGTGCTCTAAAGTTTCGTGCCGCGTCCGAGAAATCGATTTCAACTTCAACAAACTCAATCATGTTACCGACCAAAGGATTGACTGCCTTGAACACCGCCTCCTTGGCACTGAAGAGCAGCGTGGCTTCGACGCCTGCAGCCCGCTCTCGCAAGTGCTGTTCCTTTCCCGATAGTACAAAGGGAAACATGTCAGGTGTGACACGACCATCCCGTTCCGTGTCGATTCCTATTCCACGATAGGGTCGACCGAAACGAGAAACGATTGCAGCGGCCAAGTCATCCGAGTGAGTGATGCTACCGATCACCCCGCTCGGCCACTCAGGAGCGCGGGTCTCCCGTCTTCCAATGGCGACCGCACCAAAACCCAAAGAAGCTAGAGCGTTGCGGGCGTAGTGCCGGCCCGCAGAATATTCTATCTGACGCTTGGCTACCGATCCGGCGATCTGTGCACGCTCACTTTCATGAAGAGTGTGCCGGAAGTCGGAAACCGGGCCCAAGCACCCATGAATGGCGTCACCGATACAAAATCCGACACCTTTCTCATCGCTCCGGATCACATACTTCTCCAAGTCCAGGATCTGCTGCAAGACCCTAAGATGGATTTCGCCTCACACACATGAACGTCCAGCGCTTCCCGATTTTACCCCAGGCGAATCAGGTTTCTGGGAAGCTGTCCGTCGTCATGTATTTTGAGACAGATGGCTGCCTGACTTAAGGAGGGTCTGGCGCACCTGGATTTCAGTTAAGCAGCGGATTTATCGTGCTGCAAGCGCCGTTGTCTCATGGTCCTCCTTTTTGTCTTTTCCCGTTCGAGCAGGATGGTCTGTCCGCGACCTGTGTAGACATCGGCCGGGGTGAGGTTTTTCAGGCTCTCGTGATAGCGGTGATGGTTGTAGTAGCCGATGAACGCATCGATCTGCGCTTCGAGTGGACCTGTCACGGTTTGATTCCGCCCCGAGTTCTCATTTAAGCGGCCCTGGCTTCGAATGCCAATGGGCTTTTCCATGCCAAAGCCGAGTGCCTTCTGCGCGGATTGTAGAAGCCATTGATGTATTCGAATATGGCCAATTCGGCATCGCGGCGGCAGGTCCATGATTTCTGCCATAGCAACTCAGCCTTGATCGTTTTGAAGAAGGTTTCCACGGCGGCGTTGTCAAAGCAGTTTCCTGTTCCGCTCATTGAGATCTGGAAGCCATGCTGGCGCAGAAGCTTCTGATAGTCGTGGGAGCAATATTGGGCGGATTCAACCGGTCGTCGCAACACCCCGTTGATGGAGGTGTAAATGACAAAAGCAGGCAGACGAAAGTCCGAACGTTCGACCCGGGACAAATTAAACTCTCCCGGCAGGCCGCCAGTCTGGCAACGTGAGAATCTATGCCGGTT